>NZ_JBHLUH010000036.1:0-129318 GCF_042433955.1 Phytohabitans kaempferiae | reverse complement strand
GCGGGCGGCGTCGTTGGGGACGAAGCCCAGCTCGCTGATCGCCGCCAGCACACGGGAGCGCGTCGCGTTCGCCACGATGTCGGGGCGGTTGAGCACATTGGACACCGTGCCGACGGAGACCCCCGCGTGGTTGGCCACGTCGCGGATGCTCACCGCTGGTCCCGCCACTCGTCGGCTCCCCTCTGCCCGCTTGCCTCCCCACACCGTAGTGTGCCATGAATATAGGCAAGCGCTTTCCAGAGGGGCCGAAATGGTGGATTTGCAGGTGGCCGGACGGTCGGTCGCGGAGTACGTCGTGGAGCCGGAGATCGACCCGAAGCATGGACCCCGCCCGTACCTGCATCCGGTCCGCACGCTCGGCGGGGTGACCCTCACCGACGTGCTGCCCGAGGACCACCGTTGGCACCTGGGCGTGAGCGTGGCGATGCAGGACGTCGACGGCACCAACCTGTGGGGCGGGCGTACGTACGTGCGGGACGCCGGCTACACCTGGCTCGACGACCACGGACGGATCGTCCACGACGCGTGGCTGGAGCGGGGCGAGTCGCGGCTGGCCGAGCGGTTGCGGTGGCTCGACCCGGCGGGCGAGACCCTGTTGATCGAGGAACGGCTGATCGAGGCGGAGCCGGCGCCGCGGGGATGGGCGCTGTCGTTCGCGTTCTCGTTGACGGCTCCGGCGGAGCGTGACGTGACCCTCGGCAGCCCGGCGACGAACGGGCGACCCGGCGGCGCGGGCTACGGCGGCTTCTTCTGGCGACTGACCCCGGGCGAGCCGGAGCTGTTCACGTCCACTGTGGAAGGCGAGGAGAAGTGCAACGGCAGCGGCGACCCGTGGCTGGCGGTGCGCGGCGAGGGATACACGCTGATCTTCTCGGGCATCGAGGACGATGATCGCTGGTTCGTGCGGGCGGCCGACTATCCGGGCGTCTGCGCCGCGCTCGCCTGGGAGCGGCCGCTGGTCATCCGGGCAGGGAAGTCGCTCCGTCGGCGGTACCGGGTGATCGTGGCAGATGGTGCTCTGGAGCGTGAAACCATTCAATAACGCTGGAGTGTTCGGGGCGTGGGAGGCGGGTCACTCCCACGCCCCGCCCCGGGCACCGTAGGCTCTCTGACATGCGTCAGGAGTGGCACCAGGTGCGTAACCCCGGGCTCGAGATCGGACGCCCGACCGACGATTCTCCCGAGGTCAGGGCGCTGGGCCTTGATCACTGGCGGACGTTGCCCCGGGCGCAGACGCCGCCGTGGCCGGACACCGCGGTGGTCGACGAGGTGTGCGCGGTGCTCGACAGCGTGCCGCCGATCGTCGCGCCCTACGAGGTCGACCAGTTGCGCGAGCGGCTGGCGCTGGTGGCGGCCGGCGAGGCGTTCCTGCTTCAGGGGGGCGACTGCGCGGAGACGTTCTCCGACAACACCGACAGCCACCTCTCCGCCAACGCGCGCACGCTGCTCCAGATGGCGGTCGTGCTCACATATGGGGCGTCACTCCCCGTGGTGAAGGTGGCCCGCGTCGCCGGGCAGTACACCAAGCCCCGCTCCGCGCTCACCGACGCGCTCGGCCTGCCGGCCTACCGGGGCGACATGATCAACTCGCTGGAGGCCACTCCCGAGGCGCGGGTCGCCGACCCCCAGCGGATGATCCGGGCCTACGCCAACTCCGCCGCCGCGATGAACATGCTCCGGGCTTACCTCAACGGCGGCCTCGCCGACCTGCACGCCGTGCACGACTGGAACAAGGGGTTCGTGCGCTCCTCGCCGGCCGGTGAGCGCTACGAGGCGATCGCCCGCGAGATCGACCGGGCGCTGGCGTTCATCCAGGCGTGTGGCATGACCGACGAAGACGCGCTGCGCACGGTCACGCTCTACTGCTCCCACGAGGCGCTGGCGCTGGAGTACGACCGGGCGCTGACCCGGGTCGCCAGCGGCAAGGCGTACGGGCTCTCCGGGCACTTCCTGTGGGTCGGCGAGCGCACGCGGCAGATCGACGGGGCGCACATCGACTTCATCTCCCGGCTGGCCAACCCGATCGGCGTCAAGATCGGCCCCACCACCACGCCCGAGCAGGCGATCGAGCTGTGCGAAAAGCTCAACCCGGACAACATCCCCGGCCGCCTCACGCTGGTCGCCCGGATGGGCAACCACAAGGTGCGCGACACGCTCCCGCCGATCGTGGAAAAGGTGACCGCGAGCGGTGCCAAGGTGGTCTGGCAGTGCGACCCGATGCACGGCAACACCATCGAGTCGTCCAACGGCTACAAGACTCGCCACTTCGACCGGATCATCGACGAGGTGCTCGGCTACTTCGAGGTGCACCGCAACCTGCACACGCACCCCGGCGGGCTGCACATCGAGCTGACCGGGGAAGACGTCACCGAGTGCCTCGGCGGCGCGCAGGCGATCGAAGACGTGCACCTGCCCGACCGGTACGAGACCGCCTGCGACCCGCGCCTCAACACGCAGCAGTCGCTGGAGCTGGCCTTCCTGGTGGCGGAGATGCTGCGTGGCTGAGGCAGCCCCGGTCGACCTGCGCTCCGACACGGTCACCAAGCCCACGCCGGGCATGTGGCGGGCCATCACCGAGGCCGAGCTGGGCGACGACGTCTACGGCGAAGACCCGACGGTCAGCGCGCTGGAGGCCGAGGTCGCCGCGCTCTTCGGGCACGAGGCCGCACTCTTCGCGCCGACCGGCTCGATGGCCAACCAGATCGCGCTCCAGCTCGTCACGCCCCGGGCCAGCGAGCTGCTCTGCGACGCCGACGCGCACGTGGTGACGTACGAGGTGGGCGCCGCCGCCGCGCTGGGCGGCATTTCCACCCGCACCTGGCCGCCGGCGGGCGGGGCGATCGACCCCGACGTGGTGGCCGCGATGATCCGCCCGGACGGCTTCCACGCCGTGCCGACCCGCGCCATCGCGGTCGAGCAGACCCACAACCGGCGGGGCGGCGAGGTCATCCCGCTGGCCACGCTCCAGCGGCTGCGCGAGGTCGCCGACACCGCCGGGCTCGCGCTGCACTGCGACGGCGCCCGCGTCTGGAACGCCCATGTGGCCGAGGGCGTGCCCCTCGCGACGTACGGCGCGCTCTTCGACACGCTCTCGGTCTGCCTCTCCAAGGGCCTCGGCGCGCCGGTGGGCTCGCTCGTGGTGGGGAGCGCCGAGCGGATCGCCGAGGGACGGGTCATCCGCAAGCGACTGGGCGGCGGCATGCGGCAGGCCGGCGTGCTGGCCGCCGCCGGCCGGTACGCGATCGCCCACCACATCGACCGCCTTGCCGACGACCACGCCCGGGCCGCGCGCCTGGGCGAGTCGCTGGCGCCGTTCGGCGTGCTTGCGGGCACCGTCCGCACCAACATCGTGGCCCTCGACCTCACCCACGCCGCCATCGACGCGCCGGCCCTGGGCGCGGCGGCGCGGGCCGAGGGCGTGCTGGTCTCGGTGCTGGGGCCGCGGGTCGCCCGCCTGGTCACCCACCTCGACCTCGACGACCCGGCCATCGACCGCGCGATCGAGGTGCTGACCCGGATCCTCAAGGGCTAGGCGTCGGTTCCAAGAGACAGATCCGGGCTACCGCGATGTGCGTCGCGGTCCAGACCGCCGCTCCCGCGGCCGCACCCTCCGCGGTTTCACGACCCCCGCATCCGGAACCACATGCACCAGCAGCCCGAGTGGGCCCTGCGGGGTCCGAACAGTGACCAGGTCGTCCCACCGTGACGCGTGCGCGGCGTGTACCTCGATGCGGGTCACGGCCCGAGCTTACCTGCGGATCGCACCTGGATGCCGATGGTCGCGGCGGGCTGGCACATCTGCCTCGACGTGGCCGAGTGGCTGCTCGTCGGTCGGCCGCTCGGGGCCATCGTCGGGGAGGAAGCCAAGAAGTACGGCTGGGAGGAGCTGCGCGACGCCTACGCCGCGCGGCTCGGGCGGGGCTGAGCTACGACGGGTCGGGGTGCTCTGTCACGTTTTGCAGGTAGAGCGCCTCGCCCAGCTTCTCGATCAGGCCGAGCTGGGTCTCGAGGTAGTCGACGTGGTGCTCCTCGTCCTCGAGGATGTCCTCGAAGATCTTGGCCGAGGTGATGTCGCCGATCGACCGCATGTACTCGATGCCGCGACGCAGCCGATCGACCGCCTCCAGCTCGATCTTCATGTCGCACTCGAACTGCTCCTTGACCGTCTCGCCGATCCGGAGCGCGAAGAGCTTCTGGTAGTTGGGCAGGCCGTCGAGGAAGAGAATGCGGTCGGTCAGCACCTCGGCGTGCCGCATCTCGTCGATCGACTCGTGCTTCGTGAACTTGGCGAGCTTGGTGTAGCCCCAGTTCTCCTGCATCTTCGCGTGCAGGAAGTACTGATTGATCGCGGTCAACTCCGCAGTCAGTTGCTCGTTGAGAAACTCGATGACGCGAGCGTCGCCTTGCATGCCGAAAGACCCCTCACAGGATGTACGTGTGGGGGTGAGCCTACGCCGTTGCGCAGGTCAGGCGGCTAGTGGGAGCAACGTGTCGGCGGAGTTCTCCTCGTCGATCAGGTCACAGATGCGGTCCAGGCAGGTGCCACAACCGGTGCCGGCGCCGCACGCGTCGCCCACCGACTCCTCGCAGCGGGCCCCCAGCCGGATGGCTGCGCGGACCTCGCCCTCGCGGACGCGTGCGCAGATGCAGACGTACATCGAAAGCCCCTACTGTGGTTAGCCTGGCCTCAGTAAGGTTGCCCTAAAACTCCAGGTCACGCAAGAGGCCGTAGCCGTTTCAGGGCGGCAATGTCCGACGCATGACCCACAAATCCCTCGGTGGGCGTTTCCACCACCACGGGTACGCCAGCCGTCGCCGGATGCCGCATCAGCTCGCCGAACGCGGCCTCGCCGATCATGCCCTTGCCGATCGTCTCGTGCCGGTCGCGGGTCGAGCCGCACGGGTCGCGGGAGTCGTTGGCGTGTACGAGCCACAGCCGGTCCGGGCCCACCGCCGCCACCAGCGCGTCCAGCGTCGCCGACATGCCGCCCGGCGTGGCCAGGTCTTCTCCGGCCGCCCAGGCGTGGCAGGTGTCGAAGCAGACGCCCAGCCAGGGATGGCGCTCGACCGCGTCGAGGTAGGGCGCCAGGTGCTCCACGCGCGAGGCCAGCGACCGCCCGCCGCCCGCAGTGGGCTCCACGAGCAGCTTCGGCCCGCCGGTCGCCGCGGCGCGGTCGAGCAGGGGGAGCAGCGCCTCGCGTACCTGCTTCATGGCGACGCCGGCGTACCCCTCGTCGACCGCGCTGCCGGCGTGGAAGACGACCCCGGCGGCACCGATCGCCGCGCCCCGCGTCAGGGCGTGCGCGAGCGTGGCGACCGACCGCTCGACCGTGGCCGGTGTCGGCGAACCGAGGTTGACCAGCAGCGACGCGTGGATGTACGCGGCGAGCCCGCGCTCGGCGCATCCGGCCAGGAACGCCTCGTCCTGCGCCGGGTCACCGGGCGGCAGCGCCCAGCCCCGCGAGTTGGAGACGTAGACCTGGGCGACCTCGGACTCGGCACCGTCCACGTACGGCAGGGCCGCCTTCGCCAGGCCGCCCGCGGTGGGGGTGTGCGAGCCGACCGGCCGCTTGGCGGTGGTGCCGGGCGCGACCGTGGCTGCCGGCTTGGCGGCTCGGCCGGGCGCGGATGTGGTTGCCGGTCGCTTGGCGGCCCTGCCGGGCGCGGACCGTCGACGGGCGGCCTCAGAAGCAGCCAATGACGACCTCGGTGCCCGGATCCACCGGCGTGTTCTCCGGCGGGTTCTGGATCCCCACGGTGCCGTTGGGGTTGAAGTCGACGCGGACCCGCAGGCCCTGGCCCTCCAGCACCTGTTTGCCCTGCTGGCAGGGGAGCTCGACGACCCGGGCGACGATGACCTGCGGCGGGCCCTTGCTGACCTCGAGCTTGATCTCGGCGCCCTGCTCGACGCCCGAGCCGCTGGCCGGGGTCTGCGCGATCACCTGGTCCTTGGCCCGGTTGTCGTCCTTGTACTGCTCGACGACCACCAGGCCGAGCGCCTGGAGCTCGGCGCGGGCGTCGTTGATGTTCTTGCCGACGACCTCGGGCACCGTGATCGGCGCGCGTCCCTTGCTGGCGGTCAGGGTGACCGTCGTGCCGGGCTTGAGCGGTGTGCCCGGCTTGGGGTCGACCGACAGGACGATGCCGGCGGGGAGCCGGTCGTCGAACCTCGCCGGAGCCTCCTTGACGACCAGCTTGGCGCCCTCCAGGTCGACCTTTGCCTGGGCGAGGTCCTTGCCGACCACGTCGGGCACCTCGTAGCGCTCCGGGCCGAGCGAGAGGGTCAGCGTGATCGTGCCGCCCTTGACGATGCGGGCGGTCGACGGCGGGTCCTGGACGAGGACCACGTCTTGGGCGATCTCCTCGTGGTAGCGCGGATCCGCGTACCTGACCGAGAAGCCGCCACTGGCGGCCTGCGCCTCCGCCTCGGTCTTGGTCATGCTGACCAGCTCCGGGGCGACGGTGTAGCGACCGAAGCCGGCCCACCAGATGCCGACCACGGCGAGCAGCAGCAGGACCGCCGCGGCGGCCACCACCGCGAGGCGGGCCCGCGGGTCGCCGAGCAGCCGCAGACGCAGGCTGCCCAGCCGCTCGCCGAGGCCCTCCGGGGGCGGCGGCGCGGCCCGGCGGCGGCCCGTCACCGGCGGCTTCTGCTCCGGCAGCCGCGCCCACGCCGGCCGGTCGATCGGCGAGACCGGGGCGATGACCTGTGTGGGCTGGGCCACCTGGCGCAGGACGGCGGTGCTCGCGTTGGCCGAGTTGCCCAGGTCGTCGCGGACCTGCTGCACCTCGGCGAGCAGCGCGCCGGCGTCGGTCGGGCGGGCGCCCGGGTCGCGCCGCGTGGCCCGGGCGACCAGGTCGTCGAGCGCCTCGGGCAGGTTGTGCACGATCGAGGAGGGCGGCGGCACGTCGCGGTCGACGTGCTGCCAGGCGACCTCCACCGGCTTGTCGCCGTCGTACGGCACGCGGCCGGTCAGCATCTCGAAGAGCACGATGCCGGCGGAGTAGACGTCGGTGCGGGCGTCGGCGTGACCGTTGGTGACCAGCTCCGGCGCCACGTAGGCCACCGTGGCCATCAGCTGGCCGCCGACCTCGTCGTCGGCGCTCGCCTCGACCGCACGGGCCAGCCCGAAGTCGGCGACCTTCACCACACTGTCGACAAGGTTGCCCGAGCCGCCGCTCGGCGCCTCGGCGACCAGCACGTTTTCCGGCTTGACGTCGCGGTGCACCAGCCCGGCCCGGTGAGCGGCGGCGATGGCGGCGAGCATCTGCTCCAGGATGGCCAGCGCCTCGCCCGGGTTGAGCCGGCCGCGCTCGGCGAGCACGTCGCGCAGGGTGCGCCCGCGCACGTACTCCATCACCAGGTAGGGCAGGCCGCCGTGCGTGCCCTGGTCGTAGACGGCGACCACGTTGGGATGGGTGAGCAGGGCGATCGTCTTGGCCTCGTCGGTGAACCGCTCGACGAACCGCGTCTCGCGTACCTGGGCGGGGTTGATGATCTTGAGAGCGACCGTGCGCTCCAGCCGCTCGTCCACGCCCATGTACACGGTCGCCATGCCGCCGCGGGCGACCCGACCGCGGATGCGGTAGCGCCCGTCGACCAGCGTGCCCAGTAGCGTGTCGGCGACCTGTATCTCCATCGGCAGGCAGTCTATGTCTTCCGCGCGGCCGGTGGCAGGAGCCTATCCACCTGCGGTCGGCGGGTCACTCGGTCCGGGTGTGGGATCGGGCGAGGAGGTACCCGTCGGATCCGGATCCGCGCTCGTCGGCGAGGGATCCGGAGTCTTCGTGATCGGCGGCGGCGACGTGGGTTTCGGCACCGGCGGAGTCACGCAGGCACAGGTCGGGCTGGGGGTCGGCGTCGCCGTGGCGCGCCCGATGCCCTCCCGCCCGGTGGGGCTCGGCTTCGGCGTCGTGGGCGGCGGCGCGGTGGACCGGCTCGCCGACGGGCTGGGTACCGGCGCGACGCCCCGAGCGGTCGGGCTCGGCGACGTGGTACCGACCACCGCGGGCAGCCGGTCCGGCGGCGCATCCTCCTCGCTCGCCAGCGCGCTCAGGCCGTTCACCACCGCGAAGTAGGTGCCGGCCGCGCCCACCAGCGAGAGCACGCCGAACGTGGTCGCCGCCATCAGCCGCCGCCGCGGGCGGTGCGCCGGCTCGTACGCCGGGTAGATCAGCTGGGTCGGCGCGTCGTCGGCGGCGGCGGGCCGTGCCGACCGGCGGGACAGGTCGTACCGGAGCGAGCGCCAGGCGCCCGACACCTCACGGCCTACGTTCCTCACGACAAGGTCCTTCCGGCGGCCGGCCAGGGGTCACCGCCGCCCGAAAACGGGCACGTCCGCCGGCTGGGGCCGCCGTAACGCGCGAGGGTACGAGTACGTCAGGGGTGCTGGTGTGCGTCGGGTAGGGCGTGGCAGGGTGAGCGGGTGACCGATTCCGCACCGGCCTCCTCGTCACCGGCCTCTTCGTCACCGGTCTCCGGTGGACCCGCCGCGTGGCTGACCCTGCCGGAGGTCGCCGAGCGCATCGACCTGCCGGTCAACAAGGTCAACCAGCTGATCCGCGACCGCGCCCTGCTCGCCGTGCGCAGGGACGGCGCGCTGCGTGTGCCCGCCGAGCTGGTGGCCAACCGCACTGTGCTCAAGCACCTCCCTGGCGTCCTCACCCTGCTGCACGACGCTGGGTACAACGACGAAGAGGCCCTGCGGTGGCTCTACGAGCCCGACGACACACTTCCGGGGGTGCCCGCCGATGCTCTCGGCACCGGTCGGGCCACCGAGGTCAAGCGGCGGGCGCAGGCGCTGGGCTTCTGACCGTGCGCCACCTGACCTACCTGGCCGTGCTCGCCGGCTGCCTCGTCTGCGCGCTCTGGCTGGAGCCGGTGCTGCGGGTGGGCGTGGTGCGGCAGTGGCGGCGCCTGCTGCTGACGCTGGCGCCGGTCGTGGTGGTGTTCGTGCTGTGGGATCTGGCGGCGATCGCCGCCGGGCACTGGACCTTCGACCCGGCACAGACCACCGGTCTCGTGTTCCCCGGTGGGCTCCCCCTCGACGAGCTGCTCTTCTTCGTCGTGGTGCCGATGTGCGCGGTGCTCGGCTTCGAGGCCGTGCGAAAGACGCTGGGCGACCGGTGACCTACACGGCGGCGGCGCTGCTGGGCGTGGCCGGTGCGGTGATCGTCGACATCTTCGTGCTGCGTACGCGCCTGCTGCGGCGGCGGGTCTTCTGGCTGACGTACCCGATCATCGTGTTCTTCCAGCTGATCTCCAACGGCATCCTGACCGGGCGGGGGATCGTCCGCTACGACCCCGACGCCATCCTGGGCCTCCGCCTGGCGTACGCGCCGGTGGAGGACCTGCTCTTCGGCTTCGCGCTGGTCCTGTTCACCCTCTCGCTGTGGTCCTGGTGGGGCGCGCGTGACCGGAGCGT
Source organism: Phytohabitans kaempferiae (assembly GCF_042433955.1). NCBI lineage: Bacteria > Bacillati > Actinomycetota > Actinomycetes > Micromonosporales > Micromonosporaceae > Phytohabitans > Phytohabitans kaempferiae. The sequence continues at coordinate 119,893 of NZ_JBHLUH010000036.1, read as the reverse complement.
GCCCGGATAGGGCCTTCCGCCCCGTTCCCGTCCCCCGGACGGGCAGCGGGCGGGGTTGCCTGGACGGGGCGCGGCGGGGACACTTCGCCAACAGGCGCGCGTCGGTGGTCGGGGGGCCGTGATCCGGTGTCGCGCGGGGGAGAGGCTCAGGAGGGGGAGCCTGGTGACGACTCGGCTCGTCGCGGTCCTCGGCGGTGTTCGCCCGCCGGGGGTCTACCGCTGGCTGTCCCGGGCGCATCCGAGTGCCGTGCGCCGCGAGCTGGCCGCGGCGGGGTGGGCGGTGCATCCGCTCGACGGCCGGGCGCTGACCGGGCGGCTCGACCTCTTCGACCGGTGCGCCGAGGAGCTGGCGTTTCCCGGCTGGTTCGGGCGCAACTGGAACGCGTTCTCCGACTGCCTCGGCGACCTCTCCTGGCTCACCGGTGCCGGGCACGTGCTGCTCTGGGAGCACTACGGCACGCTCGCCCGCACCGACCCGAAGGCGTGGCAGCAGGCGTACCAGGTCTTCGACGGGGCGATCGGGGCGCGCGCGACGGCCGGGGTGCCGCCGCTCTACGTGCTGCTGCGCGGGGTCGGGCCGGTCGAGGAGCCAGACGGCGCCGGCACGATCCCGATGCTCTGAGCCGCGCCGGCCCGGTGCTCGGGCGTGCGGCCGGCAGCGGTCGGCGGGGCTCGGCCTACTCCGTGCGGGCCGTCGCGGCCGCGGCCAGGCCGGTGAGCACCTCGCGCGCCTCGGGCTCGACCTCGACCGCCGCCAGTGCCTCCAGCGCGACCGTGGTCAGCTCGGCGATCCGGGCCTCGGTGCGGTCGAGCGCGCCGGTCGAGGTGATCACCTGGCGCAGCGCCGCCACGCCGGCCCGGTCGAGGGCGGGGTCGCCGAGGTGCGCCTCCAGCACCGCGCGCTCCGCCTCGCCGCCCGCCTCGAAGGCCGCCGCCACCAGGTAGGTGCGCTTGCCCTCGCGCAGGTCGTCGCCGGCCGGCTTGCCGGTCTGCGCCGGGTCGCCGAACACGCCGAGCACGTCGTCGCGGAGCTGGAACGCCTCGCCCAGCGGCAGCCCGTACGCCGACAGGCCGTCCTCGACCGTGAGCGGTGCGGCGGCCAGCGCGGCGCCGAGCAGCAGCGGACGCTCCACCGTGTACTTCGCCGCCTTGTACCGGGCGACCTTGCCGGCCAGCTCGACCGAGGTGTGGGCGGTGGCCTGGGCGAAGACGTCGAGGTATTGCCCGATCGTCACCTCGGTGCGCATCTCGTCGAAGACCGGACGGGCCCGGGCGAGCGTCTCCGGCGGCAGCCCGCCCGCGTGCAGCAGCTCGTCGGACCAGACCAGGCAGAGGTCGCCGAGCAGGATCGCGGCCGAGTCGCCGAACGCGTCGGGGTCGCCGCGCCACCCCGCCGCGCGGTGGTGGGCGGCGAACCGCCGGTGGATCGCCGGCTCGCCCCGGCGCGTGTCGGAGCGGTCCATCAGGTCGTCGTGGATCAGCGCGCTGGCCTGCACGAACTCCAGCGCGGCCACGGTCGCCACGACCCGGTCGGAGTCGAGGCCGCCAGCGGCCCGGTAGCCCCAGTAGGCGAACGCGGGGCGCAGGCGCTTGCCCCCGCCGAGCACGAAGTCTTCGACCGCGTCAGCGATCGGGAGCACCGCCTCATCGACGGTGGCGAGCCAGTCGCGCCGCCGCGCGAGGAACTCGGCGAGCGCCTTGTCGACACGGGTGCGGAGGTCGGCGCGGTCGACGGGCGACGAGAGGGGGTCGTCTGCTGCCACATCACGACGCTAGTCGCTCCTGATCTCCAATGCCCTGTGGGACTCGCTCCGTGCAACTTCGGGCAGATAGGGGCGGCAGGCGCTGGCCAGCTCGGCGTAGCGCCGGACCTCGGGCACGTCGCGGTGCGCGGCCAGCCGCGACCGCACGCCGGTGACCTCGGCGGCCGCCCGCGCCGAGCCGGAGCGCACCGCGTCGAGCAGCGCGGTGCCGGCCACCTCGCCGGCCCGCTCCACCTCGCCCAGATCCAGGCAAACCCGGGCAAGCCAGGCGCCGTACAGCGCGGTGGTGCGCGGCTGACCGGTGCGGCGCACGGCCGCGGTGAGCAGCGGCTCGGCGCGCAGCGGGCGGCCGAGGGCGGCGAGGCAGCGGCCGGTCAGCGCGGCCAGCTCCGCCTCGTCCAGCCAGTACAGCCAGGACGGATCGTGCGCCGGGTCACGCCGGGCGGCGGCGGTGGCGGCCTGCCCGAGCGCGGTGTGCGCGGCCCGCCGCTCACCGCACAGGGCCGCCGCGAACGCCACCCGGTGCAGCAGCAACGCCCGCAGCGTGGCCGGGGCCGAGCGGCGGGCGCCGGCCAGGCCGGTGCGGGCCAGCAGCAGCGCGCCGCGCGGGTCGCCCTGGCCAGCGAGCAGGTGGCTGGCCGAGCCGAGGACGTGCGCGGCGAGCGGGCGGTCGCCGGCACCGGCCGCGGCGGCGAGGGCCGTGCGGTAGGCGGTGAGCGCGCCCTCGGCGTCGCCCGCGTCGGCGGCGAGCCAGCCGGTGAGCTGCGCCGCCTCCGCCACCAGCCCGAGCAGCCGGCGGCTCACCGGCGCCCCCTCCGGCGGGCCGAGCGCGGCGCCCAGCTCGCGCCCGGCGGGCCCGGCCAGGTCGGCCCCGCCCACCAGGTCGTCCTGGCGGCGCAGGGCGGCCACGGTCGCGGCGACGGCGTCGGCCGGGTCACCACGCCGGCCGCCCGCCGCCACGGCACCGCCCGGTGTGCCGGCCAGCCAGGCGGCGAGCAGGTCGAGGTGGGACAGGTCACGCGCGCCGGCTCGGCCCGGCGGCGCCGGGTCGGGCCGCCGCTCGCCCCGCCTGACCGCCGGCTCACCGGAGCGAAGTGGACGGCCGCCGGGCCGCGCCGGCCGATCCGGGCTCCCGGCGGACCGGGGCGTGGGGACGGCACCGCCGGCGCGGGCGCCGCGCCCGAACGAGCCGGCGGGGTCGGCGAGCCACGCGTGGGCGAGCTGGAGCAGGTCGGCCTGGCCGGCGACCGGCGGCGGCGCGGGCGCGGTGCGCCGGGCGGGACCCCGGCGTGACCCCTCGGCGGCGACCGTGAGCTCGCCCCCGGGCACGTCGAGCACGACCGCGAGCCAGCCCAGCCAGAAGTCGCCGGGAACCCGCTCGCCGCGCTCCCAGCGGCTGACCTCGTGCCGGCTGACCGTGTGCAGGCCGGCGGCGGCGGTGAGCTGCTCCGCGACGCGCAGCTGCGACCAGCCGCGCGCCAGCCGGAGCGCGGCCAACAGGGCGCCCAGCGAACCGGGCGCGGTGGATGGTGATGGCGTGCCGCCCGGATCCTGGGCGGTGCGTCCCTCGGACACGGCGAGTCTCAGCCCCTTCGGGTGTGTCACAACCTCCTCGACGCACGTGCGGACCCCTCGGCCGCCCGGCAGCACCCAACCCCCCGGGCGCTGCCGGACGCCCCCGTAACCCCCTCGGGCGCCGCTCCCGGCCGATCAACCCCGTGGGGCCGGGAGCGGGCACCCGCGCGGCTCAATCTCTTACCGCGCGGGTACGACGTTTTCCGGCGCGGAAGATCCGTACGGGCGCCCGGCCCTGGTCACCGCCACGCTCTGAGACGGTCCGGCTGCGGGTCGGGCACAACGGATACAGTCTCTGAGTGGCACTCGGTCTCCCCTCCGTCCTCCCTGGCGGCTCCCAGCCGTCGATCGGTGACCTGATCGCCGGCCCGGTGCCGACGTTCTCGTTCGAGTTCTTCCCGCCCAAGACGCCGGAGGGGCAGTCGCTGCTGTGGCAGGCCATCCGGGAGCTTGAGCCGCTGCGGCCGTCCTTCGTCTCGATCACCTACGGTGCGGGCGGGTCGACCCGCGACACCACCGTCTCGGTCACCGAGCGGGTCGCCACCGAGACCACGCTGCTGCCGATGGCCCACCTCACCGCGGTCAACCACTCGGTCGCCGAGCTGCGCCACGTGATCGGCCGGCTGGCCGGCGTGGGCGTGCGCAACGTGCTGGCCGTGCGGGGCGACCCCCCGGGCAACCCGATGGGCGAGTGGGTGCGCCATCCCGAGGGCGTGACGTACGCGGCGGATCTGGTCCGGCTGCTCAAGGACTCCGGTGACTTCTGCGTGGGGGTGGCCGCTTTTCCGTACAAGCACCCCCGCTCGACCGACATCGCCACCGACACCGCCCGTTTCATCGACAAGTGCCGGGCCGGCGCCGACTTCGCGATCACGCAGATGTTCTTCGACGCCGACGACTACCTGCGGCTGCGTGACCGCGTGGCCGCCGCGGGCTGCGACACGCCGATCGTGCCCGGGGTCATGCCGGTGACCCGGATGGCCACGATCGAGCGGTCCGAGCAGCTCTCCGGTGCGCCGTTTCCGCCCGCGCTGCTCGAGCGCTTCGAGCGGATCGCCGACGACGCCGAGGCGGTGCGCCAGCTCGGCATCGAGCAGTGCAGCGAGATGTGCGCGCGGCTGCTCGACGAGGGCGTGCCGGGCATCCACTTCATCACGCTCAACCGTTCGACGGCGACCCGCGAGGTCTGGCAGAACCTTCCAGTCGGCGCCCGCGTCTGATCGGCCCCTCAGACGGTTGATCCGAAAGTGGGGAAAGGGCGGCTGGGCTGGGACGAGTACGCGGTTGCGTGGGCCCGGCTGCACGGCGGGTTCGACCCGCGTGAGGCTGGTCCGCTGGTGCGCGGCTGGCTGCGGATTTCGTACGCGATCGGGTCGGGCCTCGCCCGCGTCGGCATCCCGCCGTCCGGGGTCACGTTCGCCGGGCTGGTGTTCTCGGTCTCCGTACCGGTGCTCGCCGACCGGCCCACCATCGCGGCCGTGTTCGTGCTGCTCGCGGCGATAGCGGACAGCGCCGACGGGGCGACCGCGGTGGTCTCCGGCCGGGCGACCCGGATCGGCTACGTGTACGACTCGGTCGCCGACCGGCTGGGCGAGGCGGCCTGGCTGGTCGCGTTCTGGCTGGTGGGGGCGCCGGCGATGCTGGTGGTGGTGGCCGCCGGGCTGTCCTGGCTGCACGAGTACGTGCGCGCCCGGGTCACCGCCGCCGGCATGCGCGACATCGGCGTGGTGACGGTGGCGGAGCGGCCGACGCGGGTCTCGGTGGCGTTCGTGGGGCTGCTGATCGCGGGCGTGGCGGGGGCGGTGCAGCCCGATTTGCCCGCCGGCACGATCACGGTGGTCACGGCGGTGTGGCTGCTGCTCGCCTTCGTCGGCCTGCTCCAGCTGCTGGCCGCCTTCCACCGCGCGCTGCGCTGAGCTGACCGCCGGGCAGGCCGACGGGCCGCCGGTGGAAGGGCCGGCAGCGCGGCGGGGTCAGCGGCGGGCGGGGGCGATGGCGGTCGCGACGATCTCGGCGCTCAGCGCGACCATCGGCAGGCCGCCCCCGGGATGCACCGAGCCGCCGACCAGGAACAGCCCTTCCACCGGACCCCGGTTGGCCGGCCGGACCAGCGACCCGGCCGTGCCGTAGATCGACTCGCCGGGCGGCAGCACCTCGCGGAAGACCAGGCGGTCGCGGACCGGGACGCCGCGCGACTCCAGCACCTCCAGGATCCGGTCGGCGTACGCGTCCGCGAGCCCGGGGCGCCGCCAGTCCACCGCGTCCGGTGCCGTGCCCTGCCGCGCCGCATTGACCAGCACGAACCACGCCTCGTGCCCGGCCGGACGGACGAGCGGGTCGGCGGCCACCGTCACGTACACGGTCGGGTCGGGCGCCGGGCGGGCGCGTACGCCCCGCCCCGGATCGCCGAAGACCGCGTCGAACTCGGCGTCGTAGTCATCCGGAAAGTACACGTTGTGGTGTGCCAGGCCGGACTCGCCGCGCATCCCCAGCAGCAGCACGAACCCGGAGAGGCTGCGGTCGGCGAGCCGGGCCAGCCGCCGCGGTGCGGGCAGCAGGTCGCGGTACACGTCGCGGGCGTCCACATCGGTCACCACCACGTCGGCGGGGAGGCGGGCGCCGTTCACCCGTACCCCGTGGACCCGCCCGCCCGCCGCGTCGATGGCGGTGACCGCGGACCCGGTGCGGACGACCACGCCGAGGTCCAGGCACCGCGACAGCAGCGCGTCGGCGAGCGTGGCGAGGCCGCCGGGCAGGTACCAGCCGCCGAAGGCGAGTTCGGCGTACGCGACGGCGAGCAGCGCGGCGGGCGCCCGGCGGGGGTCGGCGCCCGCGTAGGTGGCGTACCGGTCGACGAACATCCGCAGCCGCGGGTCGCGTACCCCCACCCCGCGTAGCGTCTGCCCGGGGCGGATCGCCCAGAGGTCGGGCAGCCGCCACGCCAGCCGGGCCGTCGCCAGCGGCCCGGCGAGTTCGGTGCGGAGCACGTGCCGCCAGGAGGCGCCCCAGATCCGGGCCGCCCGCCGCCACAGGGCGGGCCACTCGGCGGCCGCGGTGGGGCCGAGTGCCGCGCCGATCCGCTCGGCGAAGGCGTCCGGGTCGCGGCACGAGTCGAGCACCGTGCCGTCCGGGAAGCGGTGACGCACGATCGGGTCGAGCGGCACCGGCTCGACCAGGTCGCCGAAGACCTCCGGCAGCGTCAGCAGGCTGGGACCGGTGTCGAAGACGAAGCCGTCCCGCGCGTACCGGGCCAGCTTGCCGCCCACCGCGTCGCCCCGCTCCAGCAGCGTCACCCGGTGCCCGGCGGTGGCCAGGCGCGCGGCCACCGCCAGCCCGCCGACGCCCGCGCCCACCACGACCACGTTCACGGCACCCTCCGACCTCGCCAGACCAGCCGGCCCCGCCGCCGCTCGCGGTAGGAGCGCGCCACCAGCCACGCGAACACCACGACCGAAACCGGGTGGGCCGCCGCGTCGGGCCAGGCCCGACCCCCGGTCGCCCGCGCCGCCACCACACGCCCCGAGACCCCCATGAGGTACGCGCACAGCCCGGCCGCCGGAGCGACGGTGACCAGGAGCAGGGGGGCGGTGTACAGGAGCAGGAGCAGCGCCACGACGGCGACCGCGCCGGCCGGCGAGCCGAAGGCCGCCCACAGCGACTTCGTGTACCCGGCGACCAGCTCGCCCCAGGAAGCGTACATCCGGCAGGTGGCCAGCCCCGACCCGTCGGCGAGCGCGATCCGCCCGCCGGAGCGCTTGACCGCGCGGGCCAGCGCCACGTCCTCGAGCACCTGGTCACGGACGCCCGCGTGGCCGCCCGCCCGGTCGTAGCCGGCCCGGTCCACCACCAGGAACTGCCCGCCCGCGGCCGCCAGCGAGGGGCGCGGCGAGCGTTCCATCGCGGGCAGCGGCAGGAACGTGAGCCACGACCACTGCAACAGCGGCTGCACGAGCCGCTGGCCCGCCGTGCCAGCCACGATCCGCGGGTACGGCGAGAGCAGGTCGACTCCGGCCGCGCGCAGCTCGGTGACGGCGGCGGCGACGGCGTGCGGGGCGAGCACCACGTCCGCGTCCACGAAGACCAGCGCGGTGGCGTGCGGGGCGAGGGCGGCGAGCTGGTGGCAGGCGTGCGGCTTGCCGAGCCAGCCGGGCGGCGGGGGCGTACCGGCGACGAGCCGCAGGCCGTGGGCGCGGACCAGGTCGGCGGTGCCGTCGGTGGAGCCGTCGTCCAGCACGATCACCTCCAGCCGCGGCACGCCTTCCAGGGCCCGGAGCGCGCGCAGGCACGGCGCCACGCGGCCGGCCTCGTCCCGCAGCGGCAGGAGCACGGCGACCCGTTCCTCCACAGTGGAGGTAGCGGTGGGGCGGCGGAGCAGCCGCGCGTTGACCACGGTGTGCGCGGTGAGCGCGGCGACCACCGCCACGAGCAGCCAGCTCACGGCAGTCCTCGCCGCGCCGTCGGCGGTCGCGAGACTCCAGGCGCGCCATGCCTGGTCGTTCGCTCGCTCACGGCGGCGCTTCCCGCAGCGACCAGGCGAGCGGGGCGGCCAGCAGCCCCATGCCGAGCGCGCCCCACAGCGCCGAGCCGGTGCCGGGCAGCTCCAGGAAGACCGCGTGGGCCAGGATGCTCGCGACGTAGGTCCACAGGTAGAGCGCGTACATCGGTGTGTCGCCCCGCCGCGTACCGGTGCGGTCGGCCACGCCGAGCAGCAGCATCATCACCAGGGCCACGGCGAGCCAGCCGAGGTAGTTGCCGATCGGTACGTCGGGGACCCCGGGCAGGGCGGGGTGCGGGTCGGCCCAGGTCCAGTACCCCGCGGCGACCATCTGCGGGTCGAGGAAGAGGTCCCAGGCGGCCAGTCCGACCGTGGCGAGCGCCACGCGGGCCGGCCGGGAGCGGACCACGCGCACCGCCGCGAGCCAGGCGGGCCAGGCCATCCAGGTCCACGCCAGCGGTACGACCACGGGCACGCCGGCCACGCGCGGGCCCAGCTCGCCGGAGTACGCGTACTCGCCGAACGGGAGGGTGGTCGCCACGCCGAGCGCCTCGACCGCGAAGCCGCCGCCCGCGGTCACCGCGACGAGCAGGGCGGCGGTGCGGGCGCCCCGGGTGAGCAGCGCGTGGCTGACCGAGGTGGCGAACCCCAGCGCCACCGTCACCACGGTGACCACCGCGCGGGCGCCGCCGCCGGTGAGCGGGTAGCTGATCTGGACGAGGACGAGGCCGCCGAGCAGGACCCAGGGCAGGCGCCCTGTCACGAGGGCAGTGGCAACTGCCGCCCCAGCACGGCGAACGCCCGCTCGTCCCCTGGGAAGCGGAAGTCGCGGAGCACGTCGACGAAATCGAAGCGCCGGTACAGCCGCCAGGCGCGGGACTGCCACTCGTCGGCCTCGGGGGTGGAGAGCAGCGTGGTCGCGCCGGTGGCCATGCGGAGCAGCGTGCGGAGCTGGCGGGCGCCCACGCCGTGCCCCTGTGCCGGCGGCCGCACGTGCAGCTCGACCACCTCGAAGCAGTCGGTGAGCCAGGTCTTGCGCGTCTCCTCGCTCAGCGCGCCGCGCACCTGGTCGTGCCACCACTGGCCGGGCGCCGACGTGTAGCCGTAGCCGAAGCCGACCAGGTGTCCGTCGCGGGTGAGCGTGGCCACCGCCCGGAAGCCGGGACGCCGCGTGTGGGTGGCGATGTAGCCGCGCCGCGCTTCCAGCAGCTCGGCCCGGTAGCCCATCGCCTCGCCGTACACCGCGACGACGTCGTCCAGCCGCCTGGTGAGGTCGTCCGGCATCCACGGCACCAACCTCATGCGCGCCCGCGCTCCCCTCCGTCGCCCCAGCCCACGACCCTACGGTCGCCGATTACCTCCAGTACGGCGAACCGGGCGAACAGGTCCTCCGCGTACCACCCTTCGGCCGGTGTGCGGAGAAGCGCCGCCCGGTGCTCCGGGTGACGGTACGCGAACTCGACGAGGTCTGCGGTGTTCCGCCACACGCTGACCGTGCCCTGCCAGCCGATCGGCGCCTCGCCGATGCCGAAGCGGGCGAGTACGCCAGGCGTGTCGGCCACCGCGGCGGCGACCGGTGGGACGGCCCGCCAGAAGGTGACCGCCTTGCGGGGACGCAGCCGGGCCCGGGTGAGCGCGAGCACCGTGCCCTCCGCGGTGCCCCTCGGCTCGCCGAACGGCGCCACGCCCGACCACCGTCCCCGGCTGGCCAGCGGGCGCAGGTCGATCCGGACGTGTCCGGTGGCGATGCGCTGCCACGCGCGGGCCACCGGCGAGCCGTCGAAGCCGCCCGCCGCCGCGTGGTCGTCCCACACGAGCAGGGCGGCGTAGCGGGTCGGGTCGGCGTCGGTGGGGCCGAAGCCGTCGCCCGTACCGGTGCCGAGGAGCTTGGCGAAGCGGACGCCGGGGATCGCGCGCAGCCGCCGCCGGTCGACGGCCATCCGGACCAGCGCGCGCGGTACGGCACAGCCGGGGACCCGCCAGGCGTGCAGCGTCACGAACACCGGCTACGCGACCTCGGCCGGGCTCCCCGCCGTGATCCGGACCAGTTCGGCGTACGTGGTGGGGAAGACCGCCTGGGGTACGCCACCGGCGGCCCAGATCTCGCCGTATCCGGCCAGCGCGCTGTCGACGAGCGTGCGCAGCGGCTTGGGGTGGCCCAGCGGCGCGACACCGCCGATGACCTGGCCGGTGTGCGTGCGGACGAAGTCGGGCGTGGCCCGCTTGAGCTTGCCCACGCCCAGGTCGGCGGCGACCCGCGCGGTGTCGACGCGGTGCGCGCCGGAGGTCAGCACCAGCAGCGGCTCGCCGTCGGCGTCGAAGATCAGCGAGTTGGCGATCTGGCCCACCTCGATGCCGAGCGCGGCGGCGGCCGCCGCCGCGGTATGTACGGCCTCGGGCAGCAGCCGGACCTCGCTGGGCTGGCCGGAGCCGTCGCGGGCGTCGGCGCCGAGCAGGGCGTCCTGGACGGCTTGCACGTTGGGGTGCGTGGTGGACATGCCGACCATCTTGCTGGTTACACCGCCGGAACGCCTCCTCCTTTACCCGGTCGGTACGGCGACCGCGCTCTCCTGCGCCTCGGCTCTGGCCGGCCGCTGTGCCCCGACCCGGGCGGTTTCGGCGAGCGCCACGCCGGCGAGTACGAGCGCGCCGCCGGCGAGCTGGGCCGTGTTCAGCGCCTCGCTCCCGCCCAGCGTGATCCATGCCACAGCCGAGGCGAGCACCGGCTCGATCATGCCGATGATGCCGACGCTGGTGGCCGGCAGGTGACGGAGCGCGGCGGCGATCAGCAGGTACGGCGCGATCGAGCCGAGCACCACCACGTACCCGCAGAGCAGCGCGATCGGCACTCCGCCAGAGGTGGCCTCGCCCAGTGGCGCCCAGCCGCCCCGCGCCGGTGCGACGGCCTGCGTGAGCAGGCCGGCCACGGCGGCGGCGCCGAACGCCCACGTGGTGAGCGACAGCGTGTCACGGCGCGCCACGCCGTGCGCGCCGAGCAGGTAGTAGAGCGCCAGGAGCACGGCCGCGCCGAGGGCGGCGAGCACGCCGAGCCCGTCGAGGCTCAGGTCACCCCACACCTGTGCGACGCAGGCGAGCCCGGCGAGGCTGAGCGCGAGCCCGCCCCAGAGCCGGGGGCGCACGGGCTGGCGCTGGCCGAAGCGGACCCAGAGGGCCACGAAGATCGGCGCGGTGTACTCGAACAGCAGCGCGATGCCCACCGGCAGCCGGGAGATCGCCGCGAAGTAGAGCATCGGGACGAGGAAGAAGCCGGCCAGCCCGTACACGATCAGGAGCGGCAGCTCGCGGCGGGTGACCGCCAGGCGGCGGCCGCGGCCCAGCACCAACATGATCGCCAGCAGGCCCAGGACGGCGCCGGCGGCCCGCAGGAAGGCCAGCTGGGGCGGCTCGATGCCGGCGCGGAGCACCAGCTTGGAGACGGTGCCGTTGACCGCGAACAGCGTGCCGGAAGCGAGCACCATGGCCACTCCCAGGGCGGGCTTCCTCGTCACGCCCGTGAGGCTACCGGCCGACTGTCAGGAGTGGAATTGCATTGTGGTCGTTACCTCCCCGGAACGCCCGGCGCCTCACCCGCCGGGCGTTGCGTTTTTGTCGTAGGGGAGGTGTACTGTCTTGGTAGTTCGAACGACTGTTCGAATGGCTCGGGTGGAGCGGTTCGCGACGCGCCATCCGAGGGCGGTTCGCGGAGACCGCGTGCGGGTCCTGACATTCGCGGGTCTGGGCCCTCAGGCAGGACCGTTGCTCGCCACCCCCGACCCCCGGGCGGCGAGCAACGGCCTCGCCGGCCGAGCCGGCCGGGTGTGAGGAGGGGAAGCGTTCACGCCCGGCCGGCGCCGTCGCACTGGACATTCGCCGAGGAGAGAGTTCCATGCCGACCAGTACGGCTCACGCACCTACCGTGCCCGCCCACGTGCTGCCGCACCGCACTCCCGCCGAGCTGCTCGTCCTTGCCCGGCGCGGGTTGGAGGAGGCGGCGCAGACCCGCCCCGACGGCCTGCGGTACGCCGCGGCCCACCTGTCCGCCCTGCGCGCCGCGGCCGCCATGCTCGCCGCCCGCGCGCAGCCGGCGCCCACCCGGCGCAACCGGGTCACCAACGTCTGGACACTGCTGCTGATGGTGGCGCCCGATCTGCGCGAGTGGGCCACCTTCTTCGCGGCCGGGGCGAGCAAGCGCGCCGCCGCCCAGGCCGGCATCCCGCGCGTGGTCACCGCCCGCGAGGCCGACGACCTGTTGCGCGCCGCCGAGCAGTTCGTGGCGGTGGTCGAGGTCGCGCTCGGCCTGGCACACCAGCCCACCCTCGACGGGCTGGCCGCCGCCTGATCCGTCCGCACCCCGCACGTCGTTCGTATGCGTACGGGGTCCGTCCGGCGTGTCCTCGCCGAGGCCCGTGGCCCACGAGGATCCGCCGGACCGGCCCTGAGAAAGTGAGTCAGGCCATGGCGGGCCAGGCGACTCTCCGGTCTGCCACGGTGGCCGGGCTGGTCCGGCCGGCCAGCGACCCCGACGTCACGGGCCGGCACCGCGTCCTGCCGGTGGCCTCCCCGCTGGGCGTGCTCCTGCCCGGCGGCGGCCTCCGCCGCGGCACCACGGTCGTGGCCGGCGGCGCCCCACATGGCGACCTCCCCACCGGTGCCCTGGGCGGCGGCTCCGCGCTGGTGCTCGCGCTGATCGCCGAGGCGTCCCGCGCCGGCTCGTGGTGCGCGATGGTCGGCATCCCCACCTTCGGCGCGGTCGCCGCCGCCGACGCCGGCATCGCACTCGACCGCCTGGCCCTGGTGCCCAACCCCGGCCCGGAGTGGGCCACCGTGGTCGCCACGCTGATCGACGGCATCGACGTGGTGGTCACCGCCGTCCCCGGCACCGTCCCCGCGGCCATCGCCAGCCGCCTTGCCGCCCGCGCCCGCCAGCGCGGCTGCGTCCTGGTGCCGTGCGGCCGGTGGGACGGCGCCGACGTGACGCTGCAGGTGATCCGCAGCGCCTGGGAGGGCCTGGGCCCCGGCCGAGGCCGGCTCCGCCAGCGCCGCGTGACCATAGTCGCCCGCGGCCGCGGCGCGGCCGCCCGCCCCAAGGAGATCACCGTCTGGATGCCCGGCGCCGCGGGCCAACCGGTGGTGGCGGTGGTCGACGTCGAGACCACCGGCCGCGCCCCGGCCCGCCGCGCCACGCTGACGCTGATCCGCTGACCCACGCCCGACCGTGGATCGGGGCACGGGGTTTGATTCGAACATTTGTTCTATGATCAAGCATGCGCACGTTGCTGGTCTGGTGTCCCGACTGGCCGGTGATGGCTCTGGAGATGGTGGAGGGCATCCCGGCGACCGGACCGGTGGCGGTGATGCGGGCCAACCGGGTGATCGCCTGCTCAGAGGCGGCGCGGGCGGAGGGCGTCAAGCGTGGGCTGCGCAAGCGGGAGGCGCAGGGGCGCTGCCCGCGACTGACCGTGGTCGAGCACGACGCGGATCGGGACGCGCGGGCGTTCGAGCCGGTGGTGGCGGCCGTCGAGGAGCTGGTGGTCGGGGTCGAGGTGATCCGGCCGGGGTCGTGTGCCCTGGCGGCCAAGGGGCCGGTGCGCTACTTCGGGGGCGAGGAGCCTACGGCGGAGCGGATCGTCGAGCGCATCGCCGAGATGTGCGGGGTGGAGAGCCAGGTGGGGATCGCGGACGGGCTGTTCGCCGCGGGACTGGCGGCGCGGGGCGGGCGGATCGTGCCGCCGGGGGAGAGCCCGGAGTTCCTGGCCGGGCTGCCCGTCGAGGCGCTTGACCGTCCACAGTTGACAGACCTGCTGCGGCGGCTCGGTGTGCGTACCCTCGGGGATTTCGCGGCCCTGCCCGCCGCGGACGTCCTGTCCCGCTTCGGGTTTGACGCGGCGCTGGCGCACCGGCTGGCGGCGGGGCGGGACCACCGGCCGCTCGCGGTCCGCCGCGTGCCGCCGGACCTGGACGTCGCCGAGACGTACGACGAGCCGCTCGACCGGGTGGACGTGGCGGCGTTCGCGGCGCGTTCGCTGGCCGAGCGGCTGCACGAGACGCTCGCCGGCCACGGGCTGGCCTGCACCCGCGTGGCGATCGAGGCGGTGACCGCGGACGGGCAGGAGCTGCACCGGGTGTGGCGGCACGACGGGCTGCTCACCGCGGCGGCCATCGCCGACCGGGTGCGGTGGCAGCTCGACGGGTGGATCTCCGGGCGGCGGGAGCGGCCGGTCTCCGGGATCGTACGGCTGCGGCTGGTCCCCGAAGGCGTGCTCACCCACGTCGGGCTCCAGCCGGGGCTGTGGGGCGAGACCGGCGAGGAGCGCGAGCGGGCGCACCGGGCGCTGCACCGGGTGCAGGGCATCCTCGGGCCGGAGGCGGTGCTCACGGCGGTGCTCGGCGGCGGTCGTTCGCCGGACGACCAGGTGCGGATGATCCCGTGGGGCGACGAGCGTACGCCGGCGCGGCCCGACCAGCCGCCCTGGCCCGGCCGCCTCCCCGCGCCGGCGCCGGCGAAGGTGCTGCCGGCGCCGGCGCGCGTGATGGTGTACGACGCCGAGGGCGCGCCGGTCGAGGTGAGCGGCCGGCTGGAGGTGAGCGCGCCGCCGGCCCGGATCGTGATCGGCTCGGCGCGGCGGGAGCAGACGGTCGAGGTGGTCGGCTGGGTCGGCCCGTGGCCGGTGGACGAGCGCTGGTGGGCGCCGGAGGAGTCGCGCCGGCGGGCCCGCTTTCAGGTCGCCCTGCCCGGCGGCTGGGGGCTGCTGCTCTCCCTCGCCGGCGGCATCTGGTCGGTGGAGGCCATCTATGACTGACCGACCGGGCCGCCGCCCGCACCCCCAGAGCGCAAGCCGCCCGCGGGAGCAGGCGGTGCGGAGCGCCGGCCGCCAGCGACGGGATCGGCCGCCGCAGGGCGCAAGCCGCCCGCAAGACCCCGCGCCCGCAGGACCAGGCAGCGCCAAGCGCGGGCCGGCAGCGACCGGATCAGCGGCCGTAGGAGGTGCTCATGGGCTTTCATAACCCGCCCCGACCGTGGGCGGAGATGGAGCGGACGCTCTCCGGAAAGCAGGTGGTGGACCCGCTCGCGGTGGACGCAGACGGGGGCGACTCGCCGGCGTGGAGCCGGAAGCGGCCGCCGTACGAGGGGCCCGCGCTCATCCGCGCCGAAGGCGCCGTGCCGTACGCGGAGCTGCACTGCCACACCAACTTCAGCTTCCTGGACGGGGCGAGCCATCCCGAGGAGCTGGCCCGGGAGGCGGCCCGGCTGGGGCTGACCGCGCTCGCGGTGACCGACCACGACGGCTTCTACGGCGTGGTGCGCTTTGCCGAGGCGGCCCGCGCCCACCAGCTGCCCACCATCTTCGGCGCGGAGCTTTCGCTGGGGCTGCCCGGGCGGCAGAACGGCGAGCCCGACCCGGTCGGGCGGCACCTGGTGGTGCTGGCGCGCGGGCCGGAGGGGTACGCCCAGATCGCCCGTACCGTGAGCAAGGCGCAACTGGCGGGGAAGGAGAAGGGGCGGCCGGTCTACCCGTCGATCGAGGAGCTGGGCGAAGGGCTCACCGACGCCGTCGTGCTGACCGGCTGCCGCAAGGGCACCGTGCCGGCCGCGCTCCGGATCGGCGGGATGGCCGCGGCGGCGACCGAGCTGGACCGCCTCGTCACCGCGTTCGCCCCCGACCGGGTACTGGTGGAGCTGACCGACCACGGTGACCCGGTCGACGGCGACCGCAACGACGCGCTCGCCGAGCTGGCCGCGGCGGCCGGACTCTCCACTGTGGCCACCAACAACGTGCACTACGCCACGCCCAGGCGGCGGCGGCTGGCCACCGCGCTCGCGGCGGTACGGGCCCGGCGCAGCCTCGACGAGATCGACGGCTGGCTGCCCGCCGCGGCCACCGCCCACCTGCGCGGCGGCGAGGAGATGGCGGCGCGGTTCGCGGCGTACCCGGGGGCGGTGGCCCGGGCCGCCGAGCTGGGCCGCGAGCTCGCCTTCGACCTGCAACTCGTGGCGCCCAACCTGCCGGACTGGGAGGTGCCGCCCGGCCACACCGAGATGTCCTGGCTGCGCGAGCTGACCATGCGGGGGGCGCTGCGGAGGTACGGCCCGAGGGAGGCCGCGCGCAAGGAGTACGAGCAGCTTGACCGCGAGCTGAAGATGATCGAGGAGCTGGGTTTCCCGGGCTACTTCCTGATCGTCCACGACATCGTGAAGTTCTGCCACGACAACCGGATCTTCTGCCAGGGGCGTGGCTCGGCGGCCAACTCGGCGGTCTGCTACGCGCTCGCCATCACCAACGTCGACGCGGTGCAGCACGAGCTGCTCTTCGAGCGCTTCCTCACCCCCGAGCGGGACGGGCCGCCCGACATCGACGTCGACATCGAGTCCGACCGGCGCGAGGAGGTCATCCAGTACGTCTACCGCAAGTACGGCCGGGAGCACACCGCCCAGGTCGCCAACGTCATCTCGTACCGGCCGAGGTCGGCGGTGCGCGACATCGCCAAGGCGTTCGGCTTCCCGCCCGGACAGCAGGATGCGTGGAGCAAGCAGATCGACCGGTGGGGGACGATCGTGCCGGCCCGCGATGCCGGCGTCGCCGCTCGGCCGCAAGCTGGATCGCACCTCGACCCGAGCGACTCGGCGCGATCGCCGCGAGCCACCGTCGACGTGGAGGGCATCCCGGAGCAGGTGGTCGAGTTCGCCAACGAGCTCCAGACGTTTCCGCGGCACCTGGGCATCCACTCCGGCGGCATGGTGATCTGCGACCGGCCGGTGGTCGACGTGTGCCCGGTCGAGTGGGCGCGGATGGAGAACCGCACGGTCCTGCAGTGGGACAAGGACGACTGCGCCGCGGTCGCGCTGGTCAAGTTCGACCTGCTGGGGCTGGGCATGCTCTCCGCACTGCGGTACGCCTGCGACATGATCGGCGAGGACATCGACCTGAGCGAGATGACCCTCACCGACCCCGAGGTCTACGCGATGTTGCAGAGGGCCGACTCGGTGGGCGTCTTCCAGGTCGAGTCCCGCGCGCAGATGGCCACGCTGCCGAGGCTGAAGCCGGAGTGCTTCTACGACCTGGTCGTCGAGGTGGCGCTCATCCGTCCCGGCCCGATCCAGGGCGGCTCGGTGCACCCGTACATCCGGCGCAAGAAGGGCCTCGAAGAGGCGAGACCGCCGCATCCCGCGATGGCGAACGCGCTCGCCAAGACCCTCGGCGTCCCGCTCTTCCAGGAGCAGCTCATGCAGCTCGCCATCGACGTGGCCGGCTTCGACGGCGCCGAGGCCGACCAGTTGCGCCGCGCGATGGGCTCGAAGCGGTCGGACGAGCGGATGGCCGCGCTCAAGCAGCGGCTCTACGCCGGCATGGCGGAGCGGGGGATCACCGGCGAGATCGCCGACGACGTGTACCTCAAGCTCTCCTCGTTCGCCAGCTTCGGCTTCCCAGAAAGCCACGCGATCAGCTTCGCCTACCTCGTGTACGCCAGCTCGTGGCTCAAGCGTTACCACCCCGGGCCGTTCCTCGCCGCGCTGCTCAACGCGCAGCCGATGGGCTTCTACTCGCCGCAGACGCTGGTCGACGACGCGCGGCGGCACGGCGTCGAGGTGCGCCGGCCGGACGTCAACCTCAGCGGCGCCAAGGCGAAGCTGGAGCACACATCGGACACGCGCTGGGTGAGCGAGGCCCACGAGCCGCCGCACCAGTGGGGGCTGGGCGGCCCGGCCGTCCGGCTTGGACTGTCCTACGTGCGCACGATCGGCGACGACCTGGCCGGGCGGATCGAGGAGGAGCGGGAGGGGGCCGGCCCGTACCGGGACATGGCCGACCTGGCCCGCCGGGTCGGTCTCACCGCCGCGCACATGGAGGCGCTGGCCACCGCCGACGCCTTCGCCGGCTTCGGGCTCTCCCGCCGGGAGGCGCTGTGGGCTGCCGGCGCCGCGGCTCAGGAGCGGCCCGACCGCCTCCCGGGTACGGGCGCCAGCGCCAACCCGCCGCCCACACTGCCCGGCATGGACGCGGCCGACCGCCTCGTCGCCGACGTGTGGGCCACCGGCCTGTCGCCGGAGAGCCATCCGGCGCGCTTCATCCGCCCCCAGTTGGAGGAGGTGGGGGCGGTGCCGATCGCGCGGCTGGGCCTGATCGACGCCGGCACGCGGGTACGCGTCGGCGGCCTCGTCACCCACCGGCAGCGGCCGGCGACCGCGGGCGGGATCACGTTCATGAACCTCGAGGACGAGACCGGCATGCTCAACGTGACCTGCTCACCGGGGCTGTGGCAGCGGTACCGCAAGGTGGCCCGCACCAGCGCGGCGCTGATCGTGCGGGGGCGGCTGGAGAAGCACGACGGCGTGATCAATCTGACCGCGGACCGGCTCGATCCGATCACGCCGCCGGTGAGCCCGGCCTCCCGCGACTTCCGATGATCAGTGGGCCGCCTCCGCCGGCTCGGGGAGCGCCTTGGTGGACAGCTCGTCGGGCACCTTCGCCAGCCTGCTGGGGAGCCACATGCGGCGACCGATGTCGAGGTTGAGCGCGGTCACCAGCACCGCGCGCACGATGATCGTGTCGAGCAGGACACCGAAGGCGACCGCGAACCCGATCTCCGCGAACGCGGTCAGCGGCAGTGTGGCCAGCACCGCGAACGTACCGGCCAGCACCACGCCCGCCGACGTGATCACACCGCCGGTCGCGGCCAGGCCGATGAGCGCCGCCCGCTTGGTGCCGTGCCGGGTCACCTCCTCGCGTACCCGGGTCATCAGGAAGATGTTGTAGTCGATGCCGAGCGCGACCAGGAAGACGAACACGAACAGCGGCAGCGAGCTGTCGGCGCCGCCGAAGCCGAACACGTGCCGGAAGATCAGCGCGCTGACGCCGAGCGCCGCGGCGAAGGAGAGCACCACGGTCGCCACCAGCACGATCGGGGCGACGACCGCCCGCAGCAGCACGCCGAGGATGACCAGTACGACGAGCAGCACGATCGGGATGATCAGGTTGCGGTCGTGGCGGGCCGCCCGTTGGAGGTCCAGGTTGATCGCCGTCTGGCCGCCGACCTGGGCGTTCGCGCCGGGCACCGCGTGCACGCCGGCGCGTACCCGGTCGACGGTGTCGTAGGCGTCGGGGCTGTCCGGCGGCGCGGTGAGCGTGCCCTCCATGTAGGCGATGCCGCCGCGGACGACCGGCTCGCGTACGGAGGAGGGCTCGATCCCCTCGGTGGCGGCGAACCTGGTGCGCACCTCGGCCGCCTGGGCGGCGTCGCTGACCACGACGACCGGCGTGCCCACGCCGGCCGGGAAGTGGCGGGCCAGCACCTCCTCGCCGACGATCGAGTCCGGGTTGCCGCGGAACGACTCCTTGTTGCTCAGCCCGGTGGCGTCGAGCTGGACCAGGCCGATCGCCATGATCGCGAGCACGATGCTCGTGGTGATCCAGGTGGCGCGGGGGCGGCGGGCGATGCGGGCGCCGACCTTGGCCCACAGGCCGTAAGTGGTCGGCTCCGGGGAGCCCTCCTTCGGGCGTACCGGCCAGAAGATCCACCGGCCCACCGTGACCAGCAGCGCCGGCAGCAGCGTGAGCATGACCGCGAGGCCGACGACGATCCCGATCGCGGCGACCGGGCCGAGGCCGCGGGTCGAGTTGGTCTCCGCGAAGAGCAGGCAGATCATGCCGACCGCCACGGTCGCCGCGCTCGCCACGATCGCCGGGCCGGCCCGGTGCAGGGCGAACGCCATCGCCTCGTGCCGGTCGTGGTGGCGGCGCAGCTCCTCCCGGTATCTGGCGACGAGCAGCAGCGCGTAGTCGGTGCCGGCGCCGAACACGAGTACGGTCAGGATGCCCGCGCTCTGCGCGTTGACGGTGAGGTCGGCGTGCTTGGCGAGCAGGTAGATCACGGCCTGGGCGCAGGTGAGCGCCACGCCGGCGGAGATCACCGGAAGCAGCCACAGCACCGGGCTGCGGTAGGTGAACAGCAGGATCACCACGACCACGGCGATCGTGGCGAACAGCAGCGTGCTGTCGATGCCCTCGAACGCGGCGGCCGAGTCGGCGGCGTTGCCCGCGGGACCGGTGATGTGTACGTCCATGCCGTTGGCGCCGGCGTCGGCGGTCGCCCTCATCGAGTCGACGATCGTGCCGGCCCGGTCCCAGCCCTCGGGGCCGAGGTTGAGTGGTACGAAGATCTGGGCCGCCTGCCCGTCCGCCGAGACGGCCGGGCCCTGCACCTGGCCGTCAAGCTCGGTGAGCTGCCCGAAGTGCTGCGCGTCGGCCGCCACCTTCGCCCGGTCGGCGCCGGTCAGCCCGGACGAGCGCGCGTAGACCACCACCGCCGGGATCGTGTCCGGCGAGGCGAAGGCGGCCTGCTTGTCGAGTACCTGCGTCGACTCGGCGCTGCCCGGCAGCCACGACTGGGCCTCGTTGTCTTCGACCTCGGTCAGCTTGCCGGCGAGTGGCGCGGCCAGTGCGACCACGGCCAGCCAGAACACGATGATCAGATACTTCGTGCGGCGGCCGGTGATGAGCCCGGCGACAGACCTGCTCATGAATCCCCCCGTTGACACACGCGTGCAATTCGGCTATATATGCTCCGCCGTCTTGCGCCGGCCGCGCATCGTCGTTACGCACCGGCTTCCACGCCTGATTCCCGTAGGGGACGCCGGACGTACATGTCCGCTTCCCGAAGCGGCTCAATCCTTGGCGAGCCGCCGTTCCAGGAGGGTGGCGAGGGGGATCGACTCGCCGTCGCGCCCGCCCTGACCGACCACGAGCGGCGGGTCGTCCGGCTGGAGGGTGACGCCGGCGAAGCGGGCCCGCAGGCTGGCCGGCACGCCGAGCAGGTAGAACGAGCCATCTTCAGCGACGGCTATCGACTTGTCGGCTTTCAGATACCAGCCCCGCAGGCCGGTCCGGTAACGCCCGTGACCCGTGTACGCGCGGGCGACCAGCGGCTCGGTGGGCAGGCCGCGCTCCCGCGCCCGGCGTACGAAGTCGGCCACCATCGCCCGTGCTCGTGACACCTCGGCGGCCCTGCGGCGCTCTTCCGCCTCGGCGTGTACGGTGACCGCGTGGCGCCGACGCCGCTGCCAGTCATCCCGGTCGTCGGTCGTCATGGCCCGACCCTACGACCCCCGCGTTAGGAAGGGAGCAGCACCGTGCACGAGGGAGGCTGCCACGGCGGCCCGCTGGACGGCCAGGTGCGGATCAGTCGCTACCCCAACGGTTTCCTTCTGGGCGACAAGCCCACCGGGCGGGCGTGGTTCTACGACTGGCGCGACGGTGCGTTCCACGTCCGCGATCCCGAGCCGCAGCCGCTGACCGACGGCCTGATGCTGGAGACCGCCCTCGGCGAGGCGTACGACGTGCTCGCGCTCCCCGGCAGCGGCGACGAGGTGGGCGCTATGTTCAGCGCCGCCGCGGTGAGCGCCGATGTGGACGGCGTGGAGACCGACGAGTTCACCGTCCTGGCCAGAAATCCCAACCCGTCCCGCATCTCGGCCGCGATCTGGCGGCTGTGGACAGAGTTTGACCGAATCGAGCCGTCGGCACTGCTTGGTGGCATCGTCGCTGAGAAGCCTGGGTACCATTCGTGGCGATCTCGCCTGCCCTCTACCGACTACTCGGTACGCGACCTCGCGGCCGACCGGCGCGGCTCGGGCGCGATGGCGGCGGCGCTCGACCTCACGCTCTCCAGCGCGGCGATGCGGACGTACACGGGGCGGCTCGACAGCGCCGCCCGGTCCCGCGACCCGCGGCTCTACACGCCGCGCGGACCGGTGCTGCGCGAGTTCATCGGCACGAAGGACAACCGCAGCGTCTACTGCTACGTGCTCACCGGCGGTCGGCCGCTCGGCGTGGGCGCCGACGCGGGGCCCGACCCCGGCCGCGACTCGAGCCACCTGTGGCACATCCACCTATCGATCATCAGGCAGTTCTGCGAAGACTGGTCCGCCCTTGACGGTGTCCTGTCGGTGCTGCGTGGGGAGTCCCTCGCGGCCTGGCGGGCGAGATCGGAGTACGACGAGATGACCCCCCAGCAGGCCCAGCAGCTCCGTGACGCGTACTACGTGATCGCGCAGGCCGTCCCCAACCCCACCGGTGACGGTCGGGTGCCGCTGCACGTGTGGGCAGGTTGGATGACAGGTGCGGTCAAGGCGCTCGCCACCGCCGTGGCCAATGTCGACGAGGCCACCAAGGCGCAGCTCCAGCAGGATCTCGACAGCCTGCACGCCGGGATCGCCGAGGTGCCGGGCGAGGTCGTCGAGGCGCTCGGCGCCGACGCGGAGCCCGAGGAGATCGCGGTGCGGCTGCGGGCGATGCTCGGCGACAAGGCCACCGCGGTCGGCCAGATCCTCGCTCGCGGCTGACCTCCCCGGCGCCCGGCCCCAGGTGCTCCCCGCCGTCTTCGGCCTGCTGGCGACCACCGCGTGACGGCCAGGAAAACAATAAACCTCGATTACAGTGGACAGCCTGGTGGCGGAGGCCGTGGGGCTCCGCCACCTGTGGTGCGAGGCACCTGGCATAGGCTGCGGCTGTGAACGGCAGTCGCGAGGCTACGGACCCTGATCTCGCCGAGCGCCGAGCGACGGAGCGGGGTAGGTAGGCATGGAGTTGACTCGCGCGCACCGCAGCGGTCCGCGCACCGCCGTCGTCTGGGCGGCGCTGCGTCGTGAGATCGAGCGGCAGGGCGGTCGTCCGCTCACCGTTCTCGACGTCGGCGGGGGCACCGGCGGGTTCGCCGTACCGCTCGCCGAAGACGGCCACCACGTCACGGTGGTGGATGCCAGCCCCGACGCGCTCGCCGCGCTGACCCGCCGGGCCGCCGAGGCCGGGGTCCCCGATCGGGTACGCGCGGTGCAGGGCGATGGTGACGCGCTCGCCGGCCTGGTCGAGCCAGGCGCCGCAGACCTGGTGCTGTGCCATGCGGTGCTGGAGGTGGTCGACGACCCGGCCGGGGTGGTGGCGGCCGTGACGGCGGCGCTGCGCCCGGGCGGGGCGGCCAGCGTGCTCGTGGCGGGCAAGGCGGCCGCCGTGGTCGCCCGCGCGATCAACGGCCACCTCGCCGACGCGGCGGCGCTGCTCGCCGACCCGGTGGGCTGCGCCGGTCCGCGTGACACACTGCGGCGGCGCTACGACGCTGACACCGCCGCCGCGCTGCTGCGCTCCGCCGGGCTCGAGGTTTCCGAGATCCACGGGGTACGGGTACTCGCCGACATCCTCCCCGCGGCGGTGGCCGACGGCGACCCGCAGGCGGTGGTCGACCTGGAGTTGGCCGCGGCCGCCCATCCGCCCTACCGGGACATCGCCGCCCAGTTGCACCTCTTCGCCCGCCGCCCGCTGTCATGATCGGGGCGCTCGACCTGGTGCGTCCGGCGTACGGCCAGGCCAGCCTCGCCGAGGTGCTGCCGAGCGCGCTCTCCGTCCTCGGGGTGCCGGGCGCGCCCGACCCGTTGGCGCTCACCGCCCGTCTCGACGGCGTGCGGCGGCTGGCCGTGCTGCTGGTCGACGGGCTCGGGTCGTACCAGATCCCGCTGGCGGCCCCCCACGCACCGACACTGAGCGATGTGGCGCGCGATGCCACGGAGCTGACCTGTGGTTTTCCCTCGACGACGCCGGCGGGTCTGGCGATGCTGGGGGCGGGAGCCGCGAGTGGGGCGCATGGGCTGCTCGCGTTCACGGTCAATGTGCCGGGCACCGACCGGGTGCTCAACCACACGCAGTGGCGGGACGACCCCGACCCGGTGGAGTGGCAGCCGGTGCCGACCCGGCTTGAGGCGGCGCGGGCGGCGGGCGTGGCGACGACGGTGGTGAGCCGCCCCGAGTACGCGGGCAGCGGTCTCACCGTGGCCGCCTGGCGCGGTGCCGACTACCGCCCGGCCGCCGGAGTCGACGAGCTGGCCACGGGCGTGCTCGGCGCGCTGGCGGGCGAGGGACCGGCGCTGGTGGTGGGCTACCACCCGACGATCGACACGGCGGGGCACCTGTGGGGGCTCGACTCGTCCGAGTGGCGGGCCGCGGTCGCCGAGTTCGACGGTCTGCTCGCGCGTCTGGTCGAGGGCCTGCCCGCCGACGCCGCGCTGCTGGTCACGGCCGACCACGGGCAGCTCGACGTGCCCGGCGAGGGGCGGTACGACATCGACGTCGACCCCCGCCTCAGCGCCGGCCTTCGCCTGGTCGCTGGCGAGCCGCGCGTCCGGTACCTGCACACGCTGCCCGGTGCCCGCGACGACGTGGTGGCCGCCTGGCGCGCGGTGCTGGGCGACGGCGCGTGGGTCGCGCCGCGCGAGGAGGTGGTGGAGGGCGGCTGGTTCGGTCCGGTGCCACCGGCGCACCTCGGCCGGATCGGCGACGTTGTCGTGGCCTGCCAAGGGCTCACCGCCGTGCTCGCCACCGCCCGCGAGCCGGAGACGGTGGCCAGGCTGGTCGCCTACCACGGCTCGTACACGGCGGTGGAGATGACGGTGCCGCTGATTGTCATACGCGGGGTTTAGCCTGCGGGTATGGGTCGGAGCCAGGCGGTGCCGCGCGGCGATGAGCGGTTCGGGCCGGAGGGCGACGACAGCGGCTGCCCCATCCTCCACGTCGACATGGATGCGTTCTACGCCTCGGTCGAGGTGCATCGCGACCCCTCGCTCCGCGGCCGGCCCGTGGTGGTGGGCGGGGTCGGGCCGCGCGGTGTGGTCAGCTCGGCCAGCTACGAGGCCCGCGAGTTCGGGGTGCGCAGTGCCATGCCCACCGCCCGCGCCCGGGCGCTGTGCCCGCGAGCGGTTTTCCTCCCGCCCGACTTCACGGCCTACACGGCGGCGTCCCGCGCGGTCATGGGCATCTTCCGCGATGTCACCCCGCTGGTCGAGCCGCTTTCGCTCGACGAGGCGTTCCTCGACGTGGCCGGCGCCCGGCGGCTGCTTGGCCCGCCCGGTGGCATCGCCCGGCTGATCCGCTCGCGCGTGCGGGGTGAGCTGGGGCTGACCTGCTCGGTGGGGGTGGCGCCGACCAAGTTCGTGGCCAAGCTCGGCTCGACCCGCGCCAAGCCAGACGGGATGATCGTGGTCCCCGCCGACCAGGTGCTTCAGTTCCTTCACCCTCTGCCGGTGGCCGCGCTGTGGGGCGTGGGGGAGCGGGCCGCCGAGACGCTGGGGCGGCTGGGCCTGCGCACGGTCGGCGATGTGGCGGGGGCCCCGGTCGGCATGCTGCGTTCGGCGCTCGGCGAGGCGGCCTCGGCCCATCTCCACGAGCTCTCCTGGGGGCGCGACCCGCGGCGGGTGACGCCCGAGCAGGTCGACAAGTCGATCGGGGCGGAGGTGACGTTCGATACGGACGTGGCCGATTCGGCGGTGCTGCGGCGCGCGCTCCTCTCCCTCGCCGAGAAGACCGGCACGCGGCTGCGCCGCTCCGGTCAGGTGGGGCGCACCGTCTCCATCAAGGTGCGGCTCGCCGACTTCCGCACGGTCAACCGTTCCCGCACCCTGCCCGGGCCGACCGATGTGGCGCGCGAGGTGTTCGACACCGCGTGGGCGCTTTACCAGGCGCTCAACCCCGGCGACCGGATCCGGCTGATCGGCGTGCGGGTCGAGGGCCTGAGCGCGGCCGGCGCCACCCCGAGGCAGCCCGCGTTGGGCGAGCCCGAGCACGGCTGGCGCGACGCCGAGGCGGCAGCCGACGCGGTGGCGGCGAAGTTCGGCCGGGCGGTCGTGCGGCCGGCGAGCCTGCTGCGCCCCGCCGACGAGGGGTGAGTGCCGCTTGCGTTCCGGTCACCGGTGTCCACTTTCTGACTCCCCGGCATCCTCCCGCGCGTCGTGACCCTGCTTTCCGAGCCCTCCTCACCCGCTTTTACAGTGGCGGTGACCTGCGGCTGACTGAAAATCACTCAGGCCGTGGGTCGTCCCGCTTTCCGACGCGCGAGCCCCCTCGTAGACTGGCGGGTAAGCAGCCGGTTTTGGGCTGCCACGGTCTGTCGGTCCGCCCGGGCCGGCCTACGTGACCGGGGAGGAGTGCCGTGCCGCTCTCTGAGCATGAGCAGCGGCTGTTCGAGCAGATCGAGCAGTCGCTGGCCGAGGACCCGAAGTTCGCCTCGGCTGTGCGCGCCAGCGATCCGCGCTTCCACGCGCGTCGTCGTCTGCTGCTCGCTGTCGGCGTGATCGCCGTCGGTCTGGCGTTGGTTGTCTACGGCACGGTTACAGAGCTGACTCTGCTCGGCGTAGCGGGGTTCGTGGTCATGCTCGGCGCCGCGGCGTTCGCGATGCACTCGCACCGCAAGGCACAGTCGCCCGACCTGCGTGTCGTGGGAGGCACCACCTCCCGCCGCACGCGCGGTCGCCGCATGTCGTTCGTCGACCGGCTTGAGGAGAGGTGGCGTCAGCGGCCCGAAGGCCACCGCTGACCCGTCCCTGCCCCAGCCCTCGGCGGTAAGCCGCTGAATCCTGCCCGGTTTCTATTTCTTTCTCCCTTTTGTTGTCTCCTGCTGCCCGCTGGGCAGCGAGCCGCGCTGTTGGGCACTTGTTGCCGGCTTCTGGCCGAGCGGCGCCGGCTGACAATTCCGGAGTCCGGCTGACTGATTTTTTACCCGCTTGGTCCGGCGGTCTGTTTTCTGAGGGCCTGGCCGGCCCGCGACGGACCCAGACGATAGGCCCTGGCTGTTTCGGGGATCGCGCCCCGCGACCGTCTTCGCCGGCCTGTTCGCTGCGCTCGGGGTCGGCGCGCGGGCGGCGGATCGTCGACTTCCGCTTTCTGTCGTCTACCGTGGCGCTCTTTCACACCGAGGGAGAAATCGTCCCCACTGGTGCGGAGTCAGCGCAGACGTTCATAGCGACGAAAGGCGCCGGCGGATGGCTGATCGCGGCGTTCCAGAACACGCGCATCCAGCCCCACTAGAGAGATTTCGGTGTCGGGGTTGGCGCCGCTTCGCGGCCCGGGTTCTCGTCGTGCCCGCGGCGGGCGCTTGGGCTGCGTGCCGGGTGCGTAGGGCTGGGCCTGGTTGGTCGAAGGCGTATCCGCGTGTTCGGGGGCGGGGGACGCTCGCGGTCATCAAGATCCAGGTCGTGCGTGGCGAAAGTTCACCCTCGGAGGGCAATTGATCGCCACGGACGGACCAGCGGGCTCGCGCGTGTCCACACCGGCCTGGGTCGCCACGCCGCCGCCGGGCCTGGTCGCTTCGCAAAGGGCTGTGTCAGGGACATAGACCCTTGCGGCCGGTTTGAAAGGGCTATGTCCCTGACAACGCCCACGCACCCGCCGAGGTCAGGCGCGGCTGGCCCACCCGACACCGGCATCCACACCACCAGCCGCGCGTCCGGCGCCCGTCCCGGGGGTTGGGCGCATCGGTGCGCCCAGCTCGACAGCTTCTCCAACACACGACACCAGGTCCGGACGCGGCCCAGCCACGCGACCACGTCGACCCCCGAAACCGCTCCAAGGTCCGGGAGCAGTGCCACGCTCCGCGTGCACACGATCTGCTGCCAGCCCGACGCGGGCGCGGACGCTGCGCGATCCACTCGGACCTCGACTCCGAAAGGTCTCCAGGAATGGGCTCGGAGACTACTTCCGAGCCATTGGATGGCGACCCCTCAGGCTGATGATGGTGCCCGCGGGGCTCTCCTCGTCCTCGTCCTCGCGGACCGCATCGCCCGTCCCGTCATCGAACAGGCCACCTCCGACCTGTCGAGCGCCAGTGAACCCGATGACCAGGGCCAGCCACCGCCGGCCCTGGTCAGTGGGGCGCTGCGCTATCGCGAGGGGCGCGTGAGCAGCCGGCGCGGGCTCCAGCGCATGAGGCCGTCGCGCATGCGGCCCGAGGTCAGGACCGTACGGATGGAGCTCTCCACGATCGCCTGGCGCCACCGCAGCAACACCGACGGAGGCAGCAGCCGTGCCGCGAGCCGCGTACGGCGGTTGGCGCGGCTGGCCATTGCCCGCCGCACAGCGCGCAGGCCCTCGCCCAGCCGGCCGGCCTGGAGCGGGTCGCGGGCGTACCGGGCGCGCTCCTCGGCCCGCCCCAGCATCCGCGCGGCCTCGGCGGCCGGGCCGTCGACCAAGCCATCCTTGATCAGGCGGTCGGCGGTGGCCCGGGGCGTCTCGGTCTGGTCGATCGGCACGCGGTAGTCGACCATCGTGTCGATCAGCTCGGCCCAGGCGGCGTGCGCGTCCTCGCGGGCCCGCCCGGCCGCCGCCACGTCGGTGACGACGATGCGGTGCCCGTCGGGATCGCCGCCGTCCGCGCCGACCGTGGCGCCCGCCCTCGCGCTGCCGACCGCCGCCCGCTGGCGCCGGAGCAGGCCGCGCCGCATGGCCGGTACGGCGAGCAGGGCGAGCACCAGGATCACCGCGCCGATCGTGAACCACGGCCACTTCGGGGTGGTCGGGGTGACCGAGCCGACGCCCTCACCGAGGCCGGCGTCGTCGCCAAGGCCCTCCTGGGGAGCGGCGGTGCCGCCGGAGGTGTCCGGTGCCGGGCCGGCGCTCGTCGAGGTGCTCGGTGCCACGGTCGGGGTGGCTTCGACGTCGGGCGCGTAGTCGGTGCGGATCGAGCCGAGCACGCCGGCCGCGGGCGTGGCGTCGAACGGGACCCAGCCGTACTGGCGGCCGAAGTAGACCTCGGTCCAGGCGTGAAGGTTCTTGTTGGTCAGCGTGAACGAGTTGCCGTCGCGCCTGTTGGAGCCGCTGCTGAAGCCGAACGCGACCCGCGCGGGGATGCCGGCCGCCCGCACCATCCAGGCCATCGCGGCGGCGTACTGCTGGCAGAAGCCCCGCTTGTTGGTCAGGAAGTCGACGATGGCGGTGCCGCCGGTGCCGTTCTCCGTCTGCGTGGTGTACGAGAAGCCGTTCTTCGACGAGAAGTAGTTGTAGATCGCCCGCACCTTGGCGTACGGGGTCTCCCTGCCCCGGATCAGCTCGTCGACCTGCTCCTGTACGTACTCGTTCTCCGGCATCTGGATGAACCGCTGGAGCGACGGGTCGTCGGGCAGCGCGTCGGCCCGGCTCAGCGCCGACTCGCTGTACGCGGTGCGGATGTACTCCACGGCGTACTTCTGGTTGCGTGCCGAGGAGGTGCTGGAGTACGCGACGTGCTGGTTGGCGTCGTAGAACCAGCCGCGGCCCTTGTAGTTTTCGATCCGCACCGGCGTGGAGTAGAGGGGCAGCAGGCCCATGTCGAAGTCTTCGGTGACCTCGATCGTGGCGCGAAACTGCTCGGTGCCCACGCCCAGCACGTCCGGCCCGTTGAACGCGGGCAGGCCGTCGCCGAGTGGGGTGCCGGGCGGGCTGCGCCGGCCGCTGCGAAAGCCGTTGTCGGTCAGCTCGTCGGCGACGCCGAAGCGGATGTACTGGGGCGTGGGGTCGTTGGTCTCGACCTTGAGAATGTCGCGCTCCTCGCCCTGCTGGAGCTCGCCGCTCAGGTTGGCGAAGAGGTCGACCCGCCCGCCGGTGCCCCGGCCGTTGCCGCCGGGACCGTCGCCGCCCTGCCCGAAGTTGGAGAGCAGGCCGCTGGTCATGCCGGGCACGGCGAGCGGCAGCAGTACGGCGAGCGCGACGCCCACCACGGCGAGCCGGCGGCCGGCCGCGGCGAGTGGCGAGGGCTCCCAGACGTCGACGTCGCGGCCGTCGCCGGTGAACCGGCGGCCGAAGCGGCGCACGCGGTCGACGTTGTCGGCGACCAGCAGCCACAGGAAGCCGACCGCGCCGATCACGAACGGCAGCGGGTGGACGCTGTCGGTGTAGACGGCGACCGGGACCGAGTAGATGGCCAGCATGGGCAGGCCGGCCAGGGCGGGGCGGCGCAGGGCCACGGTGAGCAGGTCGACCAGGATGGCGACCGAGCCGACCCCGAGCACGGTGAGGAACTGGAGACCCACGCGGTCGGGGACCGGGACGCCGTACGAGCGCATGTCTTCGACCGCGAAGTTCATCAGCTCGCCGAAGTGGGCGAACGTGCCCGGCATCGGGATGATCGCCAGCAGCTCCTCGCCGCTGGAGAACATCAGCGTCAGCACCAGGGTGAGCGTGGCCACCATGCCGAGCAGTTGGGCCCACACCGGCGCGCGCAGCGAGCGGGCGAGCGTGGCGGCTCCGGCGACGAGCGCCACGGCGACAGCGCACTGGATCAGCCAGGTCCACCGTTCGAAGATCGTCGACAGTGGAGCGGCCGCGAGCAGTGTGGCCGCCGCGGCGACGAACCCCAGGTGCCGATCACGCACAGCTACCTAACCCTCCCGGGCCCGTGGCCCACTCCCGGACCCATGCCCACCGTCTCGGCCATCGTCGCCCGCCACGCGAATCCCTGCGACCCGCGGGCGGCCTGCGGCCAGAGCGCGGGCAGCTTGGCGCCGTGCGAGACGCCCACGACCCGCCAGCCCGTGCGCATCAGCCCGAGCGCCGCGGCCCCGTGCGCCCGGCCCGCCTCGGCCCGGCTCTCCGGCGGGAGGTTGAGCCAGGTCGACGAGTCGATCAGGAACGCCACGCAGGTCGCGTTGTTGCCCCGCAGCCCGGCCAGCAGTTCGGCCTCGGCCGTGGTGAGAGCGCCGAGCAGCGCGATCACCAAGCCGCCGTCGGAGCGCCGCCGCACCGCCTCGACGAGCTGGGCGACGTCACCGCGCTTGTCCAGCCGCACGTCGGCCAGGTGGTCGAGCAGGATGCCCTCGCCGCCCTCGGCCGCCTCGGCGTCGATACCGGTGTCGGTGACCAGGCGCAGCTTGTATCCGGCCTGGCGCAGGTGGACCGCGACGCTGGCCGCCGCGGACACCGCCCACTCGAAGCTGGCGGTGGGGCCCTCGCCGCGGTGCGCGTACTGGCGCGTGTCCAGCACGACCGTGGCCCGGCTCTCCCACGGCTGCTCCTCGCGGCGGACCATCAGCTCGCCGGTCCGCGCGGTCGACTTCCAGTGCACGCGGCGCAGGTCGTCGCCGCGCCGGTACTCCCGGGTCGCCGCGTCGTCCTCGCCGTGCACGGCCACCGAGCGGGCCCGACTGTCGCCCGCGCCCGCGTACTCGCCGGCGAGCCGGACGTTGGGCAGCGGGTGCACCTGCGGGATCACGGTGAGCCGGTCGACGCTGGGGAAGGAGCGGGTCAGCTCGCACAGCCCGAACGGGTCGGTCAGCCGCACCACGAGCGGGCCGACCTCGTACCGGCCGCGCACGTCGGCCCGCACGGTGTACGCCACCGAGCTGGCCTGCCGGGCGCCGAGCCGTTCGAGCACGACCCGCGGGCGGCTGCCCAGCGCGTACGGCAGGCGGTCTTCCAGCAGCAGCGTGCCGGTGGGCAGGCGGGACATGTTCTGCAACCGGAGCACTACGCGGGCGCTGGCGCCGACCGGGGCGCGGTGCGGCTCCAGCGAGCGGCTGCACGCCAGGCGGTAGCGGCTGCGGCCGACGTACGCCGCGGCCAGCAGCGGCAGGATCGCCAGCAGGATCGCGACCCGCAGCAGGTCCTTCTCGCCGAGGATGACGGCGGACACGGCGGCGGCCGCGGCCGCCGCCAGGAACGACCGCCCGCGCGTCGTCAGCCCGCGCAGCGCCTCACGCACCGGCGCGGCCACTTCGGAACGGGCGCCCGGCGAGGCCGAAGCGCATCATCAGCCCCTCCGCGGGTCGTACTGGGCGCGCCCGTCGTTGGACGGCGGCCGGTTGTCGTACGGCGAGCGCTGCCGCTCGTGGGGGAGCGGGAGCCGGTGCACGATGTCCGCGATGATCGCGTCGGTGGTGCGCCGGGCCAGCTGGGCGTCGGCGGTGGGGATGATGCGGTGGGCCATCACCGGTACGGCCAGCGTTTGCAGGTCGTCCGGCAGCACGTAGTCGCGCCCCTCGAGCGCGGCGACCGCGCGGGCGGTGCGCAGCAGCTGGAGCGTCGACCGGGGGGACGCGCCGAGGCGCAGGTCGGGCGCCTCGCGCGTGGCGGTCACGAGGTTGACGGCGTACTGCTTGACGGCGTCGGCGACGTGCACCTCACGTACCGTCGCGATGAGCCGACGGACGGTGGAGGCGTCCGAGACCGGCTTGAGCGCGACGATGGGGTCGCTGGTGCCGTGCACGTCGAGCATCGCCAGCTCGGCGCCCGGGTCGGGGTAGCCCATCGCGATCCGGGCGGTGAACCGGTCGCGCTGCGCCTCGGGGAGGGGATAGGTGCCCTCCATCTCGATCGGGTTTTGCGTGGCGATCACCATGAACGGCGTCTGCAACTCGTACGTCGTGCCGTCGACCGTGACCTGCCGCTCCTCCATGCTTTCCAGCAGGGCGGACTGGGTCTTCGGCGAGGCCCGGTTGATTTCGTCGCCGACCACCAGATTGGCGAAGACGGCGCCCGGCTTGAACTCGAAGTCGTGGGTTTCCTGGTTGTAGACGCTGACACCGGTCACGTCGCTGGGCAGCAGGTCGGGGGTGAACTGGATCCGCCGCACCGAACAGTCGATCGACCGGGCGAGTGCCTTGGCGAGCTTGGTCTTGCCGACACCGGGGACGTCCTCGATGAGGAGGTGGCCCTCAGCCAGCAGGACGGCCAACGCGAGCCGCACCGTAGCGGTCTTGCCCTCGATGACCTGCTCGATGTTGGCCACGATGGCGTCGCTGGCCGCGCGAAACTCGGTGCCGGACAGCGGACCGCCAAGCTGGTCCCAGGATGGTTGTGTCACGGGCCTCCTCCTCGTTTACCACGACTTCCCTTATAGATACGCAGGGGTAGCCGTATGGTTCGCGGGAGTGCAGGCCGGGATGTGACGGACCACCCGCATGTGCACAGGCTAGCCCTGTCGGTGGAATTCGCCGAGTCGGTCAGGACAGCCGCGTAGTACACTGCCGTCATGGCCAGGGCCTTCCTGCTTCTTACCTAGCCGCGCCATCGACGCCCCCGTCGACTGCGCGGCAGCCCCTCCTGCGTGAGGGGCTTTTTCATGCCCTGACGAGAATGGCCCTGGAGGTAGAAAAATGAGCGAAGAGGCCGCGGACATTCCGCCCTTCCGATACACGGCCGCGCTGGCTGGCGAGATCGAGGCCCGCTGGCAGGACCACTGGGAGGCACACGGCACGTTCGACGCGCCCAATCCCAGCGGTGACCTGGCCGATTCCGGCCATCCCCGCGCGGGCGCGCCGAAGCTGCACGTGCAGGACATGTTCCCGTACCCGTCCGGTGCCGGGCTGCACGTCGGCCATCCGCTGGGATACATCGGCACCGACTCGTACACGCGGTACAAGCGGATGGCCGGCTACAACGTGCTGCACCCGATGGGGTTCGACGCGTTCGGGCTGCCCGCCGAGCAGTACGCGGTGCAGACCGGCACGCATCCGCGGGTGACCACGCAGGCCAACGTCGAGCGTTACCGCGAGCAGTTGCGCCGGCTGGGGCTGGGCTACGACAGCCGCCGGTGGGTCGCGACGACCGACGTCGAGTACTACCGCTGGACCCAGTGGATCTTCCTGCAGGTCTTCAATTCCTGGTACGACGCCGCCCAGCGCAAGGCCCGCCCGATCGCCGAGCTGATCTCGTCCTTCGAGGCCGGCGAGCGGGCCACGCCGGACGGTCGTCCGTGGAGTGAGCTGTCCGACGTCGAGCGGCGCGGGATCGTCGACGACCACCGCCTGGCGTACGTCTCCGAGGCGCCGGTCAACTGGTGCCCGGGGCTGGGCACGGTGCTGGCCAACGAGGAGGTCACGCCCGACGGGCGCAGCGAGCGCGGCAACTACCCGGTCTTCCAGCGCAGTCTGAAGCAGTGGATGATGCGGATCACCGCGTACGGCGACCGCCTGGTCGAGGATCTGGACACACTGGACTGGCCCGAGCCGGTCAAGCTGATGCAGCGCAACTGGATCGGCCGCTCCACCGGCGCGCACATCGCGTTCCCCACGGACGTGGCGCCGATCCGGGTCTTCACGACCCGGCCCGACACGGTGTTCGGCGCGACGTACATGGTGCTGGCGCCCGAGCACGAGCTGGTCGACCGGCTGGTGCCCGACGCGTGGCCGGACGGCACGCGGGAGCGGTGGACCGGCGGGCACGCGACGCCGGCCGAGGCCGTGGCCGAGTACCGCCGCTTCGCCGCCGCCAAGACCGAGGCGGAGCGGACGGCCGAGGCGAAGGAGAAGACCGGCGTCTTCACCGGGGCGTACGCGGTGAACCCGGTCAACCAGGAGCGGGTCCCGGTCTTCATCGCCGACTACGTGCTGGCCGGCTACGGCACCGGTGCGATCATGGCGGTGCCCGGGCAGGACGAGCGCGACTGGGAGTTCGCCGAGGTCTTCGAGCTGCCGATCATCCGTACCGTGCAGCCGCCGGCCGACTTCGACGGCAAGGCGTACACCGGGGAAGGCACGGCGATCAACAGTGCCTTCCTGGATGGTCTGGGCATCGCGGACGCCAAGGCCCGGATCATCGAGTGGCTGGAGGCCCAGGGAGCGGGCTCGGGCGCGGTGACGTACCGCCTGCGTGACTGGCTGTTCAGCCGCCAGCGCTACTGGGGCGAGCCGTTCCCGATCGTGTACGACGAGACGGGTATGCCGGTCGCGCTGCCGGAGTCGATGCTGCCGGTCGAGCTGCCCGAAGTGGACAACTTCTCTCCTCGCACGTTCGACCCGGACGACGCCGACTCCAATCCGGAGACGCCGCTGTCCCGGGCGGCGGAGTGGGTCGAGGTCGAGCTGGACCTGGGGGATGGGCCGAAGCGCTACTGGCGCGAGACCAACACGATGCCGCAGTGGGCCGGCTCCTGCTGGTACGAGCTGCGCTACCTGGACCCGCGCAACGGCAAGGCACTGGTCGACCCGGAGGTCGAGCGGTACTGGATGGGTCCGCAGTTCCCCGGCGACTGCGGCGGCGTCGACCTGTACATCGGCGGCATGGAGCACGCGGTCCTGCACCTGCTGTACGCCCGTTTCTGGCACAAGGTGCTGTTCGACCTGGGGCACGTCTCGTCGTTCGAGCCGTTCCGGCGGCTGTTCAACCAGGGCTACATCCAGGCGTACGCCTACCGCGACGCGCGCGGCGTGGTCGTGCCGGCGGAGGAGGTCGAGGAGCGCGACGGCAAGTACTTCTACGAGGGTGTGGAGGTCGTCCGCGAGTACGGCAAGATGGGCAAGTCACTGAAGAACGTGGTGACTCCCGACGAGATGTGCGAAGCGTACGGAGCCGACACGTTCCGCGTGTACGAGATGGCGATGGGCCCGCTGGACGTCTCCCGCCCCTGGGAGACCCGGGCGGTGGTCGGCTCGCAGCGGTTCCTGCAGCGTGTGTGGCGGCTGGTGGTCGACGAGCAGACCGGCGCGTCGCGGGTCGTCGACGAGCCGGCCTCGCCGGAGATCCGCCGGGTCCTGCACAAGGTGATCGACGGTGTGCGCAACGACATGGACGAGCTGCGTTTCAACACCGCGATCGCCAAGCTGATCGAGCTGACCAACGCGGTCACGCCACTGCCGGCGGCGCCGCGTGAGGTGGCCGAGCCGCTGGTGCTGATGCTGTCGCCGTTCGCCCCGCACGTCGCCGAGGAGCTGTGGCAGAAGCTGGGCCACTCCGGCTCGCTGGCGTACGTGGACTTCCCGATCGCCGACCCCGCGCTGCTGGTGGCCGACTCGGTCACGTACCCGGTGCAGGTCAACGGCAAGGTCCGCGGGCGGGTCGAGATCGCGGCGAGCGCGGAGGAGGACTCGGTGCGGGAGGCGGCGCTGGCGGCGGTCGGCGACCACCTGGGCGGGCGCGATCCGCGCAAGGTGATCGTGGTGCCGGGCCGGATGGTGAGCATCGTCGTGTGACCCGGCCTGCTTGATACCCCCTGGGGGTAGGGGGTACTGTGGCGGCATGGAGACGAAGACCTACTCGGTCAGCGGCATGACGTGCGCCCACTGTGTCGGTTCGGTGAGCGCCGAGGTCGGCCAGATCCCCGGCGTCACCGACGTGAAGGTCGACCTCGCCAGCGGCGCGGTGACCGTGACCAGCGACCAGCCGGTCGACGAGGCCGCCGTGCGCGCCGCGGTCGACGAGGCCGGCTACCAGCTGGTCGGCTAGGGCCTCGGTCCAGGTGGCGCTCGGCGCCACCTGGACCTTCGTCGCCTCAGACCGGGGCCGTCTCCCGTTCCCCGACTGGCTCGGGCGTGCCCACCGGCGGCACGTGGCGGAGCAGCACCAGTGCCGCGACCGCCACTCCCACCAGCAGCGCCGCGCTCACCGCGGCGACCGCGTGCAGCCCACTCGTAAACGCGGCCCGCGCCGATGCCAGCACCGCCTCGCCCATCGGGCCGGGCAGTTGCGGCACCGCCGCGGCCGCGCCGGCCAAGGTCTCGCGGGCGACGGCCGGCGCCCCCGCGGGCAGGGTCCGCGCGACGTCCGCGCGGTAGACCGCCGCGGCCAGGCTGCCCATCGTCGCGATGCCCAGCGCGAAGCCGAACTCGTTGCTCACCTGCGAGACCGCCGCCGCCGACCCGGCCTTCTCCGGTGGCGACGCGCCGATGACGATGTTCGTGCCGAGGGTGATGAGAGGTCCGGCACCGAGGTTGATCAGGGCGAACCCGCCGATCAGCCCCACCGCGCCGCTCGACTGCGTGATCACCAGCAGCCCGGTGGCGGCGACCGCCATGCCGGCCGCGATGAGGTGCGCGGGGCGGGCCCGGCGGGCGGCGATCGGGGCGAGCTGCACGCTGACCACGCCGGCGACCGCGGCGGGCACCAGCGCGAGCCCCGCGTCCAGCGGTGAGAGCCCCTCGACCAGTTGCAGGAACTGCGTGAGCAGCACCATCGTGGCGCCCGGCAGCATCGTGTTGATCAGCATGCTCACCAGCGCGGTCGTGAACGCCCGGCTGCGGAACAGCCGCAGGTCCAGCAGCGGGTCGGCCAGCCGGCGCTGGCGGCGTACGAACGCGACGCCCATCCCCACGCCGGCCGCGAGCGCGGCGATCCCCGTCGCGTGCCAGCCGTCGCGGGCCAGCTCCTTGAGGCCGTAGATCCCGGGCAGGATGGCGGCGAGCGAGAGCGCGACGCTGGTGAGGTCGAGGCGGCCGGGGGCGGGGTCGCGGTGCTCGGGCAGCAGGACCGGGCCGAGCACGAGCAGCAGCACCATGGCCGGCACGCCGAGCAGGAAGACCGAACCCCACCAGAAGTGCTCCAGCATCACGCCGCCCACCAGCGGTCCGAGCGCGGTGCCGCCCATCATGCAGACGACCCACACGCCGATCGCGATGGAGCGCTGGCGCGGGTCCCGGAACATGCCGCCGATCAGCCCCAGCATCGTCGGCCCCAGCGAGGCGCCGGCGATGCCCAGGAGCGCGCGGGCGACGATGAGCATCTCTGCGCTGCTCGAGTACGCCGCGAGCACCGACGCCGCCACGAACGCGACCGCTCCGATCAGCATCAGCCGCCGCTTGCCGATGCGGTCGCCCAGTTTGCCCATCGTGATCATGAAGCCGGCGAGCAGGAAGCCGTACACGTCGAGGATCCACAGCTGCTGGTTGTTGCTCGGCGCCAGGTCGGCGCTGAGGTGGGGGAGCGCGAGCAGCAGGACGAAGAGGTCGATCGCGACGAGCAGGCTGGGCAGGGCGAGCACCGCCAGGCCGATCCACTCCCGTGCGCCGGCCCTCGGCGGGGTCGTCTCGTTCATCGCAGGTTCCTTCGGTCGCGGCGCCCTCGCGGCGCCTCTCGACCGGTGGTCGGTGCCACGCCACGATTCTCGACACGCTTCCCGAATTAGAACGCGTGTGCGAACATGATCGCGTGTTGGCCAGCATCCTGCACGCCGACCTCGACGCCTTCTACGCCTCGGTCGAGCAGCGGGACAATCCCCGCCTCCGTGGCCGCCCGGTGATCGTGGGCGGCGGCGTGGTGCTGGCGTGCAGCTACGAGGCGAAGGCGCGCGGCGTGCGCACCGCCATGGGCGGCCGCGAGGCCCGCCGCCGGTGCCCGGACGCCGTCGTGGTCCAGCCCCGCATGGGCGCCTACAGCGCCGCGAGCAAGGCCGTCTTCCAGGTCTTCCGCGACACGACCCCATTCGTCGAAGGGATCTCCATCGATGAGGCCTTCCTCGACGTGGGCGGCCTCCGCAAGATTTCTGGTACGCCCACCGAGATCGCCGTCCGTCTCCGTCACGAGGTCCGGCGCCGGGTCGGCCTGCCGATCACGGTGGGGGTGGCGAAGACCAAGTTCCTGGCCAAGGTGGCGAGCGGCGTGGCCAAGCCCGACGGCCTGCTCGTCGTGCCGCCCGGCGGCGAGCTGGCCTTCCTGCATCCGCTCCCGGTCGAGCGGCTGTGGGGCGTCGGCCCGGTGACCGCCGGCAAGCTCCGCGAGCGCGGCTTGCGCACGGTCGGCGCGGTGGCCCGGATCGGCGAGGCCGCGCTGGTCTCCATGCTGGGCGTGGCGGCCGGTCGCCACCTGCACGCCCTGGCCCACAACCACGACCCCCGCGCGGTGCAGACCGGCCGGCGCCGCGGCTCGATCGGCTCCCAGCGCGCCCTCGGCCGCCGGCACCGCACGCCCCGCGAGCTCGACGCCGTGCTGTGCGGCCTCGTCGACCGGGTCACCCGCCGCATGCGCGGGGCCAACCGCGTGGGCCGCACGGTGATGCTGCGCCTGCGCTTCGACGACTTCTCCCGCGTCGCCCGCTCACACACGCTGCCCCGCGCGACCGCCAACACACGCACCATCCTCGAAGCACTCCGCGGCCTCCTGGCGGTCGCGCTGCCGATGATCGAGGAGCGCGGCGTCACCCTGGTCGGCGTGGCCGTCGGCAACCTCGACGACACCAGGGCCGTACAGCTCATGCTCCCCTTCGACCGCGACAGCGGCGCCGAGCTCGACGGCGCGCTCGACGCCGTCCGCGACCGATTCGGCTCGGCGGCCGTGACCCGCGCGGTCCTGCTCGGCCGTGACCCCGGCCTGTCGATGCCGATGCTCCCCGACTGATGACCACCGCCCGCGCCCTGCCCGCCTGCCGGGTGCGGCGTCGCGTGCCCGCGGCCCGGCGTCGGTGTTTCCTCGGTGGAAGCAGGGCGAACGCGGGCCAGGCGATGGCGCCCGGCGGCGGAGCCGGGTCAGGGGCGCACCTCGAGGAGCGTCTTGCCGACCGTGGCGCGGGACTCGATCGCGGCGTGGGCGTCGGCGGCTCGGTCCAGGGGGAAGCGTTGCCCGATCAGCGGCCGCAGCCGGCCCGCGGCCGCCTCGGCGAGGGCGCTCTCCACGTAGCCGCGCAGCTCCTGCGGGGTCGGGCGAGGGCTCAGCAGAGTTACCTCGCGCTCCGCCGCCAGCTCTGGCGGTATCGACGCCCACTCGCCGCTGGCCAGGCCGTAGCTCAGCATCCGGCCGCCGGGGGCGAGCAGCTCGAAGGCGGCGCGGCCGATCGTGCCGCCCACGCCGTCCAGGACCACGTCGAGGCCGCCGGCCTCCGCGCGTACCCGGTCCGGCCACGACGGGTCCCGATAGTCGACGGTGACATCCGCGCCGAGCGAGCGGGCCACGGCCAGCTTGTTTTCGCCGCCGGCCGCGGCGACCACGCGGGCGCCGGCCGCCTTCGCCAGTTGTACGGCCAGCGTGCCCACACCGCCCGCGGCGGCCTCGACCAGGACGCGCTCGCCCGCGGTCGGGGCGGCGAGGTGGATCAGCATGGTGGCCGTGCGGCCGTCGGCGAGCAGCGCGACCGCCTCGTCCAGGGGCAGCCCTTCCGGCACCTCGAACGGGGCGGTCGCGTCGACCACGACCCGCGACGCGTAGCCGCCGGTGCCGTTGAGGCTGCTCACCACGCGGCGCCCGACCAGCCCGGGGTCGGTGTCGGGGCCGACCGCCGTGATCACGCCGCCGACGCCGTTGCCCGGGATGAGCGGCGGGCGGACCGTAAACGGGCCGGCGCCGGTCGCCCGGAACTGGGTCTCGACGAAGGTGATGTTGGCGTACGCCACGTCGATCATTACCTGTCCCGGGCCGGGCACCGGATCGGGGGCGTCGCCCGCCACCAGCACCGAAGGGGCACCGAACTCTGTCAGCCACACCGCTCGCACACGGCCCAGTCTGCAACCTCAACCGGGCTCGAGGTCAAGCCGGGCGCGTGGTCTCTTCTGGCGAGTCGGTACGGGGTCCACATTGGACAAGGCGAAGAGATGGAAATCAGGGCGCCCCCACCCCGGGGCGCCCTGATTTCGTCTGTCCGCACGGGGTTCCCGCGGCCCCTGGCCTGCGTGGTGCTCCCCGCTTCCCCTCGGTTCGCACTCCCCCGAGGTACGTCACCGAGAGTAGGCAGGGTCACGCGTGCGGGAACCCCGTGGGCGCTTTCAACCCTGGCAGGGGCCGTGATACAAACGCACATACACGTGGCACACACAGCTCACACTCAATTCGCGGTGCTCGGACCGGTCACCGTGGTGATCCGAGGGCACCGCCACCGGATTCCCCGCGCGCAGACCCGCGGTCTTCTCGCCCTCATGCTGCTCAACCTCGGGCGGCGCATCTCGCGCGAGGGCGTGATCGAGGCGCTGTGGGGTGGTGCCGCTCCCTCCACCGCCCGATCCCAGGTGCACAACGCGATCACCGTGATCCGCGGCCACCTCGCCGATCTCGGCGCGCCAGATGTGCTCGACAGCGGGCCGTCCGGATACGAGCTGCTGGTCGAGCCGGAGCAGGTCGACGCGGCCCGGTTCGGCGACGGCGTACGGCTGGCCCGTGACGCGGTCGCCCGAGGCAACGAGAAGGAGGCCGTACGCCTGCTCCGCGCCGCGCTCGGCCTGTGGACCGGTGAGCCGCTGGCCGACGCCACCGGCTCCTTCGTCGAGGCGGCCCGGGCGCGGCTGGTCGAGCGCCGGCTGACCGCGGTGGAAGACCTGGCCGACCTGGAGCTGGAGCTGGGCCGCGCGGAGGTGGTGGCCGCCGAGATCGCGCCGCTGGTCGACGCCCACCCCATGCGGGAGCGGCTGCGGGCGCGGCACATGACCGCGCTGTACCGCACCGGGCGGCAGGTCGAGGCGTTGCATAGCTACCGCGTGTACCGCAACCTGCTCGCCGAGTACGAAGGGCTCGACCCGGGGCGGGAGATCGCCGACCTGGAGCGGATGATCCTGCGCGCCGACCCGGTGCCGGTCGCCGTCTCGCCCGCCCCGGCGGCCACACTCGCCGCGCCGGCCCTGCTGCCGCCGGACATCCCCGACTTCACCGGCCGCGACGAGCCGGTCGGGGAGCTGCGTCACCTGCTGACGGAGGGACGCCCGCCGAGCGTGCTCGCCGTCGCCGGCGTCGCGGGGATGGGGGGCGTGGGCAAGACGACCCTCGCGGTACACGTGGCGCACCTGGCCGCCCCGGCGTACCCGGACGGCCAGTTGTACGCCAACCTCCGCGGCGCCGAGGCGGTCGCGCTCGACCCGGCCGACGTGCTGGCCCGCTTCCTGCGCGCGCTCGGCGTCGACGCGCGGGCGATCCCCAACGACCCGGTGGAGCGGGCCGAGCTGTACCGCACGCGGCTCGCCGGCCGCCGCGTGCTCGTCGTGCTCGACAACGCCGCCTCCGAGGAGCAGGTACGCCCGCTGCTGCCCGGCGCCGCCAGCTGCGCGGTGCTGGTCACCAGCCGGGCCCGGCTGACCGGCGTCGAGGGCGCCCGCTGGATCGATCTAGACGTATTCGCCCGCGCGGACGCGGTCCGGCTGCTCGGCCGGGTCGCCGGGGAGGAGCGCGTGGCCGCCGAGCCAGGTGAGGCCGCCGAGATCGTGCGCCTCTGCGGTGGGCTGCCCCTGGCCGTACGGGTCGCCGGTGCCCGCCTCACCGCCCGCTCCACGTGGCGGCTGACCCACCTCTCCCGCATGCTTCGCGACGAGCGGCGGCGCCTGGACCGGCTGGCGACCGGCGACCTGGAGGTGCGCGCCTCGCTGGCACTGAGCTACGAAGGGCTGAAGCCGGAGGCGAAGCAGCTCTTCCGCCGGCTCGGTCGCTTCGAGACGCCCGACTTCCCGGCGTGGCTGGCCGGCGCGGTGCTGGACGAGTCGGCCGACGCCGCCGGGCTGCTGGAGTCCCTTGTGGACGCCCAGCTCGTCGCAGTGTCCGGTGTGGACGCCGCCGGCCAGATCCGCTACCGCTTCCACGACCTGGTCCGCCTGTACGCCCGCGAGTGCGCCGACCTCGAAGACCCGCCGGGCGAGCGGATTTCGGTGCTGGCCAAGGGCTTCGGTGGCTGGCTGGCGATCGCCGAGCGGATGGCCGCCCGCGTGCCCGGTCCGTGCTACGCGGCGATCGGCGGCTCGGCCCCGCGCCCCGTCGTGGAGCTGCCGCCGGAGGAGGTGGAGCCGCTCGACTGGTTCGACGCCGAGCGGGCCGCCCTGCTCTCGGTGG
The DNA here is from genome assembly GCF_042433955.1 of Phytohabitans kaempferiae. NCBI lineage: Bacteria > Bacillati > Actinomycetota > Actinomycetes > Micromonosporales > Micromonosporaceae > Phytohabitans > Phytohabitans kaempferiae. The sequence goes on along the minus strand of NZ_JBHLUH010000036.1, from coordinate 77,834 downwards.
TACGGCAGGCGTGCGCGCTCGACCTCGACGAGCTCGCCTTCGACCTGGCCGGCTGTCTGGAGAAGTACTTCGACATCCGGGGCATGTACGGCGACTGGAGCACCACCAACCGGCTGGTGCTCGACGCCTGCCGCCGCTCGGGCAACCTGCTCGGCGAGGCGGTCATGCTGCGCGGCCTGATCGACGTGGTCACCTGGAACAGCACGCCCGAGGAGGGCGACGCGACATCCCGTTTCCACGCGGACGCGTTCCGGCTGCTGGAGATGTTCGACCAGTTGGGCGAGCGGCGCGGCATGTCCGACGCGGCGGTGATGTGCTCGTGGGCGCTGACCGCGCGCGGCGCGCAGGCCGAGGCGCTGGCGTACGCCGAGCGCGCGCTCGACCTGGCCGAGGAGAGCGACCACCTCGGCGGGCAGGCACGGGCGCACGTGGCGATCGCCGTGGCCTACGCCGAGACCCGCGACGTGGAGGCCGCGATCGGCCACCTCGACCGCGCGCTCGCCGCCGCGCGGGCGCTGGGCAATCCGAGGTACGAGACCGCGGTGCTCCAGTTTCTCGGCATCGCCTACCGGGAGGCCGGCGAGCTGGAGACGAGCGGCCGGATGCTCGACGAGTCGCTGGCCATCTCCCGCCGGTACCGCGACGTCTACACCGAGGTGCTGACGATGGTCGCGCTGGCCCGGCTGCACCTGCGGCGGGGCGACCCGCGGGCGCGCGCGGCGGCCGAGGCGTCGCTGGCGCTGGGGCGCGAGTTCAACATGAGCCACCACGTCGCCGACGCCCTCGGCGCGCTGGGCGAGATCGAACTCGCCGCTGGGCGGGCCGAGCGGGCGGTGGGCTACCTGGAGCAGTCGGTGGCGCTCTGGCGCAAGCGCGGCTGGCTCTCCTTCCTGGCCGCCGCGCTGTACGTCCTGGGCCAGGCCCACGAGGCCAACGGCGACGCGACCGCGGCGGACCGGGCATGCGCGGAGGCCGGGGAGATCCTGGCGACGCTCAGCTCCGGCCGCTGACCTCGGCGCGTACGCCCTCGGCCGCCTTGGCGTCGATCGAGACGCGTACGAGGGCGGAGGCGAGGCGGGGCACGTCGTCCTGTCCGACGAGCGCGCTCAGCCGCTCGCCCGAGGCGGGCAGGTCCAGCCGCTTGGCACCGGAGACCACCTTCCGGTCCAGGTACGGCGCTACATCGGTCCAGACCACCTGGACCTCGCGGAGGAAGATGTCGGCGCCGGTCGGTCCGATGCCGGGAAACTCGGTCAGCAGGCGGCGCAGCGCCCGTACGTCCGAGCCGGCCTCCCGGTGCAGCCGGCGCAGGTCGCCGTGCCACCGCTCCTGGCACAGCTCGGCGGCGTTGCCGAGCATGGTGGCGGTCCGCTCGTCGTACCTCTTGTAGTGGCCGCGGCCGAGCGCGTCGACCCGGTCCTGCCAGCTCGCCGCCAGCATGGCCGGGGCCGTGCGGTAGCCGGCGGCGAACAGCTCCCGGGCCGCCGCCACGGCGATGGTCGCGGAGATGCGTGTGCTGAGGAGCGTGGTGAGGACCAGCAGCTGGTACAGCGGCGCGGGGCGGTCGCCGAGCTGGATGCCGGCCTCCTCGGCGTAGGTCCGCCCGTACCGCCGCACAGCCGCTCGCGCGGTCTCCTGTATCCGGTCACCCATGCCCCCTTGGGTACCCGTCCCACAAAGCGGTACGCCCCCACCGTTGAAGTGGTGGGGGCGTACCAACGTCCTAGTGGGCTGTCGCGTCCAACCGGGAGGCCGGTCCCGCCGATCGTTGATCGTGGAGAGTAAATCTCCGTCGGACGTCGGGCCAGGTCAGGGTCGGAGATCCTCGGAGAGCGGCGATGTCGACGACGTCGTTCTCATATGACACCTACCTGACGGGGTCGGGGGGTCTCTGCAAGCTTCTCGCGCATCTGCGTTGTGCAACTTGCAGATTGGTGGTCGTGAACTCTTCCCTCGGGACTCCGGACCGGGCATCATAACTACCTGTTGGTGTTGCTCTGATCCTGAGGTGTCGGAGAGGAGTCCTACCTAGACGGTGATGGTCCTTTAGATCACGGGTGAAACTTCGCCGCCGTGATGACCGCTGCACCGGTCGTCGCGAGGGCTGCCAGTGCGCTGATGGCCATCACCGTAAGGGTGATGGCTGACCTTCTGAGCTTGTTAATCATGTGAGCACGCTCCTGCCAAGCGTACGTGATCATCAGATGACGACAACAACGTCGTTCTAGATGATCATTGCCTCCGGTTACTCCTGGCCAGGATGAAATTACGGTCAGGTAGGAGGGTGAACATACGGTAAACGACAGTGAAACGCGCGTCTAACGCTGGGCAAGCGGGCACTGTCGATAATTCACGCCTATCACAGGGTCGCCGTTTGGCGTGGGCAATACCTCCGTGAGCACTGGAAATGCATCAGCGAATGGGATCGCGTGGTAACGACATGTTGCAACTCCCACGGGTTGCAAAGGGGTGGGCGCCATTGGCACAGGTATACGGCAGGTGAACGACAGGTTCGTGGCGGCGGACGAAGGGTGAGGTTCACACCATGATCGAGACGCGTTTCGCGCCTTCCCTCATCGGGCGGCAGCGCCATCTCGATCGCACGCGTGAGTGGGTCACCACACTCGCGACCGGTCGGGGTCGCGCGGTGCTGGTCGAGGGCGAGCCGGGGATCGGCAAGTCCTCCCTCATGCGCGCGGTGGCCGACGAGGCCAAGGCTGCCAGCTGCCAGGTGTTCTGGGCCTCCTGCGACGAGCTCAGCCAGGCGTTCCCCCTCCTGCCCCTGCTGGACGCGCTCGAGTCCGCCCCGGTCGCCAGCGGCCCCGCCGAGATCGCCGAGCTTCTGCGCGCCGAGTCCGCGCCGGGCAACGGCGTCGACCAGGTGGCCGCCGCGACAGAGCGCCTGCTTGACCTGGTCGACGAGCTGTGCGCCACCGCCCCCGTGCTGCTCGTGGTCGACGACCTTCAGTGGGCCGACCCGGCGACCGTGCAGACCCTGGGCCGGCTGGCCCGCGCCCTGCACCAGTTGCCGCTGCTCGTGGCCGGCGTGATGCGCCCGGTGCCGATCCGCGAAGACCTCAAGGCGCTCAGCCGCCTGGTCGCTCCGGCCGACCGGCAGCGCCTGCACAGCCTCTCCGAGGCCGAGGTGGCCCGGCTCGTGGAAAACGCCGCTGGCGGCAAGCCCGGTCCGCGGCTGTTGCGGCTGGCGGCCGGCGCGGCGGGCAACCCGCTCTACGTCATCGAGCTGGTCGACGCGCTCGCCCGTGGCGGTGCCCTGACCGTCGAAGGCGGCCTGGTCGAGGCGACCGGTACCCGTACCCCCGGATCGCTGGCGGCGGCCATCGCCGACCGGGTCGAGTTCCTCTCCGCGCCGGGCCGTGGCCTGCTGCGCGCCGCCGCCCTGCTCGGCGTCGACTTCTCCGTCTCCGAGCTGGCGATGGTCTCCGGGCAGAGCGTGGGCGAGCTGATGCCCGTGCTCGACGAGGCGATCCTCGCCGGCGTGCTCCGGGAAAACGACTTCGCGCTCGCCTTCCGCCATCCGCTGATCCGCGCCGCGCTGTACGAGGAGATGCCGGCCGCGGTCCGGGCGGCCTGGCACCGCGACGCGGCCCGCGCGCTGGCCGACGGGGGCGCCCCGGCCGAGCGCGTGGCCCGGCAGCTGCTCCCCGCGTTCCAGCGCGACGACGCTCCGGGCGTCGCCGACGAGTGGATGGTCCGCTGGCTCGTCGACACCGGCCAGCGCCTCGTGGCTCGCGCGCCGGGCGCCGCGATCCCGCTCCTGCGCCGCGCCGTCGCCGCGATTCCCGCCGGGGTCGCCCCGCACGACCTGCTGGCCTGCCGGCTCGCCGACGCCCTCTACCGCGCCGGTGAGCCCGCTGGCGCCGCCGACGTGGCCAACAGCGCCCTCGACTACGTCACGCGGCCCGACTACCTGGTCGACCTGCACTGGACCCTCGCGCAGTGCCGGGCGATGGAAGGGCGCGCCGCCGAGTCCCTGACCGCGCTGGAGCGGGCGCTCAGCCTGCCGGGCATCGAGCCTCGGCACCGGTCGCGGCTCCAGGTGCTGTCCGCGCGTACCCACTGCATGCTCGGCCGGCTCGACGCCGCCGAGCGGCTCGCCGACGCGGCGCTGGCCAGTGCCACGGCGGTGGGAGAGCGATGGGCCACCGGATGGGCGCTTGGCGTGCTGACCATCGTCCGGGGCATGCGGGGCGAGGTCGCGGAGGCGCTTCCGCTGTTCGACCAGGCCCTGTCGGTGGCCGAGGGACACCCCGGCCTCGCCGACCTCCGCCTAGTCCTCCAGATCAACCAGGCGGCCGCGCTGAGCAACCTCGACCGCCACGACGCCGCGATCCGCGCCGCCGAGCAGGTGCGCCAGCTCGCCGACGAGGCGGGCAACGTGGTGCGGCTGGGCCAGGCGCAGACCGTCCTGGGCGAGCTGCTCTTCGCCGTGGGCCGGTGGGACGACGCGCTCAGCGAGGTCGACCTGGTCTCCCGGGTCTCGAAGGACCCGGCCGCGGAGTGCCTTGACCAGGGGGTCGCCGCCCGGATCCGGCTGCACCGCGGCGACGCGTCCGCGGGGCACCACCTGGCGGAGGCGCAGAGCGAGGCGGAGCGTCTGGGCGACGTGGTCATCGGCGCCTACACCTTGGCCCGGAGCCTCGAGCGGGAGCAGGCCGACCGGCCGGCCGAGGCGCTCGCGGTGCTCATGGACGCGCTGGTCGCCTCCGCCGAGGAGGTGGAGCAGATGGCCGAGCTGCTGGCCGACGCCGCTCGCCTCGCCGTCTCGCTCGGCGACGGCAAGGCCGCCCGCGAGATCCTGACCCAGGCCGAGTCGGTGGTGCTCGCGGGCGCCCCGCACCGCGAGGCGATCACGCCGCACTGCCGTGGGCTTGTCGATCGCGACCCGGATCTGCTGCTCACGGCCGCCGAGCGCTACTCGGTGGCCGGGCGGCCCCTGCCCCAGGCGCAGGCCCTGGAGGCCGCCGGCGCCGTGCTCGCCGAGCGGGGCGACCTCGCCGGTGCGCGCACGCACTTCACCAGCGCCTACGGCATCTACAGTGACCTGGGCGCGGATTGGGATCTGGCCCGTACCCAGGCGAAGTTCCGCTCCTACGGCATCCGGCGCGGCCCGCACGCGCGCCACCGCCGGGCCGACAGCGGCTGGGGCAGCCTCACGCCGACCGAGATGAAGGTCGCCGGCCTGGTCGCGGAAGGCATGTCCAACCCGCAGATCGCGGCGCACCTCTTCCTGAGCCGGCGCACCGTGCAGACCCACGTGTCGCACATTCTCGCTAAGCTTCAGCTGCATTCCCGCACCGAGATCGCCCGCGAGGCCAGCCGGCGAGGCGCCGGTTTCGACCAGGCTTCCTGAGGCGCGGCCCCCGCAGTCGATTACCGTACGTGACTGGATAGCTGAATCGAGCGCGTCTTAACGAGCGTTTTGGGCAGTCATGCGGGTTAACAGCAGGGAAACAGGCTGCGCATTGCAAATGCTTCAAGCAACTTGCACAAAAAACGATCCTGGCATTCCTGCGGGATTGCGAACCGCGCGGGTAATGCCAGGATCGATGGCTGTCGGGATCTGATCGCCTGTCGTCGGGATCAACTCGGCTGTCGCTGACGCGGAATGCGGGCCTTCGGCACCTCAATCAGTTCGTCGATGTTGAAAGGGCCGCCCATCGTGGTGCGGTGCTGCTGCATGTGCGCGCGCAGCCCGGCCTCCCAGATGGCCTGTTCGATGTCCGGCGGAGCGATCCACCGGTGGGAGTTGTCGCTGTAGTGCAGGTCCTCGTCACCTCGATGCATAACGCTCACATGCCTAGGTTCGTCGCACCGGGCGTCCGAGAGATCCGCCACCTCAACGACATTCGAAACGCGGTCTACGCCAGGGTGGCGGATATCCGGTCTGCCCAGGTCACGGCCGTGTTACGCGGCGGGGACGCAGGTCTTGGCGCGGCGCGGCTCGACCCGGTCGGCGAGCCGGCGGAGGGCGGTGGCGGCCCGCAGGCGCATCGACTCTGCCCGTTGCCGTGGAGGTCGGTCGGGCGTGGTGCGCGCCTTCGGGCGGGCGGAGAGCACGTGGTGCTTGGTGGCCTTGTCCGCCAAGATCATCGCGGTCGGGTCGAACATCAGACGCTCCCTGTGGGCGCGGGGCCGGTGGAGGCCCGGACGACGAGTTCGGTGGGCAGGACGATCCGGCGCCGCGCCGGGTCGTCCGGTGGGTCGAGCAGCAGTCGCCCGGCGATGCGTCCCCGATCGAGGGCCGGCTGCCGGACGGTGGTCATGTGGGCCTGTGCCGCGTCGGGGATGTCGTCGAACCCGATCACCGACACGTCGCGGCCGGGCCGCAGCTCGCGCGTGGCGAGCGCGTCCAGGACACCGAGGGCGAGCAGGTCGGTCGTGGCCACCACCGCCGTCGGCCGGGGCGCGCGGTCCAGCGCGTATGCCGCCGCGGCCGCCCCGTGCTCCCGGCTGTTGCCGGCCGCGCTGATCGTGGTCACGTGGGACCAGTCGAGCCCGGCGGCGGCGAACGCGTCGCGGTAGCCGGTCAGGCGCTCGCGGCTGACGTACGACCCCAGCTCCTCCGGCGCCTTGATGATCACCTCGCCGGTGCCGCGGTCGGGCGAGATGTAGTCGGCGATGATCGCGACCCGGCGGTGGCCCAGCCGCATGAGGTGCTCGCCCGCGGCGCGGCTGGCGGCCACCTCGTCGATGCCGACGTAGAGCGCGCCGGAGCGGTCGGAGTTGACCACTGGCAGGCCGCGGGCCCAGGCCGCCTCCATCGCCTGGTACCAGCCGGGGACGCAGTAGACGACGAAGCCGTCGACCGCCGCGTTGCGCACCGCCTCGAGCGCGCCGTCGTCGTCGTCGCGAAGCGGCACGAGCAGCAGGCCGGTGCGGTTGTCTTCGGCGATCTCGGCGAGTCCACGCAGGAACTGCACCGCGTACGGATCGGTGAACGCGGACGACAGGGCGGTGGTGAACAGCACGCCGATCGCGCCGGCCCGGCCCCGGCGCAGCGAGCGGGCGGTGGGGTTGGGACCCGAGTAGCCCAGCTCGCGGGCGGCGTCGAAGATCTTCTCGCGCAGCTCGGGGGAGAGCTGGTCGGGCCGGCTGTACGCGTTGGAGACCGTGCTGCGGGAGACGCCGACCTGGTCGGCCACGGTCTGCAACGTGGGCTTCATGGCCGGCACCCTTCTGTATCGATCCAGTGCTTCTAAATCGATACAGTACTCCTCGGCGCGGAAACCGCAACCCCGCCGTCGAGCCACACCGCCGACCTGGTGTGCGGGTCCTGCGGTAGTCGGTTGGTGAGCGCCACGAGCACGAGCGCCACCACCACCGCGGCGATCCGGCGCCGGCGCCGGCGCGCCTCGCACGCGTGCCACCAGGCCACGGCCGCCTCGGCCAGCGGGCCGGCCTGGGGCCGCTGGGTCGGGTCCAGGTGTGGGGCCAGCCGCAGTGCGACGCTCGGCGCGGCGGGCCGGGACGGCGGCGGCAGCGGTGGCGGGTCGACGCTGCCGGTGGACCAGACCTGCACCTCCACCGGCCACGCGTCGTCGAGCGAGTCGAGCGGCAGCAGGTCGGGGACGCGCCAGCTGTCCGCCCGCCGGGTGAAGGCGCGCCTCAGGTACACATCGGTGGCGTCGGCCTGGCGCAGCCGGTGCCGCAGCCGCAGCCAGCGCCACCGGGCGGCGACGTCGGTGAGCACGTCGGGATACAGGTGGTCGGCGTCGTGCTCGGTGCCGACCACGCGGGCCGCGTCCCGGCGGAGCGTGTCGAGGTGGTGCTCGACGAACGCGATGTACTCCGCTGGTGGCTCCGGTGAGATGCGCGGCAACAGACGAGGCATGCGGCCTCCCTCAGGCCCCTCGCCTTATGGTCCCGCTCCCACCGGGGAAAGCCAAGCTCTGTATCGGTTGAGAAAATGCCCCGGGATCAGGTGTACGACGGCTCGGCCGGCATCGACATCGGTTCGCCCGTGTTCGGGTCGTAGCAGAGGTATCGGCCGTTGGCGTGGATCCAGCCCCAGATGTCGTCGAGCGCGAGCGGCAGTCCGCAGTGCGCGCAGGTGGCCTCAGGCGGGCTGGCGGATGCCGGCGGCGTCACCGAGGGTGTCCCGTCTGTCACTGCTTTCGCCTCCAAGTAGTTGCTTCTGACCTGGGCATCCGTCCATCTTGCGGCACCGCCGCAACCTCGGCATCCGCCGGTACGGTCACTATGTGATCAATGATTCAAGCCGGCTGGCAAGTCTCGTACGTTGACCGGGTGACCAGTGGGTCGGCCGCCCGGCCCTTTCTTGATCATCTTGGCGTTCCGGGGTCCCGCGCCCGGTGGCCACGCCGAGGTGCTGGCAACGGCAGTGCGCCGCGCTTCGGCCGTTCCGCCGATGGTGGGGCGACCTGGACCGCGGCCGCGACCGATCCGCCCGGGGTGACCGGCGGCGGGACCGTGGCGGTGAGCGCGGACGGCGGCCGTGCGGTCTGGGCGGCGGTGAGCTGGTCGGCGGATGGCGGCGCGACCTGGACCGCGTCGGAGGGCGTGCCGGCGGGCGCGACGGTGGAGTCCGACTGGGTCGATGCGGCCCGCTTCTACGCGTACGCCGCCGGCACCTTCTACTCCAGTGTGGACGGTGGCGCGACGTTCGTGGCAACCGCGGCGGCGGGGCTGCCGGCCACGGGCAACGTGCGCTTCAAGGCCCGTCCGGGCAAGGCCGGCGACATCTGGTTCGCGGGCGGCGACACGGCCGGCGGGGTGTACGGTCTGTGGCGCTCCACCGACGGCGGCGCCTCGTTCACCCGTCTGTCCAACGTGGACGAGGCGGACGCGGTGGGCTTCGGCAAGCCGAAGAAGCGGGGCGACTACCCGGCGGTCTTCGTCACCGCGAAGGTGCGGGGCGTACGCGGGATCGTCCGGTCGGACGACGCGGGGCGGCACTGGATCCGGGTCAACGACGACCGCCACCAGTACGCCTGGACCGGCGCCGCCATCACCGGCGACCCGCGCGTCTTCGGTCGTGTCTACCTGGCGACGAACGGCCGCGGTGTGATCTACGGCGAGCCCTGAAAGCCGGTCTCACAGGGGGCGTGCCCGGCCCGCGCGATGCGGACGGCGCACGCCCTGACAGCGGCACGCCAAACCGGCGCGCGGTGCGCTATCTTTGTCGGCTGAGCACAACAAAAGGACAGCCCCGGGCCGCCCTTCGTCGGCAAGTATACGGCATCAGGGAGCCGCTTTGTCAAGCAACTCCGCGGAGATGGCCCACGAGCAGGGATACGTCTCGGCTCTCTATCAGCGGTTGGACGAGATGCGCGAGCAGGCCGGGCGCAGGCTCGCCACGCTGCTGCGGCAGACCGGCGGCACGCCGCAGGCGAAGACCGAGCGGGACAGTGGCGTCGCCCTCTACACCGACCAGGTCGCACAGTACGGCGCGGTGGAGCACGGGCTCTGCTTCGGCCGGCTCGACTTCGAGGAGGGCGACCCGCGCTACATCGGCCGGATCGGCATCTTCGACGAGGGAGACGACCACCAGCCGCTGCTGCTCGACTGGCGGGCGCCGGCGTCACGCCCGTTCTACGTGGCGACCGCGGCCTCCCCGGATGGCGTACGGCGCCGCCGCCACATCCGGACCCGCCGCCGCACGGTGGTCGGGCTCGACGACGAGGTGCTCGACCTGGAGGCGGCTCGCGAGTCCGTCCACGAGGGACTGACCGGCGAGGCGGCGCTGCTCTCCGCGCTCTCGGCGAGCCGCACCGGCCGCATGCGCGACATCGTGGAGACGATCCAGGCGGAACAGGACGGGGTCATCCGCTCGCCGATGGACGGCGTGCTCGTCGTGCAGGGCGGGCCGGGCACCGGCAAGACCGCGGTGGCGCTGCACCGAGCGGCGTACCTGCTCTACACGCACCGCCAAAAGCTCTCCACGCGGGCCGTGCTCATCGTGGGGCCCAACGAGACCTTCCTGCGGTACATCTCCCAGGTGCTCCCGTCGCTCGCGGAGACCGGCGTCCTGCTCGGCACGCTCGGCGATCTCTTCCCGGGCGTGGTCGCGCGCCGGGACGAGGCGCCCGAGGCGGCCGAGGTCAAGGGACGGCCGGTGATGGTCGAGGTGTTGGCGGCGGCCGTAGGCGACCGGCAGCGGCTGCCCGACGAGCCGCTGCCGATCAAGCTCGACTCGGTGGCGCAGGGCGAGACGCTGTCGCTCCAGCCGGCCACGATCCGGCACGCGCGGGAGCGGGCGCGCCGTTCGGGCAAGCAGCACAACCTGGCCCGCCCGATCTTCGACACCGAGATCGTGCACGCGCTCGCCGCGCAGCTCGCCGAGAAGATCGGCACCGACCCGTACGCGGACGACCCGCTCGGCGGCGACGACGCGCCGGGCGAGGAGATCCTCTTCGACGAGGCCGACCTCGCCGAGATCCGCCGCGAGCTGCGCAAGGAGCCAGAGGTACTCGGCACGCTCGACTGGCTGTGGCCGATCCTCACGCCGCAGCAGTTGGTGGCCGGCCTCTTCGCGTCCGACACGCGGCTGGCCAACGCCGCGGCGGTGCTCACCGAGGACGAGCGCAAACTTCTGCGGCGGGATCCGGCGGGCGGGTTCACGCCGGCCGACGTGCCGCTGCTCGACGAGGCCGCCGAGCTGCTCGGTGAAGACGAGGCGAGCAAGGAGGCGCTGGCCGAGCGGCTGCGGCGGGCGCGGATCGAGTACGCCGAGGGGGCTCTGGAGATCGCTCGCGGCTCGATCTCGATCGACGCGGAAGACGAGGTGGAAAACGAGGTCCTTTCCGCGACCGACATCATCGGGGCGAGCGAGCTGGCCGAGCGGCACGTGGACGGCGAGCGGCTGACCGCGGCGCAGCGGGCGGCGGCCGACCGCAAGTGGGCGTTCGGGCACGTGATCGTCGACGAGGCACAGGAGCTGTCGCCGATGGCGTGGCGGCTGCTGATGCGGCGCTGCCCGAGCCGTTCGATGACGGTCGTGGGCGACGTGGCCCAGACCGGCGACCTCGGTGGTGCCTCGTCGTGGGACACGATCTTCGAGCCGTACGTGGCGACCCGCTGGCGGTTGTCCGAGCTGAAGGTCAACTACCGGACGCCGGCGGAGATCATGGCGGTCGCGGCGGAGGTGCTCGCCCGCATCGACCCCGCCCTGGAGCCGCCCCGCTCGGTGCGGCAGACCGGCGAGGAGCCGTGGACCCGCCGGCTGGACGTGGCGCAGCTGCCCAAGGTCGTGCTGGACGAGGCGGTGGAGGTCGGCGACGGCCGGCTGGGCGTGATCGTGCCGGCCGGTCGGATGGCCGAGCTGGGCCCGGCGATCGCCGACGCCGTACCCGAGGTGGTGCTGGGCGCGGAGCCCGACCTGGAGAAGCGGGTCGCGGTGCTCACCGTGCGGCAGGCCAAAGGGCTGGAGTTCGACTCGGTGCTGCTCGTCGACCCGGACGCGATCGTGGCCGAGTCGCCGCGCGGCCAGAACGACCTCTACGTCGCGCTGACCCGCGCGACCCAGCGCCTGGGCATCCTGACCGCCGCCTGAGGCGTCCGGCGGGCTGAGCCCACGCTCAGCCCGCCGCGCCCGGCAGCGCGGCGACCGCGCCCACCACCAGGTCCCAGAAGGGGGCCACATCCAGGCCCGTCGCCACCAGGGCGTTGTCCGGGGTACCGGTCCGGTGGTGCAGGTCGACGACGGTGGCGCCGCGCGTGTGTACCCCGGTCAGCTCGATCGCGACCGGCGCGGGCACGCACCGCACCAGCGCCGGCTCGGCCACGCGGGCGACCGCGATCGGGTCGTGCAGCGGCGGCCCGGGGAGCCCGAAGACGCGGTCGTACGTCGAGGCGAAGAACGTCATCAGTTGCACGCATGCCTCGGCGAGCGGCGTGTCCAGCGCCCGGAAGCGGGTCACCACCTCGGGCGTGACCAGCGCCTGGTGGGTCACGTTGAGCCCGACGACCGTGACCGGGAGCCCGGAGCGGAGCACGAGGTCGGCCGCCTCGGGGTCGACGAAGATGTTGAACTCCCCGTACGGCGTGATGTTGCCCCGCCCGGTCGAGCCGCCCATCAGCACGATCTCGCGGATCCGGGGCGCCACCTCGGGGTGGTCACGCAGCAGCGTGGCGATGTTGGTGAGCGGTCCGGTGGGCACGAGCGTCACCGGCTCGGGGTGATCCAGCAGCAGCCGGCGGGTGAGGGCGACGGCGTGCTCACCCGCCAGCGGCACGGCCGGTTCGCCGAACTCCGGCCCGTCCAGCCCGCTGGCCCCGTGGATGTCGTCCGCGATGCGCAGCTCGCCTGCCAGCGGGGCGTCGCAGCCGGCCGCCACCGGTACCCCGGAGATGCCGGCGATGGTGCAGACCCGGCGGGCGTTGAGCGTCGCCTTGTCGAGGGTGGTGTTGCCGGCCACGGTGGTGATGGCGAGCAGGTCGAGGCGGGGGTCGGCGGCGGCGAGCATGATCGCCAATGCGTCGTCGTGTCCGGGGTCGCAGTCCAGGATTATCGGGATGGCCACGCTCGCTATTCTCCGCGGAGTGGAGATGTGGGATGTCGCCGTCGTCGGCGGGGGACCGGCCGGGCTGTCCGCCGCGTACGCCGCGGCCCGCGCGGGGGCGCGCACGGTCGTGCTGGAAAAGGCGATTCACCCGCGGTACAAGACGTGTGGCGGCGGGCTGCTGGGCACCTCGCTCGCCGCGGTGGGCGGCCGGATCGAGGTGCCGGCCGACGACCACGTCGAGCGGGCCACGTTCACGCTCGACGGGCGCCGCGAGTTTCACCGGAGCGCGGACGGCCCGCTTCTGGCGATGGTGCGCCGGGAGGCGTTCGACCACGCGCTGCGCAAGGCCGCGGCCGACGCGGGGGCCGAGGTCCGCGAGCGGGCGACGGTCCGCGGCCTCGACGACGCCGGCGGGCACGTCGTGGTCCGACTCGCCTCGGGTACCGCCATCGCCGCGCGCGCCGTGGTCGGCGCGGACGGTTCGTCGGGCATCACGGCCCGGCACGTGGGGGTCGAGCACGCCCAGGTGGACCTCGGCCTGGAGGTGGAGCTGCCGATCCCGCCCGCCCGCCAGGAGGAGTGGCGGGGGCGGCTGCTGCTCGACTGGGGCCCGATCCCCGGCTCGTACGCCTGGGTCTTCCCCAAGGGCGACCGGCTCACCGTCGGGGTGATCGCCGAGCGGGGGCGAGGCGAGGCGACCAAGGCGTACCTGCGGCGCTTCGTCGCGCGGCTGGGCCTGTCCGGCATCGAGCCGGTGCACGACTCCGGCCACCTGACCCGGTGCCGTACGGCCGATTCACCGCTGCGTCGGGGACGCGTGCTGGTGGCCGGCGACGCGGGCGGGCTGCTCGAGCCGTGGACCCGGGAGGGGATCAGCTTCGCGCTGCGCTCCGGGGCGTACGCGGGGGAGGCTGCCGCGAACGGTGACCTGGGCCGGTACGAGTCCACTGTGGAAGCCGAGCTGGGCCCGGAGATGTGGGCCGGCCACCGGCTGATGGCCGCCTTCGTCCGGCGTCCGGGCATGTTCCACTCGGTGCTGGCGTCGCCGGCGGGCTGGCGGCTCTTCGCGAGGTTCTGCCGGGGCGAGCCGGTGCTCGTCGGCGCGGTCCGCCGCCGCTCGATCCGTACGGCACTGTCGGTGCTCGCTCGATAGCACACAGCACCACGGGCCAGGGTTTTGTCCTGGCCCGTGGCTTTTGTGCCGCCCGTTCGCACGTAACGGTTTGAAAACCTCGCTCAAGCTCTTGACTTTGTCGCGCGCTTCAGTAAGAAATATTACCACTTACAGTTAAGTTTCTTTTCTGAAGGGCTTGCCGATGGTCGAGCGCGGGGTGGACGGACACGCGCCGACGGCAGTGGTCGACGCATCGGTGATCCCCACCGTGCGGGCGAAGCTGCCGGAGTTCACCGGCGCGCTCCAGCGAGTGGCCGAGCTCGTGCTCGCCGATCCGGCGAGTGCGGCACGGTCGACGATCGTCGAGCTGGCCGAGCGGAGCGGCACCTCGCCCGCCACCGTCACCCGGTTCTGCCGGGCGCTGGGCTTCGAGGGGTACGCGGAGCTGCGACTCGGCATCGCCGCCGAGACCGGACGGGCGCGGGCGGCCGGCTGGAGCGTCGACATCGGTCGCGAGATAGGGCCGGGCGACCCGCTGGTCAAGGTGCTCGAACAGGTCATGGCCGCGGACACGCGCGCCATGCACGACACGGCCGCGCTACTCGACCTCTCCGAAGTGGAACGTGCCGCGCAGGCGATCGCCGGCGCCGCGCGGGTCAGCATCTTCGGGGCCAGCGGCAGCGCGCTCGTCGGCGAGGAGATGCAGTTCAGCCTCCACCGCATCGGGGTGGCGGCGTGGGCGTGGACGGATGTCCACAACGGACTGGCCAGCGCGGCGCTCTCCCGACCGGGGGACGTGGCGTTGGGGATCTCGCACAGTGGACAGACCCGGGAAACCATCGAAATGCTCGCCGAGGCTGGCGGCCACGGCGCCACCACCATCGCACTGACCAGCTTTCCCCGCTCGGCGCTCGCCGAGCTGGCCGACATCGTGCTGCTGACCGCCACGCAGGCGACCACGTTTCGGCCCGACGCGCTCTCCGCCCGCCACCCCCAACTGGTCGTGCTCGACCTGCTCTACGTGGCGGTCGCGCAGCGCACGCACCAGCGTTCGCACGCGGCGTTCCAGCGCACCGCCCAGGCGGTCGACCCGCACAAGTCGGCGAAGGACGGCGCGACCCCCTGACCTCCCCTGACCACGGGGACCGGCAACACCTTCACCGAAAAGCCCGACACACCATCACCGAGAAACCCGATACACCATCACCGAGAAACCCGATACACCATCACCGGAAAATTGGAGGATCCGTGAGACACAGGATCGCTATCGCCGCGGCCCTGGCCGCGACGCTGCTGGGCGCGGCCGCGTGCGGCGGCTCCGACGAGGGCGGGGCCAACGACACCTCCGCCCAGGCCCTCGACGGCACCGGCAAGACCCTCAAGGTCTGGCTCATGGTGGACGCGCAGTCGTCCTGGAAGGAGATCGTCGACGACGCCAACGCCCGGTTCACCGCGGCGACCGGCGCCAACGTGACGGTCGAGTACCAGCAGTGGGCCAACCACCTCACCAAGCTGGACGCCACGCTGGCCGGCAACGACGTACCCGACGTGGTGGAGCTCGGCAACACCGAGATGCCCAAGTACGTCTTCAGCGGCGCCTTCGCCGAGCTCGACAAGTCGCGCTTCGAAAACTCCGCGAACTGGCTCCAGGGCCTCTCCGGCCCCTGTGAGCTGGACGGCAAGACCTACTGCGTGCCCTACTACGCGGGCGCGCGCGTGCTGATCTACCGCACCGACCTCTTCGACGCCGCCGGCCTCAAGGCGCCGACCAGCTACGCCGAGCTGACCGCCGCCGCCGACGCGCTGAAGGCCAAGAACGCGGCCAACAACAAGAAGTTCGCCACCTTCTACATGCCGGGCGCGTACTGGTACGCCGCGATGTCGTGGGTCTACGCCGAGGGCGGGCAGATCGCCAAGAAGGACGGCGACAAGTGGAGCGGCACGCTCTCCGACCCGCAGGCGCAGGCCGGCCTCCAGAAGTGGGCCGACCTGGTGAAGGGCTACTCGGCCGGCGACGTGACCAAGGACGAGAGCGACCAGGCGCAGATCTTCGCGCAGGGCGAGTCGGCGATGTTCTACGGCAACGGCTGGGAGGTCGGCGCCGCGCAGGAGCAGCGCAAGGACCCGAACGACCCCAACTCCGAGCTGGTCGCCACCAAGGTGAAGGACAAGGTCGCCGCGGCGCCGATGCCGGGCATCCCGTCCTTCCTCGGCGGCTCCGACCTGGGCGTCACGGCCAAGAGCCAGAACCAGGCGCTGGCCGCTGAGTGGATCAAGTACTTCACCGACACCAAGTCGCAGGAGGCCCTGCTCGCCAAGGCCGTACTGCCGAACGCCACCAACCTGCTCGACAAGGCCGCCACCGTGAAGGGCAACGAGGCGACCGCGCTGGCCGCCAAGAGCAGCTGGTTCGTGCCGATGGCCGAGAAGTGGGCGGACGTCGAGAAGGCGGCCGTGCTCCAGCAGATGCTGCGCGACATCGTGACCGGCAAGAAGCCGGTCGCCGACGCGGCCGCGTGGGCCGACGCCGAGATCGAGAAGACCCTCAACGGCTGACCCGGTGCCGCGCCGTCCGCTCCGGCGGGCGGCGCGGCACTCCCCATCAGGCTGCGTCCGCCGTCGCGGGGCCACTCGCGACGGTGCGCGGACGCGGCCCGCCTGGCTCAGAAAGGAGAGCGATGCAGGCCGTCGACAGCCGGGCGACCGCGCCGCAGATGCCGCCCGCCACGCCGTCCACACCAGACAAACAAGCTGCCCGGGTACGCCGACGGCGCCGTCCCCAGTGGACCCCCCTCTTCCTCGCGGTGCCCGCACTGGTGCTGCTGGCCGGTCTGCTGGCCTACCCGCTGGGCCGCATGCTCGTACTGTCCTTCCAGGACATGCAGCTGCGCCACCTCTTCTCCGGCGCCACGCCCCCGTGGGTCGGCTTCGACAACTACACGCAGATCCTCACCGACGGCGTCTTCTGGCGCGTCGTGCGACGTACCGCCATTTTCACGGTCGTCTCGGTGGCCATTTCGATCGTGCTCGGTCTGGCGGTCGCGCTGCTGATGCAGCGGGTCAGCAACGGCATACGCGTGGCGATGGTGATCGTCATGATGTTCGTCTGGTCGATCCCGCAGCTGGTCTCCGCGCAGATCTTCAAGTGGATGGTGGACGCCGACTTCGGCATCCTCAACTACCTCATCGACCAGATCCCCGGCGTGGACTTCGCCAACCACAGCTGGTTCGCCAGCCCGACGCAGGGTTGGATCGTCATCACCACGCTGGTCGTCTGGGCCGGTGTGCCGTTCCTCGCCATCACGCTGCACGCCGGGCTCACGCAGGTGCCGCAGGAGCTGCGCGAGGCGGCGATGGTCGACGGAGCGAGCCCGTGGCAGACGCTGCGAAACATCATCCTGCCGGTCCTGCGCCCTCTCGTCATCATCGTCACCACGCTCTCGGTGATCTGGAACTTCGGCCTCTTCACGCAGGTCTGGGCGCTGCGCGACAGCAAGCCCGAGCAGGAGTACCAGACGCTCGCCACGTATGCGTTCACGCAGGCGTTCGGGCGCAACGAGTACAGCCTCGGCTCGGCCATCTCGGTCATCACCGTCGTGCTGATGCTGGGCGTGATGGCCTTCTACGTACGGCAGATGTTCCAGATTGGAGACGTCGACTGATGTCCACACCCCGCTCCCAGCGCTCCCGCGCGGGCACGGTGGCGGCCAACACCGTCGGCGTGCTCTTCGTGCTGGTGATGGCGTTCCCGGTCTACTGGGTCCTCAACACCGCGTTCAAGCCGGCCTCGGAGGTGCTGTCGTTCACGCCGTCGTTCTGGCCGCAGAACCCGACGCTGGACAACTTCAAGTCCGCCATCAAGGCGCCGTACTTTCTCGTCGACCTCCGCAACGGCCTGATCATCACGACGACCGCGGTGGCCGGTGCGATCGTGGTCGGCTTCCTGGCGGCGCTGGCCATCGCCCGGTTCCGCTTCTACGGCCGGCGCGCGCTCATCATGGTGATCCTCGGCGTGCAGCTCGTACCGCTGCTCGCCCTGCTCATCCCGCTCTACCTGATGCTCAACCGAGCCAACCTCACCAACAGCCTGATCGGCGTCAGCGTCACCTACCTGGTGCTGATCCTGCCGTACACCGTCTGGACCCTGCGCGGCTTCATCGCCGCGGTGCCGCGTGAGCTGGACGAGGCCGCGCTGGTCGACGGCTGCAGCCGGTGGCAGACCTTCTACCGGATCATCCTGCCGCTCACCGGGCCGGGTCTCGTGGCCACGTCGATCTACGGGTTCATCCAGGCGTGGAACGAGTTCATCATCATCAATACGCTCAACAACCCGGAGACGCAGAACCTCATGGCGTGGCTCCTGCAGAACCAGACCCAGCGCGGCACCGCCTGGGGCCCCCTCATGGCCGGCGCACTGATCACCGCCGCGCCGGTGGTCATCTTCTTCCTGATCATCCAACGCAACATCGCGACGGGCCTCACCGCCGGGGCCGTCAAGGGCTG
The DNA here is from genome assembly GCF_042433955.1 of Phytohabitans kaempferiae. Taxonomy (NCBI): domain Bacteria; kingdom Bacillati; phylum Actinomycetota; class Actinomycetes; order Micromonosporales; family Micromonosporaceae; genus Phytohabitans; species Phytohabitans kaempferiae. Next base: position 59,729 of record NZ_JBHLUH010000036.1, on the reverse strand, counting down.
AGACCCTTCCCTGGTACGGAGGCCGCCCGGCTGGCTTCGGCACCGCCAGCCGGGCGGCACGACCCTCGCGGCGCTGTCCGCGCTTGACGACCTATTCCAGTGGCATTGGGTCCGGACCGCTGCTCCCGCAGCCTCACCCTTCGCGGTTTCAAGCCCCGCTGGTGAGCGCTTCCTGCTGCCTCCCGGAAACACCTGAGCGGCCGCGCGGCTGTGGCCGCTGTGCGTCCGTGGCGATTTCTTGACCCCATAGAGCCTGTCGCAAAATCGTCAGATTCGCGCGAACTGAGGGTCACGCTAACCCTCGCTGGCCGCCGTTCGACGGCCAGCGACCGATACAGCCGTGTTCTTCTCGACACTCACTGTGATCGAGCAATTTTGCAACAGGCTCCATAGGGTCAACTCTTCGCCACGCACGGACCCGACCCCTTGGGAGGTGCGGGGAACTGGCGTGGCTTTCGCCGGAAATGTCGCAGCGTGTCCTGGCCTCCGGAGGGCTCTTTCCGGGAAACAGCCCTTTGCCGGCGGCGTGAGAGGGCTGCTTCCCGGAAGTAGCCCTTTCGGTGCTGCTGGGCGAGGGCGGGGTTTGGTTGTGCGCTGCGGCGGGTGAGGCCGCGGGAGCGGCGGTCTGGAGCGCGACGGACATCGCGGTAGCCCAGGTCTATCTCTTGGAATAGATCATCTAGCGGGTCGCGGTCTCGGCGGCCAGGGCGCGGACGACGGCCGACGGGCTCTGGCGGCCCAACTGCTGGGCCATCCACACGCTCGTACGCACCAGCGCGTGCAGGTCGACGCCGGTCGTGATGCCGAGGCCGTGGAGGTGCCACACGAGGTCTTCGGTCGCCAGGTTGCCGGTGGCGCTCTTGGCGTACGGGCAGCCGCCCAGGCCGCCCGCGGACGAGTCCACTGTGGTCACGCCGGACTGGAGGGCGGCGAGCGTGTTCGCCAGCGCCTGGCCGTACGTGTCGTGGAAGTGCACCGCCAGCCGGTCGGGGCCCACACCGGCGTCGGTGAGGGCGCGGATCAGCGCGGTCACGTGGCCCGGTGTGGCCACGCCGATCGTGTCGCCGAGGGAGAGCTGGTCGACGCCGAGCCCGACCAGGCGGCGGGCGACCGCGACCACCTGGGCGATCGGCACCTCGCCCTCCCACGGGTCGCCGAAGCACATCGACAGGTAGCCGCGCACGCGCATCCCCTCGGTGCGGGCCCGCTGCACCACCGGCTCGAACATCGTCAGCGACTCGTCGACCGTGCGGTTGAGGTTGCGCTTGGCGAACGTCTCGGTGGCGCTGCCGAAGATGGCGATGTCGCGCGACCCGAGCGCGAGCGCCCGGTCGAGGCCGCGCTCGTTGGGGACCAGCACGGGGTAGCGCACGCCGGGCGCGGGCTCGAGGCGGGCGAGCAGCTCCTCGGCGTCGGCGAGCTGGGGGACCCACTTCGGGTGGACGAAGCTGGTCGCCTCGATCACGCCCAGCCCGGCTGTGGCGAGCCGGTCCAGAAACTCCAGCTTCACGTCGACGGGGACGATCGACGACTCGTTCTGGAGGCCGTCGCGCGGGCCGACCTCCCAGATGGTCACGGACATCGGCAGCCCGGGCATGGCCACCCGCTGCGGGCTCAACATGCCCTCGAACCTACGCCAGCGCGGCGGTGAAGCAACGCGAAAGTCGCGCTCGGAGCTACGCCGGCGCGGCGGCGAAGCGTCGCGAAACCTAGGTCAGCTCGACGACGACCGGTGCGTGGTCGGAGGGGGCCTTGCCCTTGCGGGCCTCACGGTCGATGTACGCCGACTCCACGGTCACGCCCCCGCTGGCGTACACGAGGTCGATCCGCATGCCCATGTTCTGGTGGAACATACCGGCCCGGTAGTCCCAGTACGTGAAGGGGTGCGGCCCCTTCATCGGCCGTGGCACCACGTCGGTGAAGCCGGTCGCGAGGATCCGGGCGAGCGCGTCGCGCTCCGGGGCGGTGACGTGCGTGGCGCCGACGAACGCCTTCGGGTCCCACACGTCGGCGTCGGTGGGCGCCACATTGAAGTCGCCGGCCACGATCACGGGCTGCCCGATCGCCAGGTCGGCGGCGAGCGCGTCGCGGAGGGCGGCCAGCCAGCCCAGCTTGTACACGTAGTGCGGCGAGTCGGGCTCGCGGCCGTTGGGCACGTACACCGACCAGACCCGCAGCCCGCCGCAGGTGGCCGAGATCGCGCGCGCCTCGGGGTCGGGGAAGCCGGGCTCGTTGTCGAAGCCGCGTACGACGTCTTCGATGCCGACCCGGGAGAGGATGGCAACGCCGTTCCAGCGGCCGTCGCCGTGCGTCGCGACCTCGTACCCCGCCTCTTCGAGCTCGGCGGTGGGGAAGGCGGCGTCGGCGATCTTGGTCTCTTGCAGCAGCAGCACGTCCGGCCGCTTGTCGGCGAGCCACGGCAGGAGCCGGGGGAGGCGGACCTTGACCGAGTTGACGTTCCACGTGGCCAGACGCATCCACCGAGACTATGCCGGCGCGAACACGGATGCGGCGCTGCCGGGCGGCGAGGTCGTCCCGTATGACAATGGCGATCCTGGTGGTGGGCGTGCGGCCATGATCACCTGGGCCGGGCGCTGCGGTCTTGGATGCTGGTGCGGAGGGATACTGGGACGGTGGGGGACTGGGCGCGATACTGGCGGGCTGCCGACCGGCCGCTCGATGCGACGCGCGCCCACTCCGAGCAGTGGCCGGCGAGTGATGCGCCCCCAGTCCGCTAACCAGCAAACTAGGACAAAGTGACACGACTCCAGCAAGTCAGACGGGGTATACCGCAACCGGGCGTGACGGCCTGTGCCATCGTTTGCTGGTGGCCACAGTGAACCCGGAGCGCGACGCTGTCGCGGCCCGCCCCGGGCGGGCCCGCGTGGGGCTGCGCGCCCTGCTGGGGTGGCGGCCCACGCTCGCCCGGGTTCGCGCGCTCCTGCGCAACGCGGTGACCTCGTTCCTCGTACTCGCCGGCACCTTCTGGCTGATGCCCGGCGTGACCGCGAGCGGCCTCGTCGCGCTGCTCGGCCTCGTGGTGGTCGTGGCCGTCGTCGGCGCGCTGCTCCGCCCGATCCTGCTCGCCATCGCCACCATCCTGGGCGGCTTCGGCGCGCTCGTGCTCGGCGCGATGGTGCAGGCCATCGTGCTGTACGTGGCCCTGTGGCTCGCGCCCGACACACACGTGGCCAACCTGCCGGTGGTCTTCGGTGCCTCCTGGGTCGCGGTCGCGCTCGCCGCGCTGGTCAACTGGTTCGCCGACGCGGGCACCGACGACGCGTTCGTGAGCGAGACCGTGCGCCTGATGGCCCGCGTGCGGCGCCTCTCCGAAAAGGCCAGGCGCGGCAGCACCACCGGCCCGTGCCCCGACGGTCTGCTGGTGGTCCAGCTCGACGGGGTGCCCGCGCCACTGCTGCGCTGGGCCGTGCGCGCCGGCAACCTGCCCAACGTCGGCCGCTGGCTGCGCACGCGCAGTCACCGCCTCACCACCTGGCACACCGGCATACCGGCCACCACGCCCGCCGCCCAGGCCGGCATCCTCTACGGCGACGTCCACCGCGTGCCGGCCTTCCGCTGGTACGAGAAGGAGAGCCGGCGCCTCGTCGTCACCAGTCGCCCCCGCGACGCGGCCGAGGTCGAGCGGCGGCTCGTCGGCGACCGGGGGCTCCTGCGCGACGGCGGCGTGAGCATCAGCAACGTCTTCTCCGGCGACGCCGCCACCTGCCTGCTCACGGTCAGTCACGCCGCGCTGCCGGGGCGTTCCGCGCGGGGGTACGCGGCGTTCATGACCAGCCCGTACGGCTTCACCCGCGCGGTCGTGCTCGGCATCGGCGAGCTGATCCGCGAGCTGCACCAGGCGCGGGTGCAGCGGCGCCGCGACGTACATCCCCGGGTCAGCCGGGGCGGCGCCTTCCTCGCCCTGCGCCCGGCGACCACGCTGCTGCGCGACCTCAACGTCACGCTGATCGCCGAGCAGATGGCGCGGGGTGCCCCGGTGATCTTCTGCGACTTCGTCGACTACGACGAGGTCGCCCACCACGCCGGCCCGGCCCGCCCGGAGGCGCTCGACGCACTGGAGGCGCTCGACCAGGTGCTCGGCATCCTGGAGCGGCTCTCGGCCGAGGCGGCCCGCCGCTACCACCTGGTCGTCCTCTCCGACCACGGGCAGAGCCAGGGCGCCACGTTCCGGCAGCGCTTCGGCGAGTCGCTGGAGGAGGTCGTGGCGCGGCTCGCGCGGGGCGGCACCAACGGCCACCGCCCGGGCGCCGCCACGCGCTCGGTGGAGGAGTGGGGCCGGGTCAACGCGCTGCTCACCGAGGCCGTCGCCCGCCACGGTCCGGCCGCCGCCGCCACTCGGGCCGCGATGCGCAAGCACACCAGCGACGGCGAGGTCACGCTCGGCCCGGCCGACGAGGAGGCCAAGGCGATCGCCGAGCGCGACCCGGAGACCGTGGTGATCGCATCCGGCAACCTCGGCATGGTCTACCTGACCCGCCAACCGGGAAAGCTGACCCGCGACCAGATCGAGGCCGAGCACCCCGAACTGGTCGAGGGACTTGTCGCGCATCCGGGCGTGGGCGTCGTGGTGGTCGACGAGGTCGAGCACGGTCCGGTGGCGCTCGGCCGGCGCGGGCGGCACCGCCTGCGCGACGGGCACGTGGAGGGTGAAGACCCGCTCACGGCGTACGGCCCGCGCGCCCGCGAAGACCTCCTGCGCCACCAGGAGATCGACCACGTGGGCGACCTGGTGCTGGTCAGCGTCGTGGAGTCGGGCATCGACGAGGTGGCCGCGTTCGAGGAGCTGGTCGGCAGCCACGGCGGGATGGGCGGCTGGCAGACCGAGGCGCTGCTGGTCTACCCCTCCGGTTGGACGCTGGAAAGCGACCCGGTGGTCGGCCCCGATGGGGTACACCGCACGCTGCTCGCCTGGCTGCACAAGCTCGGGCTGCGCCGGCCGCCCGGCGAGCGGACCCCCGTGGAGGACCTGCCCAGAGAGGGTGAGGTGCCGGGGGCCTCGATCCGGCTTCCGTCCGCGGGGGCGTGACGCCGGCGCTGCCGTAAGCCGCCTCCGGCCGCGCGTCGCTGCCGGCGCCCGGCCCCGGTCAGGCTTCCTTCTGGCGCGCCGTGGCCTCCGCCCGGTCGGCGGCCGCCTCCCGCCGGCGGCTGATCATCGCCGAGGTCTGCGAGATCAGCAGCACCAGCAGCACCGCGGCGACGACGCTCTGCCACGGCTCCGGGAAGATCGCGTAGCCGAAGATGCCGATTCCCGCGTACACCGCCGACCAGAGCAGGCAGGCCGGCGCGTTCGTGACCGCGAAGCGCCGCCAGTCGAGCCCCATCAGCGCGGCGGCGAGCAGCACCGGCACGCGCCCGCCAGGGAGCAGGCGGGAGACGAGCAGCACGGACACCTGCCGCTCGTGCAGCTTCTTGCGCATCCGCTCCAGCCGCTCCGGGTCGCGCAGCCAGCGCAGCCGCCGGGCCAACTGCTCGCCGCCCCAGCGGCAGATCGCGTACATGGCCAGGTCGCCGACGTACGCCCCGCCGGCGCCGGCCACGACGACGAGCAGGACGTGCAGCGGGTTCTGGTGGGCCGCGAACGCCGCCGCGCCGCTCACCGCCGCGCCGGTCGGCACGATCGGCACGACCGCGCCGAACGTGACCACGACGAGCAGCCAGACCAGCGTGCTCAAGGTGGCCGTCACGGCGCCTCCGGCTTCGCTCGCTCGCTCACGGGACCACCGTCATGGACTCGCCGGGGGCCAGGACGGTGACCCGCGTGCCGGGCGCGACGACCTCGGTGATCCGCGCGAAGTCGGGCCCGGGGTTGTGGAAGCGGTCGGGCCGCACCCGGGTCATCCCCACCGGCCAGAACGTGCCGTAGTGCATCGGCATCGCCTCCCGCGGCGCGGCCCGCCGCATCGCCTCGGCTGCCGTGTACGGGTCGAGGTGCCCACGCCCCAGCGTCGGCCCCCAGCCGCCCACCGGCACCAGCGCGAGGTCGAGCGGGCCGAGGTCGGCCATCCCGTCGAAGAGCCCGGTGTCGCCGGCGAACCAGGTGTTGGCGGCGCCGTGCACCGTGTAGCCGACGGCCGTGGCCCGGTGCCGGGACCAGGGGCCGCGGGCGCCGTCGTGGGCCGCGGGGACCGCCTTGATGCGCACCGCGCCGACGGTGACCTCGTCGCCGATCGCCAGCTCCGCGGTGCGCCGGTGGAAGGCCGGCCCCAGCCGCTGCCGCACGAAGGCGCCGGCCCCCGCCGGCACGACCAGCGTGGCCTCCGGCCCGAGCCGGCGCAGGGAGGCGACGTCGAGGTGGTCGGCGTGCAGGTGCGACACGAGTACGGCGTCCGGCGGGCCGGCCAGCCGAGGTGTGCTGCCGCGCATGCGTCGCAGGTGCGCGATCCGGTCACCGAGCACCGGGTCGGTCACGATGCGCACGCCGGAGTCTTCGACCCAGACGGTGCTGTGCCCCCACCAGGTGACCTGGACCTTGTATGTCACGTCGTAACGGTACGGGAAAGGGCCACGCGGCCGGTCACCCCGTCGTGCAGCTCCCGGCCCAGCCCGCTCCGCACCAGGTTACGGCCCCGAAACCGGATTGAGCCGGTAGAGCTGTTCGCCGGCCTTGGGGACGACCAGCGTCTCCGGGTCGGCGGCGAGTGCCGGGAGGTCGACCGTCGCGGGGTCGGCCCAGCCGAGGGCGACCGCCGCGCAGTCGGCCGGTGGGATGGCCGTGGCCAGGCGGACGTCGATGCGGCACCGCTCCACGCCGCCCTCGTACGTGCCGGCGCCGCGTGCGTGGATGGAGTGGGCGAGCACCGCTCTGGGCACGTCGGCGAGGCGGTCGGCGTGGGCGAGCAGGTAGTCGCGGCAGTGGTAGCCGACCCGGCGGATCATCGCGTCGTGCGTGACCGAGAAGGTGGCGACGTGCGGGGCGTACACGACGACCTCGCCGCCGTCCGCCACGATCGGCTCGACCTTGTACATGCCCTTGGCCGCCGTCCACAGGTCGTCGTACATCGCCGGCATCACCGAGACGACCCGCCGGTACGGGCGGTCGACGTACCGCACGTGCACCTGCGCGGAGTGCTCGGCGGCGGCCGCCCACGCCTCGGTGGTCGTGCCCACGTACGTGCCGAGCACCTCGTCGCCGGCGGGCGCGACCACCACCGCCACCGCCAGCCGCCGGGCCGGGATGCGCTCGGCGGCGGCCTGGATCACCGCGCGTACGGGCGTGAGCCCCGGCCTGCCGATGATGTCCATCGTGCCGATCAGCGCGCCAAGCCAGTGGAACGCGTCGATCACCTCGGGGCCGGAGACGCCGGGGAAGAAGTACTTGTCGCCGCCGGAGAAGCCGACCGACTCGTGCGGGAAGACCGGCCCGATCACCAGGCAGGCGTCGGCCTCGGCGACGAGCCGGTTGACCCGTACCCGGATGGGCTCGGCGAGCAGCCCGGCGGAGGCCGCGGCGACCTCGGTGGCCGGGATCTCGCCCAGGTCGGCGAAGGTCCGCGGGTCGTGCCACTCGTGGTTGTGGACGGCGACGCCGGGGTAGCGGGCCGCCCAACCGCCCGGCGGCAGGTCGAAGCGGCGCTCGATCGCCGGGGGCGGCATCGGCGGATGCGTGCCGAGCGCGATGAGCACGTCGAGCGAGGCCACGCGGCCGATCAGCGCGTCGTGCACCTCGGCGAAGAGGCGGCCGAGCGGGATCGACCGAGTGCCGTCGGGCACGAGCACCACGACCCGGGCGCCGTCCAGGTCGAGGCGGTGCAGCTCGTCGCTCAGGTCGCCCATTCGTACACCTCTCCCTCGTGCAGCCCGGCGTAGATCCGGTCGCGCAGCGCGTTGGCCTCGGCCGAGGTGAGCGTGCGGGTCAGGTCGCGCAGGACCACGCGCAGCAGCACGTTCTTCTGTCCGGGCCGCAGTCCCATTCTGGCCCGGGCCGAGTCGGGCAGCTCGGCGTACCCGGTCTCGGAGCGTACGACGATCTCCTCGACCGCCGCGGCGTCCGGGCCGAGCAGCTGGCGTACCCGGTCGCCGAGCAACTCGGCGTCGAGGTCCGCGCCGACGGCGAGGGACAGGTCGCGGTGCGCGGCGGGCATGGCCGAGACCGGCCGGTACGGCGAGAGGTCGCGCATCTGCCCGGCGACCCGTGGGTCGGTCGAGCGCAGCAGGCGGATGTCGTCGACGCCCTTGGCGAGCATCACCAGCCGGTCGAGGCCGAGTCCCATCGCCAGGCCGCTCGGGCCGCCGGTCACCTCGGGATGGGCCAGCCCGCACTCACCGATCTCCAGCAGCCTCCCCGCTCCGTCGCTCGGCGCTCGTCCGCCGTCGTGCTCAAGGCCCGTAGCCTCGCGACTCCCGCTCATGTCACGGACGTAGATCTCCCGCCCGGCGAGCGTGTACGGATGGACGTTGGGCACGGTGTGCCACTCCCGCCCTGGCAGCGCCGCCGAGACCACCAGCCCGATCATGTGCACCAGGTCGGCCTCGGTGAGCGGCGGCCCGGCGCGGCGGATCCGCCACAGGTCGAGCTGGTGCGGCTCGCCCACGTGGTGGCGGTCGATCGCGTCCCGCCGGTAGCAGACGCCGGGCACGCTGAGCAGCACGTCCGGCAGCTCGTTGGCGTCCAGCAGGGCGGGGACGCGGGCGGTGGTGTGCGAGCGGAGCATGCGCTCGGCGTCGACGTACCGGCTGTAGCGGCGGTCGCGGGTCACCGCCTCGGGCGAGTACCGCAGCCGGTCGTAGTTGTGCGCCACCGGGACGATCCGCGGGCCGGGGTCGCGGCGCACCGGGATGCCCCAGGCGCGGGCGAGCGCGTACTCGATGGCGGACACCACGTGCTGCATCGCGTGCTCGCCGGCGTCGGGGTCGGTCAGGTCGCGCAGCGCGAGGGCGGCGCGCAGCTCTTCGGGGGTCATCGGAGGTTCCTCTACGTGAGACGGTCGACAATGGAGAGAGCCCCCGGCGTGGCCAGGGGGCTCGTCTCGCGCCGTCTCCGTCAGCGCAGCCGCGGTCGCCCACCGGTCACCCGGGGGCGAGGAAATCGCGTCGCGGCGTACGTCACCCGTCGAGTGTGCCGCGCCGGGCGCCGGGCTGGCAACCCGAATGCGGCAGGATGTCAGCGTGCGGGAGAAGGTACTGCTCGACACCGACATCGGATCCAACATCGACGACGCGGTCTGCCTGGCGTACGCGGTCACGCTCTTCGACGACGATGTGTGCGCGTTCGAGCGGGCGAGGTGAGCGTCGACGCGGCCGGCGCCACCGCGTGGCGACCGCGCGCGGACGGGCCGCACGAGGTGGCCACGGCGGTGGCGCCGGACCGGTTCCTGGAGGACTACTTCGCGGTGTTCTAACCGCAGGCCGTGTTGTTGACGGTGAACGAGGTGGGCGCCGCGTTGGTGCCGTTCCAACTCGCGATGAAGCCGAACGTCACCGAGCCGTTGGCCGGCACGTTGCCGTTCCACGCCGCGTTGGTGACGGTCACCGCCGCGCCGCTCTGCGTGTAGCCGGCCGACCAGAGCTGGTTGACCTGCTGCCCGTTCGCGAACGACCAGCGCACCGACCACGAGGTCAGCGCCTGCCCGGGCGCCACGGTCACCTCACCCTGGAAGCCGCCCGGCCACTGACCGACGATCCGGTACGTCACGCGGCAGGTGGGGTTTCCGGTCGGCGGGGGAGTGGTGGTCGGCGGCGGCGTCGTGGTGGGCGGTGGCGTGGTGGTGGGCGGCGGGCTCGTCGGCGGGCGCGTGGTGGTCGGTACGGCGGTCGGTGTGGTCGGCGTCGCCGTCATCTCGATCCTGGACGGGTCCACGACGCCCCAGTACGCCGGCTTGGCCTGCAACTGCTCGTCGAAGAACAGCGGGGCGTCGTTGCGTACCACCGGGAACGTGTCCAGCCACGTGTCGTCGTCCGCCAGGCCCCACACGGTCACCGAGGTCAGCTCCGACGAGTACCGCTTGTACAGGTCGAAGAGGTCCCGGTACTTGTACGCCTGCCGGATCAGCCGGTCGCGCGGCGGGGTCGGGAAGGACTCGCTGGTGTTGGTGTAGATGCTCACGTCCATCTCGGTGACCTGCTGGTCGACGTTGAGCGGGATGAACTTCTGGATCATCGCCTCGGACTCGCTCACCGAGGGCCAGTCGACGTTGACGTGCATCTGGTGGCCGACGCCGTCGATCGGCACGCCCTCGGCCTTGAGTTGGCTCACCAGGTTGTAGAGCTTGTCGCGCTTGGCCGGCACGTTGGTGTTGTAGTCGTTGATGTAGAGCTTCGCGGTCGGCGAGACCTGCCGGGCGACCCGGAAGGCCGTGCGGATGTAGTCGAGGCCGGCGATCTCGTACCAGCGGCTGCGGCGCAGGCCGTCCGACTGGTTCTCGTCGATGACCTCGTTGACCACGTCCCAGGTGGCGATGTCGGTGCCGTAGTGCCCCATCACCGCGCGGATGTGCGCGTCCAGCCGGGACAGCAGCAGCGTCTTGTTCTGCGCCGTGGGCGTCATCGCCGCGCCGTTGGCGTCGAGGAAGACCCAGGCCGGCGTCTGGTTGTGCCACACGAGCGTGTGCCCGCGCACCTCCATGCCGTTGGCCTGCGCGAAGTCGACCATCGCGTCGGCGTCGGCGAAGCGGAACGTGCCCTCGGTCGGCTGAGTCGCGTCCCACTTGAGCGCGTTGCCGGGAGTGACCGAGTTGAAGTGCTTGCTCAGCAGCCGGGCGTGCTCGCCCAGCGTCTGCGGCACGCTGATCGCCGCGCCGATCGGGAAGTGGTTGGCGAGCACGTCCTTGACCGAGGGGATGTTGGTCTGGATCGGGGTCGCCGGCACGTACGACAGCGTGAAGTCGTCGATGTGCAGCGACGCGGTGCCGCTGGCCGTCTCCACGTACACGGTCAGCCACTCGACGTCGTGCGCGAGCGTGTACTGGCCCTGGAGGTTGACCCAGCCGCTGTCGGAGACGTTGGTGTTGCCGATTACCTGGTCGTAGCTGGGCGTGCCGGCGGTACGCCGCTCGACGCTCAGCCGGGCCTGCGTGGATCCGGCGCCGGCGGCGAGGCGGACCCAGACCGAGATGGTGTACCGGACACCTTTGTCCATTGTGTCCAGCACGTCGAGGGTCGGCCCCTCCCATGTACGGGTCCGGCCGCTGGCCAGCAGGCTGCCCGTACCCCCATGTGCCACGGCCGTGCTCGCGGCGACGGTCTCGTCGGCGCGCGGCGCCCAGCCATGTGTGTTGTTGTTCTCGAATGTGTGGTTGGCCACGACGACCGGCTCCGCGGCGCTCGCGGAGGGCGCCGTGGCCAGCGGTATCGCGACCGCGACGGACGCCGCGAGCCCGGCGAGGGCAAAGGGGAGCCCGCGGCGCGTGATTCCGCGCATTGTGAGCGCGAGGAGTGAGGGAGCGCTGGCGACCGAGCCCCGCAGTCGCGAACGAAAAGTGAGCATTGTGTGCGCGAGGAGTGAGGGAGCGCTGGCGACCGAGCCCCGCAGTCGCGAACGAAAAGCGAGCATTGTGAGCGCGAGGAGTGAGGGAGCCCTAGCGACCGAGCCCCGCAGTCGCGAACGAAAAGCGAGCATGGTGATTCCTCTCGTGGGTGCGCGCGCTGTCCGCCACGGCTGCCCAGTCCATGGGGGACGGCGCGAAAGTCGGCCCACGACGCGCGTCGGCTCCCGAGAACGCGCTCGGCCTAGATGGTGGTCGATGTTAGGGCGAGTGGGTACGCGCGTCAACGCGCGCCGGCCAGATCATGCACACTCATGCCGTGACAGTCGTCTCGGCCGTGGTGGTCAACCCGTCGAAGGTCCTCGACCTCGACGAGCTGCGCCAGACCGTCCACGCACTCCTGACGGAGGCCGGTTGGCCGGAGCCGACCTGGTACGAGACGACCCGCGAGGACCCCGGCCGGGGGCAGGCACGGCAGGCGGTCGAGAGCGGCGCGCGCGTGGTCTTCGTGTGCGGTGGCGACGGCACCGTGCGCTCCTGCGTCAGCGAGCTGGCCGGCACGGAGGTCGCGCTCGCGGTCCTCCCCGCCGGCACCGGCAACCTGCTCGCCGCCAACCTCGGGCTCACCCATGACCTGATCGCCGGCATCGAGGTCGCGCTCGCCGGCGGCATGCGCCGGATCGACGTCGGCGCGGTCGACGGGGAGTGCTTCGCGGTCATGGCCGGGATGGGCTTCGACGCCGACATGCTCGCCGCCACCTCGGAGGCCACGAAGGCGCGGATCGGCTGGCCCGCGTACGTCTTCGGCGGGCTGCGCCACCTCCGCGGCCGCCCGATGCGGGTCTCCATCCAGATCGACGACGAACCGCCGATCCGCCGCCGCGCCCGCACCGTGCTCATCGCGAACGTGGGACGGCTCACAGGCGGGCTGCGGCTGCTGCGCGACGCCGAGCCGGACGACGGGGCGTTCGACGTGGCGGTGCTCACGCCGCGCACGCTGGGGCACTGGGCCTCGCTGGCCTGGGCGGTCGTACGGCGCCGCAAGCGGGTCCCGCGGATGGAGGTCTTCCGGGGCCGCAGCGTGCGGGTCACCAGCAACCGCGACCAGCCCCGCGAGCTAGACGGCGACCTGATCGCGCCGGGGCGGGTACTGCGGGTCGAGATGCTCCCGGAGGCGCTGTGGCTGTGCGTGCCCCGCCCGGCCAGCGCCCCCGACCTGGCCGAGTCGGACTGACGCCGGCGCCGGCCCGGCCTCCCCACGTAAATCGGTGGCGGGCCGTCGTGCGGCGGGTTAACGTGGCTCCATGATCTCCTGACGCCTCTTCTGAGACCCGCGTTTCCCGCCTCTGTCTCGGGCGTCGTCCCCCTGTGGTTTCGCACCGCTGTCGCGTGCGCCCGGGACTCCATTCTGGAAGGAGTCATGACTTATGCCTGCCGAGTTCTCCGTACACGTGGACCCCGACGAGCTGGCCGCGCAGAGCGTCGCGGCCGCGTTCGAGCACGACGGCGAGAAGGACAGCCGCAAGACGGGCCGTTCCGGCAAGCCCGCCGGATCCGCCACCGCACGCGGCAAGTCCGGCGCGCGCGGCGGCCAGAGCGCCGCGCAGCCCCGCCGGTACGCCTTCCGCCGCAGCTAGGAAGTCCCGGGCCGGGCGTACGTGCGGTGTGCGCCCGGCCCGCCAATCCGCCGGCCCGGCTGGTCTCAGCCGCGCAGCCGGGGGATCAGCTCGTGTTCGGCCCAGTCGATGAAGTCCGGCTGGCTCTCGCCGCCCACCTGCACCAGTGCCACGTGCGTGAAGCCCGCGTCAACGAACTTGTGGAACGCCTCGACGTGCCGCTCCACGTCCGGCCCGCAGGGGACCGTTTGCATCAGGTCCTCCTCGCGCACGAACTGGGTCGCGTGCGCGAACGACTCCGGCCCGGGCAGTTCGGCGTTGACCTTCCAGCCCAGCGGTGACCAGCGCCACTGGTCGTGCACGCGCTTGCGGCACTCCGCCTCGTCCGGTCCCCAGCAGATCGCCACCTGCCCGATGCGCGGCTTGCCCTCGCCGCCGGCCTCCTCGAAGAGCTCCACGACCCGGTGGTCGGGCTCGACCGCGATCAGGCCGTCGGCGTACTCGCCGGCCAGCGCGCTGGACGAGGGGCCGGAGGCGGCGACGGCGATCGGTACGCCGTTCTCCGGCCGGTCCCAGAGGTACGCCTCGGGCACGTCGTAGTACTCGCCCGAGTACGTGACCGTCTCGCCGTCCAGCAGCGACCGCATGATCTGGAGCGCCTCCTCGAACATGTCGTGCCGCTGCTGAACGTGCGGCCACGCGCCGACGACGTGCTCGTTGAGGTTTTCGCCGGCGCCGACGCCGAGCGTGAACCGCCCATCCGACATCAGCGCGACCGTCGCCGCCTTCTGCGCGACCACTGCGGGGTGGTAGCGCCGGATCGGGCAGGTCACGTACGACATGAGGTCGACGCGTGACGTGGTGTGGGCTACCGCGCCCAGGACCGACCACGCGTACGGCGAGTGCCCCTGGCTGTCCAGCCACGGGTAGTAGTGGTCGGAAATGACCTCGAAGTCGAAACCGGCCCGCTCGGCCCGCTGCGCGTAGTCGACGAGTTCGCGCGGGCCGGTCTGCTCGCACATGAGTGTGTAGCCAACCGCAACCATCCCTACCACGCTCCGTCGCTCGGCGCTCGACGCCCGTGGTGGTTGCTGCCCGTAGCCTCGCGACTCTCGCTCATGCCTACCACGCTCCGTCGCTCGGCGCTCGACGCCCGTGGTGGTTGCTGCCCGTAGCCTCGCGACTCTCGCTCATAAGTGCGGCTTACCCGGCCGTCGGTGCCCTACACCGTCGTCTCGGAATGCCTAGACCCAGGGGTCGTCCCCCTGATCTGGGCCGCGCTCGTGCCTCGCCGTCGCGTCCTGCCCCCGGCTCTGTGCCGCCGCGAGCGCGCCGACCGCCACCAGCATCACGATGCCGGCGCCACCGATGAAGAGCATGTCGCCGTGGCCCCCCGAGGCGGGCGACGCCGTGAACTTGACAGCCGCGGCGGCGGCCACCGGCGGTTGGACGATCGCCACGATGGCGATGGCCAGAACCGCCAGTCGCAGAAACAGCCTGGTACCCATTGGTGTTGCCCCCTCCCTTACACCGTGCATGCCCGGCCACCCCCTGCCGGAAACACGAAGGTAACGTTACGTACCGGAAAATTCCGGATTATCGGATTTGGCGAATCCGACTCGTGTCCGCTCGTGGCATGCCTTCACAGAGGAGTGATTTGGTTCTATCCTTGCCGAAGCGCTCCCATCGATAAATCTTCCGGCCGCCGTCGCAGCACCGTCGCGTCGGCGGTCGTCCTCTTTCTCGACCGTGTCCTGGCAGGGGCGCGTACCATCCGGTTGCTTAACCGGTTCAGGGTTGGGGGCGGCGTGACCTACTACGGGTTCAATCTGCAGTGGCTCTTCATGCGACCAGCGGGGGCGTCCGAGCCCGACCCCCGCGTGCTCGACACCATCGCCGGCTGGGGCTTCAACTTCGTCCGGCTGCCGTGCGACTACCGGTTCTTCACCGCCCCGCCGCAGTACCCGCCGGCCGCCGAGCACGCCCTCGCCCGGGTCGACCGCTGCCTCGACGCCTGCCGTGCCCGAGGGCTGCACCTCTCGCTCAACCTGCACCGCGCGCCCGGCTACGTCATCACCGGCTGGGAGAGCGAGCCGCACAACCTGTGGGCCGACCGGCCCGCGCAGGACGCCTTCGCCGCGCTCTGGCGTGCCTTCGCCGTCCGCTACCGGGGCGTACCGGCCGAGGCCCTCTCCTTCGACCTGGTCAACGAGCCGCCCGCGCTCGGCCAGCGGGGCTTCACGCGGGAGGCACATGAGGCGGTGATCCGCCGTACGGTCGCCGAGATCCGCGCCATCGACCCCAGTCGCCCGATCGCGATAGACGGCCTCGACGGCGGCAACGTCGCCCTGCCCGAGCTGACCGACCTCGACCTGATCCACAGTGGACGCGGCTACCAGCCGATGAGCGTCACGCACTACCGGGCGAGCTGGTGGCCCGGGCATGAGCACCTGCCCGAGCCGGCGTACCCGTGCGACTACGAGGGCCGCCACTGGGACGCCGGAACGCTCCGCGAGTTCTACAAGCCGTGGCGCGAGCTTGACGCGCCGGTCCACATCGGCGAGTTCGGCTGCTACGAGTACACGCCCGACGACGTGGCGCTGCGCTGGTTCACCGACCTGCTCGGCGTCTTCGCGGAGCAGCGGTGGGGATACGCGCTGTGGGAGTTCGCCGGCGCGTTCGGCGTGGTCGGGCACCACCGTCCGGGCGCGCGTTTCGAGGCGCGGGACGGCTGGATGGTCGACGTGCGCCTGCTGGAGTTGCTCCAGGCACACCGGGTTTGAACCCTTCACCGCCGGCATACGTATCCACCGATGCCGGCAGGGCGGGCGTCCGGCGGAAGTCCTCTGTATCCGTACTGGAAAGGACGACCGTGAGAAACGCCCACCGTCGTGAGGTCCCGGAGACCGCCGAACATCCGGTCGCCGACAGCACCGACCTGTACACGTTCGTCAGCCCCGACCAGCCCGACACGGTCACGCTGATCGCCAACTACGGGCCGCCGCGGATCCCCTTGGCTGGCCCCGGTGCTGTCGGGTTCGGCGACGACGTGCTGTACGAGATCCACGTCGACAACAACGGCGACGGCCACGCGGACGTGACCTACCAGTTTCGCTTCCAGACCAGACAGCAGGACGACCCGGACCACCGGCAGTTCTACAGTGTCACCAAAGTGGACGGCAACGGCCACGCCCGCGTGCTCGCGCGCAGCGTTCCGTGCTCGCCCGCCAGCGTCGGCCCACTGTCCATCCCGGACCGCGAGGGCTTGGCGGCAGACACCGCGTTCAGGCTGAAGTCGGGGGAGAAGGTCTTCGCCGGGAAGCGGGCCGACGGCCTCTTCGTCGACCTGGATGCGCTGCGCCCGTTCCAGGATCTGCATCTGCTCGGCCAGCGGGCCTTCCAGGCAGGCGAGGCCACCGGCCGGGCCGACGTGCACAGCATCGCGCTCCAGGTGCCGATCGAAGACCTGCGCGCCAAGGCCAGCCCGGTCATCGGCGTGTGGACCACCGCGAGCCACCGGCAGGTGCGCGTGCTGCACGGGCACAGCGGCGACGACGTGTACGTGGGGCCGAACACGCAGGTCTCCCGGCTGGGCAACCCGCTCTTCGACGACGTCATCGTGCCGGTGGCCAGGAAGAGCCTGTGGAACAGCCTGCCGCCCACCGAGGACAAGAACTTCGCCGCCTTCGTGGAGCAGCCCGAGCTGGCCCGGCTGCTGCCCGTGTTGTACCCGGGCGTCTTCGACAACCTCGAACTGCTGAACAAGACGAGGACGCCCCGGGCGGACCTGGTTGCCGTGTTGCTCACCGGCATCCCCGAGGGACTTGTCGACGGCTTCACCAACAGCACCGGCGACGTGCGGGCGGACATGCTGCGGCTCAACACCGGCATCCCGCCGAGCGCGGAGGAGCACCGCCTCGGCGTGCTCGGCGGCGACCTGGCCGGCTATCCAAACGGGCGGCGGCTCCGCGACGACGTGATCTCCATCATGCTGCGGGCGGTCGCCGGCGCGACGTTGGCCTTGGTGGACAAGCACTTCACGCCGGACGAGGCGGTGGGCGTCACGGCGCGAGGTCTGGGCACGGCCGACCTCACCCTGCCGTTCCTGGCCCGCTTCCCGTATCTGGGCCTGCCGTCATGACTGCCCGTCATCCTCTGAAACGGTCCAGTGTGGGCAGTGCCGTCCTCGACATCGGCGGCAACACCGGTGCGCTCGTCGTCGTGACCGGCCCGGAGTGGTCCGGCCGAGAGATCGAGATCAGCACGAAGGACCAGGATCCGTTGGCGCGCACGCGGGCGGCGGTGCGCGCCCGGCACACCGGCGCCGGCACGCGTTACACCGCGGTGTTTCCCACGCTGCCGGCCGGGCCGTACGTCATCTGGCGCACCGCGACCGAGCCGGCCGGCACCGTGGTCGTGGCCGGCGCTTCGGTGACCGAGATCGAGTGGTGGCAACTACCCTGACCACTCGCCCAATGTGGATGTTCGCCGGCTGAGGTGAGTCAGCGGGCGAACGTCCCGACCAGTGTGCCGCTGGCCAACTCGTCCTTCTCCGCGGCCCGCCGTACGTCCGCCGCGCTCGGCCGGTCGGGCAAGTCCAGCGGCTCGGGCAGGGCGTACAGGCGGAAGAAGTAGCGGTGCGGCTCGTCGCCGAGCGGTGGCTGCGGGCCGCCCCAGCCGTCGGCGCCGAAGCCATTCGTCCACTCACGACCGTGCGGCGGGACGCGTCCCTCGGCCACCTCGCCGGCGTACGGGTCGACGTGCGTGACCAGCCAGTGCAGGAACGGCTCCGGCCCGGCGTCCAGGTCTTCGCAGAGCAGCACCAGCTCGGCCGTACCGTCCGGCACACCGGACCACTCCAGCGGCGGCGAGAGGTTGCCGCCCTGCCGGGACAGCCGTTCGGGCATCATGTCGTGATCGTTGAACGCGGGACTACGCAGGACAAGACCGGCCATTGTCGCCTCCCAGCTTCGTCATGGACCACACCTCGCCGGGTACCCCGGCCGCCGCCCCGCAACCGCCGCGCACGGCGTGTAGGCGGCCCGGTGACGGGTAGTCCAACGGAAGTACCCGACGACGGAGGGCGGACAGATCATGCCCAAGCCACGACCGGGCAGCCAGCAGTACAGCATCGAGCGCACGCGGCTCCGCGGCATGCCCAAACCACGACCGGGCAGCCACAAGTACGACGTACAGCGCGCCCGGCTCCGTAAGCGGCTCGACGACGAGGGCATCTCCGACAAGCGAGCCGACGAGGTGGCAAACGAGATCCTGCAGAAGGAACGCGGCCAGCGGGGCTTCGTGCGCGGCGAGCGCGGACTCGGCCCGAAGGGCGAGCGGCAGCCGGGGGAGCGGCGATGAGCAACATCCAGCAGCCCGAGATGCGGCGGAGCGGGCACGACCCGCTGGTCACCGGAAGCGCCAAGGAGAAGGCGGCGCGGCGCCCTGCTCCACGCGGGCAAGCGTCGGCCAAGGACACGCGCCCCGCCGACCAGCGCTCACCATACGAGCCGGGACAGGAGGAACGGCCCGAAGAGGAGGCTTAGCCTGGGCCGGTCAGCGGCGGTGCGGGGCGGAGTTGTGGCCCAGCCGACGGGAGACCTCGCCCGTCGCTTCCAGTAGCGCGGCGACCATCGCCGGTTTCTGGTCGGAGTCGAGGTGTTCGCGTTGCCCGGCGACGCTCAGCGCGGCGACGGTGTTGCCGTACAGGTCGTGGATCGGGGCTCCGATCGCGGCCACGCCGGCGGTGACGTCGTCGACGGTGAAGCTGTAGCCCTCGACCCTGATCCTCGCGAGCAGTGCGGTCAGCTGCCCGAGGCTGTCGAAGGGGCGCCGCTCGAGGGTCTGCGCCTCGCGCCAGGCGCGGTCGAGCAGCTCCGGCTCGTGGAAGGCGAGCAGCGCGGTCGGCGCGGCGCCGATGGTCAGCGGGGTGACGCTGCCGGCGCGCAGCGACACGATCCGGAACGGGCGCGTCCCCTCGATCCGTTCCAGGCAGACCGCGCGTCCCTGGTCAAGGACGTAGAGGTAGACGGTTTCGCCGAACGCGTCGCGCAGCCTGCGCATGGCGGGTAGGGCCTCGGTGCGCAGGTCGATGCCGTCGGCGATACCGGCGGCGATCTCGAAGAGCCGGATCGTCATCTTGTACCGGCCGTCGCCGACCCGGGTGACCCAGCCGGCCTCCTCGAGGGTGGCCAGCAGGCGCCGGGTCGTCGATTTGGTCATCTCGGTGGCGCTGGCGAGCTCGGCCAGGCTCATGTCCGGTTGGTGGGCACTGAGTAGTTCGACCAGTTTCGCGGCCTTTAGTACTGAGTTGACGATGTTCTTGTCGCCAGCGGGTGTGGTCCGGCCGTCGAGGGGTGCCGCGGGGTCGACGGCTGCTCTTTCCACGGCACGGACAGTAGCACCGCGTCCGCTCGCCGCGGTCGCAGTGCGTCGCCGGTCGGCTGCGCGGGGCAGTGGTCACCGACCGTGATCGGCGGTGCTCGGAGAATCTTTTGCTTCATCCCTTGACTGGTCGGCGGTCGTTCATCAAGATTCCGGTATCCGGTTCGCGTGCCGGATACCGGAACGATGGATCGGAACGGAAGATGCGACGCCGGCCAGCACCGCCGGCGCGCCACGGGGCCGGCCGGGAGCCACGGGCGGCTCGGCCAGGCGAAGGAGGACTGGTGATCAGGACCGGAAAGCAGTACATCGACGGCCTCGGGCCGGACCGGGAGATCTACATCGGAGGCCGGCTGGTCCGGGACGTCACCAGCTACGCGCCGTTCCGTTCGGTGATCGACTCCTACGCCGCGCTGTACGACCTCAAGCACGACCCCGCGCACCGCGACGTGCTCACGTACGCCACCGGTGATGGCGAGGAGCGGGCCGACGTGAGCTTCCTGCTCCCGCAGACGCCGGAGGACGTGGTCCGGCGTGGCGACGCCCTGCGGCTGTTCTCCAACACCAGCCTCGGCATGCTCTCCCGCTCGCCGGACATCATGAACTCCCAGCTCGCCGGCATCGCCGACAACGCCGACTGGTTCCGCCAGTGGGGTGACCAGTGGGCCGAGAACATCACCAACTACTACCGGTACGTCCGCGACAACGACCTCTTCCTCACCCATGCCCTCGGCAGCCCGCAGACCGACCGGTCCAAGCCTTCGCACCAGCAGAAGGACCCGTCGATGAACGTCCACGTCGTCCGGGAGACCGACGCCGGCCTGATCGTCTCCGGCGCCAAGCAACTGGCGACCGCCGCGCCGCTCACCGACGAACTGCTGGTCTGGCCGAACGCGCGCGGCCTGGTCCCTGGCGACGAGGCGTACTGCGTGGCCTTCGCCATCCCGGTCAACTCGCCGGGCCTGAAGTGCTTCTGCCGCGAGCCGCTGGTCACCGACGTGCGTAACGCGTACGACCACCCGATCAGCTCGCGGTTCGAGGAGATCGATGCGCTGATCGTCTTCGACGAGGTGCTCGTCCCGTGGGACCGGGTCTTCTTTTACAACAACCTCGAAGCCGCCACCACCATGCGGTTCATGGCGCAGGGGCTGGCACTTGCCCACCACTCGACCGCCGTGCAGGGCGTCGTACGCGCCGGGCTCACCGCCGCGCTCGCCTATCGGATCGCCGAGACCATCCAGATCGGCGGCTTCCCCAACGTCGGCGAGAAGCTCGGCCGGCTGGTCGCCTTCCTCAAGACGATCGAAGGGCTCGTGTACCTGGCCGAGCACAAGCCGGCCAAGACCCCGAACGGCAACTGGGTACCGGACCGCGACGCGATCCAGGCGTACAACGTGGTCTTCCCGGAGTTCAACGCCGAGGCGTACAAGATGATCCGGCGGCTCAGCGGCGCCGGCATGATGCTGACCCCGTCGCTGGCCGACTTCACCGGGCCAGGCGCGCAGGTCGCCAACCGCTTCTTCGCCGGCGCCGACACCGAGGGCTGGGAACGGGTGCAGGTCTTCAAGCTCGCCTGGGACCTGGTCGGCGAGTCCGTCGGCCAGCGGGTCCTGCTCTACGACGAGTTCCACTCCGGCGACCCGATGTTCTTCGCCGCCAACTACGCCCGCGGCGCCGACGTCGCCGAGTGGACCAGCCTGCTCGACGGTGTACTGGCCGGCGGAGCCGATCTTTACCGGTCCGGTCGAGGCTGACGGCGATGACGGTCGCGATGGATCAGAGGATCGTGATGGGCAAGCACCCGGCCGGTGAGGCCGTCTCCCCGCGGGCGTTCCGCACCGCGCTCGGCACGTTCCCGACCGGCGTGGCGATCGTGACGTTCCAGACCGACGAGGGGCCGCACGGGATGACGGTCAACTCGCTGGTGTCGCTCTCGCTCGACCCGCCGCTGGTCGGCATCTCGGTGGATCGGCGGGCGCGGTCGGCCGAGCTGATCGAGCGGGCCAGCCGGTTCGCGGTCAACGTGGCCAGCGCCGGCCAGCGCGACCTCGCCCTGCGGTTCGCCACCAACGGCCTGCACGGCGAGGAACTCTTCGCCGGCGTCGACTGGACGCCCGGGCCCACTGGTGCCCCGATCATCGCCGGCTGCCTCGCGGTCGTCGACTGCGACCTGCACAGCATCCTGCCGACCGGCGACCACCTGCTCTACCTCGGTGAGGCCCGGGTCCTGTACCTCGGGCCGCCCCACCTGTCACCGGTCGTGTTCCACCGCAGCACCTTCACCGGGTTGCGCGCGCCGTACGGCGACCACCCGTTCCTGCACCTGCCGCCGTCGTCACCCGACTGGGCGATGAGCTGAGCGGCGCCCCGCCTGACCAGAGGAGACACCGCCGATGGCTGAGATAGTCCTGGGCGTCGCGGCCGCCCACACCCCGCAGTTGAGCACCGGTACAGAGATGTGGGAAGACTTCGCCAACCGCGACCGGAAGAACCCGAACCTGATCGGGGTCGACGGCCAGTTCCACACGTACGACGAACTGCTCGCGGTCGCCCCGACCGGCATCGAGGCCCAGCTGACCGACGAGGTGTGGGCGGCCAAGCACGAGGAGTGCCAGCGGCACATCCAGACGCTGACCGACCTGCTGGCCAAGACCGCCCCCGACGTCGTCGTCGTGATCGGCGACGACCAGCACGAGCTCTTCCATGACGACGGCGTGCCGGCATTCGCCTGCTACGACGGTCCGGAGCTGTTCGACCGGCCGCGGACCCAGCAGGAGCTCGACGAGCTGGCGCCCTGCCTGCGTGCTGCCGCCTGGGCCCAGCACGCGGACACTTTGCAGCGCTACCCGGTCGACGTCGAGTTCTCCCGGCATGTGCTGACCGCGCTGACGCTGGACGACTTCGATGTCATGCGGTTCACCCGCCAGCACCCCGACCGGCCGCTCGGGCACGCCTTCACCTTCATCCGGTACCGGCTTGGCGTGCCGGAGACGACGCCGATGGTCCCGCTGTTCGTCAACACGTACTTCCCGCCGAACGTGCCGTCGGCGCGGCGCTGCCACGACATCGGCCGCAGCCTCGCCGCCGCGATCCGCGACTGGCCCGGCGACCAGAAGGTGGCCGTCATCGCCACCGGCGGGCTGAGCCACTTCGTCGTCGACGAGGTCCTCGACCGGGGCGTACTCGACGCGATCGTCAAGAACGACACCGAGCACCTGTGCTCGATCAGCCGCGAGCACCTGCGCTCGGGCAACTCCGAGATCCTCAACTGGATCGCGCTCGCCGGCGCCCTCGAATCGCTCACCCCGACCGTGCTCGGTTACGTGCCCGGCTACCGCTCGCCCGCGGCCACCGGTGCCGGCATGGGCTTCATGTACTGGAACTGAAGGCAGGAGACCGACAAGTGATCATCGACGTCCACGGGCACGTGACGGCTCCGCCGGAGGTCTACGGCCACCAGGCCCGGCTGCTCGCCGACCGCGGCTGCTTTGGCCGGCCTACGTTGAAGCTGACCGACGACCGGGTACGGCAGGTCGTCCAGCCGCACCTGGAAGCGATCGACGAGGTCGGCATCGAGCTTCAGCTCATCTCGCCGCGGCCGTACATCATGGCCCACGCGCAGACCCCGCACAAGATCGTCCAGTGGTTCACCGAGGAGGTGAACAACCTGATCGCCCGGCACGTCGAGATGTACCCCGACCGGTTCCAAGGCGTCGCCGGGTTGCCGCAGGGGCCGGACGTCGAACCGGCGAAGTGGCTGCCGGAGCTGGAGCGGTGTGTCACCGAGCTCGGCTTCGTCGGCGCACTGGTCAACCCCGACCCGGCCGAGGGCATGGGACACGTGCCGCCGATGGGGGACCGGTACTGGTATCCGCTGTACGAGAAGCTGGTCGAGCTGGACTGCCCGATTCTGCTCCACTCGTCCGGCTGCAACAACGGCCGCGAGTCGTACAGCAACCACTTCATCACCGAGGGCAGCATCGCGCTGCTGTCGTTGATCGAGTCGGACGTCCTCGCCGACTTCCCCGAGCTGAAGATCATCAGCGGGCACGGCGGCGGCTCGGTGCCGTACCAGATCGGTCGGTGGCGGGCGACCCGGGTGCGCTACGAGCCGAAGCGGGAGAGTTTCGACGACAGCCTGCGCAGGTTCTGGTTCGACACAGCCCTCTACAACGTGGAGTCGGTCGAGTTCCTGCTGCGCATGGTCGGCGCCGACCGGTGCCTGCTGGCCACCGAGATCCCCGGTACCGGCAGCGAACGCGACCCGGCAACCGGCTTCTGGTACGACGACGTCAAGCGGCTGATCGACAGCATCGGCTGGCTGACCGACGGCGACCGCGACCTGGTGTACGAGCGCAACGCGCTGGAGGTCTTCCCCCGGCTGGCGGCCCGGCTGGGCGCCACGAAGGCGGGAGACCCTGGTGTCTGACCGGGTCTCCATCGACCTCGACGGGGCCGGTCACGGCGACACCCCGATCCCGATGGCCTGCCGGGTCGCCAACCTGGTCTTCAGCTCGGCGGTCTCCGGCCGTGATCCGGCCGACGGGACCCGGCCGGGCGAGGTCGAGCGGGAGGTCGAACTCGCCTTCGGCAACGTGGCCGAGGTGATCCGCCGAGCCGGGGCGAGCGTCGACGACGTGGCCGAGATGACGGTACTGGTCAGCGACGAGTCGATCCGCAAGCTGGTCGACCAGTACTGGGTCCGGATGTTCCCGGACCCAGCGAGCCGACCGGCCCGACACACCACCGTCCAGCAGTTGCGCGGCGGCGCCCGGATCCAGTTGCGGTTCGTGGCGGTCGCGAGGGAGAGGGCATGAGCGCGGATCCGGAACTTATCGAGCGGCTGGGCCGCCTGGACACCTGCGCGGTCTCCGACGTGCTGGACGGGCTCGGGCTGCCCTCGGCCGCGCCGGGCATCCACGCGGTCAGTGGCACCGGCCGCCCTGTCGCCGGTCGGGCCGTGACCGTCCAGGTGATCCCCAAGCGCGGCGACCTGCCCGGCAAGCACATCGCCACCGAGGCGCTGGCCGACGCCCGGGACGGTGACGTACTTGTCATTGACAACGGGGGCCGGACCGACGTTTCCTGCTGGGGCGGCCTGCTCTCCCTGGCAGCCACCGCCCGCGGCGTGCGCGGAGTGGTGGTCGACGGCGCCTGCCGCGATGTCGCCGAGGCGACCGAGCTGGGGTTCACGGTCTTCGCCCGGGCGGTGGTCCCGACCACGGCCCGCGGGCGGATCGTGCAGGCCAACCACGGCGAGCCGATCACGGTCGGCGCGGTCGCGGTGGCAACCGGTGACCTGGTCCTGGCCGACACGAACGGCGTCGTCTTCGTCCCGGCCGACCGGGCTGCCGAGGCGATCGCCGGCGCGGAGGCGCTCAGTGAACGCGAGCGGCAGATGGCCGAGGCGATTCGGTCGGGGACACCGGTGGCCGAGGTGATGCACGACAGCAGGTTCAAGGAGACTCCCCGATGAGCGACGAAGAGATCACCGCCGGCTTCCGCGCGTTGAGTACCGCCACCGTTTCCGACGCCCTCGACCGGCTTGGCCTGCTCGGCGCGGCGATCGGGCTGGCGCCGCTCGCCCCGGGGCAGCGGATGGTCGGCCGGGCGTTCACCGTCCGGTACGTACCGGTCGGGGTGCCCGCCGGCACGGTGGGGGACTACATCGACGACGTACCCGCCGGCTCGGTCGTCGCCCTGGACAACGCCGGCCGCACCGACTGCACGGTGTGGGGTGACATCCTGACCGCGGTCGCGCATCGGGCCGGGATCGCCGGCACGGTCGTCAACGGGGTACCCCGCGACGTGCGGCGGGCACTCGACCTCGGCTATCCGATCTACAGCCGGGGCCGGCTGATGCGTACCGGCAAGGACCGGGTCGAGGTGGCCGAGACCGGCGGGACGATCAGCCTCGGCACGGTCCAGGTCAAGCCGGGCGACCTGCTGATCGGCGACGACGACGGGGTGCTGGCCGTGCCCAGGAGCCGGGAGGCGGACGTGCTCGCCGCTGCCCGCGAGATCGCCGAGCGGGAGGACCGGATCGTCGCTGACGCCCTGACCGGTACCTCGTTGCGGCAGGCCCGTGCCCGTTACGGTTACCACGCGTTGCAGCAGCGGGTCGGATAGCGCCCCGGCTGGCCACCGCCCTCCCCGCCATCACACAAATTCAGCCCACGGGAGAGCCGCACTCTCCAGACATCACGATATTCCGGTACAGAGATAGATATTCCCTGATTGGGGTAGTCATGAGGCAATTTGATAGTGCTGCGGTCGGCGGTCTGAACCCCCGGCTGAGCCGGCGGGGACTGCTGCGGCTGGGCGCCCTGATCGGGGCCGGTGCCGGCGCGTCGAGCCTGCTGGGCGCCTGTGGCGGGGGCGACGGTGACAGCACCTCCGGCGGTGACCCGAACGCGGTGCTCAAGGTCGGGCTCGACACCGACGCTACCGCGCTGGTCGCCTTCCGCCAGCAGGGGTCGGCGCAGATGCTGATCACCGCCGCGCTGCACCGGGGCCTGGTCGCGTACGACGGCGCGGGCAAGATCGTGCCCGCCATCGCCGAGTCGTACGAGCAGCAGGACGCCACCTTCACCTTCACCCTGCGCTCCGGGGTGCAGTTCCACGACGGCAGCCCGGTCACCGCCGAGGTGGTCAAGGCCAACCTGGAGTTCCTGGCCAGCCCGGACTCGGCGGCCAAGCTGTCGTCGGTGCTGCGCGGCATCAAGTCCGTCACCGCCCCCGACGAGCGGACCGTGGTCGTGACGCTCGCCGGACCGGACGCCGCCTTCCTGGCCTACCTCGCCGACGTCAACGCGGCCATCCTGCCGGTCGCCGCGCTCGGCTCCACCAACCCGACCTGGATCGGCGCCGGCCCGTTCCGGCACGTCTCGGTGCAGAAGGGCGCCTCGGTCACCGTCGAGCGGTTCCCGGGCTTCTTCGGCGGCGACGCCAAGCTCGGCGGGATCGAGTTCCACGTCTACACCGACGAGGCGGCCCGCAACAACGCCTTGCTCTCGGGCGAACTCGACATGGTGTCAGTGGTCGGTTGGGCCGACTACGAGCGGGTCGAAGGCGCCGGCCTCACGCTCGACGTCACCAGTGACGGCCCCTTCATGTTCCTCACCTTCAACACCACGAGCGGCCCGTTCGCCGACCCGCGGGTACGGCGGGCGGTCGGATTCGCGGTCAACCGGGAGAACATCGTCGCCGCCGCGCTCGAAGGCCGGGGCACCGCGATGTTCGGCCTGCCCGTGCCGAAGTCCAGCGAGATCTACAACGACACGTACGCCAACCACTGGCGGCTGGACCTCGACGAGGCCCGGCGGCTGCTCACCGAGGCCGGCTACCCCAACGGCTTCGAGGCCCGGCTGCTGGCCACCTCCGCGCCCAAGTTCCACCAGGACGCGGCGCTGTCGGTCCAGTCCGACCTGGAGAAGGTCGGTATCCGGCTCACCCTGGACTCGCCGGACTGGGCCGGCCGGGTCGAGCGCGGCACCAAGGGCGACTACGACATCGCCGTCTACGGCTCGGTCGGCGTCGTCAACGACCCGTCCTCGATCGACCAGTTCCTGGTCGGGCCGCCGAACCAGAACCGGTCGTTCGGGTTCGCCGACGAGAAGGTCACCGAGCTGATCGCGGCCGGCCGTCGGGAGACCGACGCGGCCGCTCGCAAGCAGGTCTACGACCAGCTCCAGCAGGCCGTCCTGGAGCAGGCGCCGATCGTCGGCCTGGTCTGGCGCGACCAGGCGTACGGCTACACCTCCTCGATCGGCGGCTTCGACAACCTGCCCGGATTCCTGACGTACGAGTCCGGATACAGCTTCGCGACCGTCACCAAGGGGTAGCTTTCCGTGGCGCGATTCCTCATCCAGCGCACCGCCATCGGGTTGGTCCTGCTCTACTTCGTCGTTACGGCGATCTTCCTGATGCTGCACGTCCTGCCCGGCGATCCAGCCGAGTTGCTGCTCGTCGGGCAGGGCGGCACCGCCACCCCGGAGGCGATCGCCGCGCTGCGGACCGCCCTCGGGCTGGACCAGCCGCTCGCCACGCAGTACTGGGACTACCTGACCGGCCTGCTCCACGGCGACCTCGGCACCTCGCTGCAGGACGGCGAGCCGGTCGCGGCATACGTCGTACAGCGACTGCCTCGTACCCTGCTGCTGGTCCTGTCGGCCACGGTGGTCGCGGTCGCCGTCGGCATCCCGCTGGGCGCCTGGACGGCGCGGCGTGGCGGCACGGTGGACGCCGTGGCGCGAGCGCTGGTCAGCACCGGAATCGCCGCGCCGGCGTACGTCATCGGCCTGTTCCTTGTCTACCTCTTCGCGTTGAAGCTCAGGTGGTTGCCGTCCAGCGGCTACGTGTCCTTCGCCGAAGACCCGATCGGCATGCTGCAACGGCTGATCCTACCGACGCTGACCCTGGCGATCGGGTTCACCGCGATCGTGATGCGGATGACCCGTGCCGCCGTGCTGGAGGTAATCAGCCAGGACTGGGTACGTACCGCCACCGCGGCCGGCCTGCGGTCGCGCCGGGTCCTGGTCGCGCACGTCATCCGCAACGCGCTGAGCCCGGTGCTGACCGTGGTCGGCCTCCAGATGGGCGCCTTCCTCGGCGGCACCGTGATCATCGAGCGGATGTTCAACTGGCCGGGGCTGAGCGGCCTGCTCGTCGGCGCGGTGGAGAACCGCGACTATCCGCTCGTGCAGGGCATCGTGATCGTCATCGCCGCCCTCTTCATCGGCCTCAACATGCTGGTGGACCTCAGCTATCCGCTGCTCGACCCGCGAGGGAGGAAACGATGAGAGGCTTCGTCTCCTGGCGGAACCTGCCCGCGGTCATCTCCCTCGCGGTCATCGTCGTCGTGGTCGCCGCGGCCGCGCTCGCTCCCTGGCTGGCCCCGTACGGCCCGCTGGACCAGGACATCGCGCAGCGGTTGCGGGGCTTCAGCGCCGACCACTGGCTCGGCACCGACCAGTTCGGGCGCGACATCCTCAGCCGGCTCATGTGGGGCGCCCGCGCCGAACTCACCATCGCCCTCGGCGCGACCGCCATCGCTCTCGTCATCGGTACCCTGATCGGCCTGCTCAGCGGTTACCTGCGCGGCGTCGTGGAGTGGCTCGGGATGCGGTCGATGGACCTCGTCCTGGCATTCCCGCCGCTGATCCTGGCCCTGCTCGTCGTCGCCCTGCGCGGACCCGGCACCGGCACCCTGATCGTCGTCCTCGGCGTGCTGTTCATCCCGAACTTCGCCCGGGTCACCTACAGTCAAGTGCTCTCCGTACGCGGCGCCGACTACGTCGACGCGTCCCGGATGCTCGGCGCGACCAGCTTCCGGACCCTGTTCCGGGTCGTGCTGCCGAACTCCGCCGCCCCCGTCCTGGCGCAGATCTCGCTCACCATGGCCGCGGTGATCCTGCTCGAATCGGGGCTGAGTTTCCTCGGGCTCGGCGTGGTGCCGCCCGAACCCTCCTGGGGGTCGATGGTCGCCGACGCCCAGCGCTACATGGTCACCGACCCCGGATTCATCGCCATCTCCAGCGCCACCGTCCTGGTCACGATCCTGGCGTTCAGCCTGGCCGCCGACTCGCTGCGCGACCTGCTCGACCCGCGCCGGGCGATCACGGGGAGGAAAGCATGAGCGCCAAGACCGCCGCCGGCGACGTACTGCGGGTGGAGAACCTGTCGGTCGCGGTCGGCGACACACCGCTCGTGCAGCAGGTCGACCTGCGCGTACCGGCCCGCTCCACGGTCGGGCTGGTCGGCGAGTCCGGCTGCGGCAAGAGCATGACCATCATGTCGATCAGCCGGCTGCTGCCGGGCACCGTACGCGTCGACCG
Source organism: Phytohabitans kaempferiae (assembly GCF_042433955.1). Lineage (NCBI taxonomy): Bacteria > Bacillati > Actinomycetota > Actinomycetes > Micromonosporales > Micromonosporaceae > Phytohabitans > Phytohabitans kaempferiae. Next base: position 30,452 of record NZ_JBHLUH010000036.1, on the reverse strand, counting down.
GGCCAGCCGGATCCTCTATGACGGAGTCGACCTGCTCGGGCTCTCCGAACGCCAGCTCGAGGACATCCGCGGCAGCCAGATCGGCTTCGTCTTCCAGGACCCGATGACGGCTCTCAACCCGGTCTACCGCGCCGAGTCGCAGATCGCCCAGGTGCTGCGCCGGCACGAGGGCATGCGGTCCGGACCGGCCAAGGCCAGGGCCCGGGAACTGCTGGAACTCGTCGGCATCCCGGAGCCGGGCCGCACCGGCAAGCGGTTCCCGCACGAGCTCTCCGGCGGTATGCGGCAACGGGTCGTCATCGCCATGGCGGTCGCCGCCGGCCCACGCCTGCTGCTGGCCGACGAGCCGACGACCGCCCTCGACGTCACGACCCAGGCGCAGATCATCGCGCTGCTCAAATCGTTGCAGGAGCAGTTCGGTATGGCGATCGTGCTGGTCTCGCACGACCTGAGCCTGATCGCCGAGGCGTCGGACACGGTGTCGGTGATGTACGCCGGCCGGATCGTGGAGTCCGGTCCGGCCGACGCCGTGCTCAGCGCGCCCCGGCATCCGTACACGGCGGGTCTGGTCCGTTCCATGCCCACCTTCGCCACCCCGCGGGACCGGCCGATGCCGGAGATCCCCGGCCGGCTGCCGGCGCCCGGTGACCGGCCGGCCGGCTGCCTGTTCCGTACCCGGTGTGAACACGAGATGCCCGCCTGCGCCACTCCGCCGCCGGTGTTCCAGGTCGGCCGGCAGGACGTGCGTTGCTGGCTGGCCGAGCCGGCGGGCGCCCCGGACAGCGGCCGGCACCTGATCGAGGAGAAGGCATGACAGAGGACAGGGCGCCGCTCGTCGAGGTACGCGGCCTCGGGCAGCGGTTCCGCGCCGGCCCGGTCCGGCTCTTCGGCCGTACCCCGCAGGTCGTCGCGGTTGACGAGGTGGACCTGCGGATCCACGAGGGAGAAGTGGTCGGTCTCGTCGGCGAGTCCGGCTGCGGCAAGTCGACACTCGGCCGCACCATGGTCCGGCTCTTCGAACCGACCAGCGGCTCGATCACCTTCGCCGGCGAGGACATCACACACGTACGCGGAAAGCGGCTGCGCGAACTGCGGCGCGACATCCAGTTCATCTTCCAGGACCCGTCCTCGTCGCTTGATCCGCGCCGCCGGATCGGGTCGCTGGTCGCCGAAGGGCTGGAGATCCGGGGCGGAATCCCGGCCGCCCGGCGTGCCGAGATGGTGGCCGAGATGCTCGACCGGGTCGGCATCGACCCCGGGATGGCCCGCCGGTACCCGCACGAACTCTCCGGCGGGCAGCGGCAGCGGATCGGCATCGCCCGGGCACTGATCCTGCGGCCCCGGTTCGTGGTCACCGACGAGGCGGTGTCGGCCCTGGACCTCTCCGTCCAGTCGAAGATCCTCAACCTGCTCCGCGAACTCAAGGACGAGCTGAAGCTGACCTACCTGTTCATCTCGCACGACCTGGCGGTGGTGCACCACGTCGCCGATCGGATCGCGGTCATGTACCTCGGCGGCATCGTGGAGCTCGCGCCGGCCGCCGAGCTGCACCGCCGGCCGCTGCATCCGTACACGATGTCGTTGATCTCCTCCATCCCTGAGGGACGGCTGGCCGGCACCGAGCCGCACCGGACGGTCCGGGTCGAGGGCGACCCGCCGAGCCCGGTCGACCCGCCCAGCGGCTGCCGCTTCCACACGCGCTGCGCGTTCGCCCGGCCCGAGCGGTGCGCGACCGAGAAGCCGGTGCTGCGCCAGCTCGGCACCGGGCACAGCGTCGCCTGCCACTTCGCCGAGGAGATCGCCGACGGCACCGTGACGGCGCGGTCCGCGCCGGTACCGGCGGGTCCGGCCGTCCCGAACCGGACGGTTCCGGACGGGCCGCACGACAAGCTGAACGTCGCCGCGCGGCAACTTCCGTGACCACAGTGGACATTTCCGCCGACCTCGGTGAGAGCTTCGGCGCCTACCGGCTCGGCGACGACGAGGCAATGCTGGACATCGTCACGTCGGCCCACGTCGCCTGCGGTTTCCACGCCGGCGACCCGCAGGTCATGGACCGCACCGTCGCCGCCTGCGTCGCCCGGGGCGTGTCGGTCGGCGCCCAGCCGGGCTTTCGGGACCTGGTCGGCTTCGGCCGCCGGGCGATGGAGATGACCGGCCACGAGATCACCACCGACCTGATCTACCAGATCGGCGCGCTGCGCGGCTTCGCGGCCGCGCACGGCACGACCGTACGGCACGTCAGCCCGCACGGCAGCCTCGCCAACCTCGCCGCCGTACGCGCCGACCACGCCGAGTCGATTGTGGATGCTGTGGTCGCCGTCGACCCGGCGATGACCGTGGTGACCCAGCCCGGCCGGCTGGCCGACGCCGCCCGGGTCCGCGGCCTGCGCGTGGCGATCGTCGGATACGCCGACCGTGCCTACCGCGATGACGGGACCCTGGTGCCCCGCGCCGAGCCCGGATCGGTGCTGACCGACCCCGACGAGGTGGTGGAGCGGGTACGCCGGATGCACGTCGACGGCGTGGTCCGCACCGTCACCGGCCGGGACATCGAACTGCGCTGCGACTCGCTACTCGTGCACGGCGACACCCCGGGGGCGGTCGGTCTCGCCCGCCGGATCAGCGCCGCGCTGCGGGCTGCCGGCGTCGTGCTGGCCGCTCTGCCGGCTGCGGATGTCATGCCGGCTGTCGTGCCGGTCGCCGTCGCCGACCACAAGGAGGAGGAACCGTGAACGAGCCGATCGACGAACCGCGCCGGGCGATCCTGCGAAGGCTGGGCGCCGCCACCATCTACGAGGCACAGGGACAGGTCGGCGCGATGGACAGCGGCATCAAGTCGCTCGACCCGTCGTCGTTCCTGGCCGGCCGGGCGCTGACCGTCGACGTGCCACCGGGAGACAACCTGTTCATCCACCACGCGGTCGCCGCTGCCCGCCCCGGTGACGTACTCGTCATCGACGCCAAGGGCTACCGCGAGGCCGGCGCCTGGGGCGACGTGCTCACCCTGGCCGCCCGGTGCGCCGGCGTCGCCGGCCTGGTCATCGACGGTGGCGTGCGTGACGTCGACTCGATCGTCGCGATGGGCTTCCCGGTGTTCTGCCGGGCGGTGTCCATCAAGGGCACGACCAAGAACCAGGCCGGCGAGGTGGGCGGACAGATCAGTTGCGGCGGCACCCCGGTACGCCCCGGCGACATCGTCGTCGGCGACCGCGACGGCGTCGTGGTGATCCTCGGCGACCGGCTCACCGAGGCGATCGACGCCGCCGTCGAACGGGAACGCAAGGAGGACGGCATCCGCGCGGCGCTGGAGTCGGGCGCCCTGACCCTCGACCTGCTCGGCCTGCGTTAGCACCTCCTGCGGAGCGGGCGGTCACTCCCAGCGAAACAGCAGGCTGGCGATCAGGACGCCGACGACGACCGTCCCGCCGAGGCCGATCAGTTGCGCGGCCTCCACCGTGTTGCCGGCCCAGGCTGACGAGAGGGCTTCGATGGAGGCGCCGAAGGGCAGCCAGCCACCGACCTCTGCGAGCGGGTCGGGAAGCGCGTCCCGCCCGCCGAACATGCCGCCGAGGGCGCCGAGGGCGAAGAAGGCGACCAGCCCGATCGCGACGGCCGAGTTCGGCGTGGGGGCAACCGCGGCGACGATCATGCCGGCGCTGTACATCGCCGCCGTCGCCAGTACGGCCACGCCGAGTGCGACCCCGGCGTCGACTGGCGGGTTGGCGTCGAAAACGAGGAGCGCGAACGCGAACGCGGCCACGATGCCGATGATCGACTGGAGAAGGCTGACGACCACCTGGGCGACCAGGACCATGGCCGGCGAGGCGGGGGTGACCCCGAGCCGGCGCAGGATTCCGGAACGCCGGTAGTAGGCGAGGAAGCTCGGCATGTTGATGATGCCGATCAGCGCGAGGATCATCGTGGCCACGAGCGGCAGGACGAACAGGTCGAGCGCCGTCCGTCCGTTTTCGACGACCTCGCCGCTCGCCGCGGAAGCGCTCGTCAGCAGGATCAGCAGGGGCAGGCACAGCGGGACGACCAGCCCAGGCGTGTCCCGCATGACCATTTTCGCCTCGGCGCGGATGAGTATGAGCAGGGACCGCAGTCCAGGCCGGCGGGCCTCGATGAGTGTCCTCATGCCTTCACCTCGCATCGCTTGCTGCCGCTCACTCATGTGCGGCGTCCTCCAGTTCTTTTCCGGTCAACGCGACGAACGCCTCCTCGAGGTTGCCGACCGCCGCCTGGGCGACCAGACCCGCGGGAGTGTCGTGTGCGACGACGCGCCCGGCATCGATGACGACGACCCGGTCGCAGAGCCGGTCGACCTCCTCCATGGCGTGGCTGACCAGCAGCACGGCGACGCCGTCGGATTTGAGCTGCTCGATCGTTCCCCACATCCGCCGCCGGGCCCTCGGGTCGAGGCCGGTTGTCAGCTCGTCGAGGATCACGACCCGCGGCCGGCCGGCGAGGGCGAGGGCGATCGATAGGCGCTGCTTCTGGCCACCGGAGAGCTTCTCGAAGATCGTCCGCCGCTGCTCGGCCAGATCGACCATGCTCAGCAGCTCCTCTGTGGAGCGGGGGTTGGGGTAGAAGCTGCGGTACAGGTCGATCAGCTCGGTCACGCGCAGCGCGTGGTGCAGGTACGCCTGCTGGAGTTGTACGCCGAGCACCTGCCGGAGCCGAGCGCGGTCGTGGCGCGGGTCGAGGCCGAGTACGCGTACCCGCCCGTGGTCGGGCACGCGTAGCCCGGCGATCATCTCGACCGTCGTGGTCTTGCCGGCACCGTTGGCGCCGAGGATGCCGACCGCCTCCCCGGCGTCGACCCGGAGGCTCACGTCGACCACCGCACGGGTCCGGCGGTAGCTCTTGGCGAGGTTTTCGGCGACGATCGCCGGTTCGACGCTGCTCATACTTCGACGCTATGGAGGCCCGGGCTCGAATACCTGTCCCAGAAGTCACCACTTCTGACCATGACTTTCGGCACGGGTACCGGCGCACGCAGTGATCTAGAGTGAAATGGTGCGACGGCTCGGGACAGAGGAGTGGGCCGGCCTCGCCATGCTCGTGGTCGCGATCGCCGTCGCCGGTCCCGCCCTGTTCGGCGTCGTCGACACCGTGATCCCGCACGCCTGGTGGATCGTCCTTTTTGTCCTTTTCGTCGCCGCACTGTTCACCACGGTCGCCACCGCCGCCGGGTCCCGCCAGCTGAGCTACGGTGCGTTCGCCGTGGCCGTCGTCGCCTCCTGGGTGGTCCTGCTCTCGGCCTCGGGCATGGGGCTCCTGTCGGTTCTCCTGGTCCTCACCGCGGCCGTGAGCGTGTACGTGGTCCCGCTGCCGGTGGGCCTCGTCACCATCGGCCTCAACACCGTGGTGATCGCCATCGGCCTGGTGGTGACCGGCCAAGGCAAGGCGGACGTGACCATCACGACCGGCTTCTACCTGCTCATCCAGTTGGCGACGCTGCTCAGCTCGGTCACCCTCATCCGCGAGCAGCGGATGCGCCGCGAGCTTGCCGAGGCGCACGTCGAGCTGCAGGCCGCGAGCGTGCTGCTTTCGGAGTCGACCCGCACCGCGGAACGACTGCGGATCTCCCGGGAGCTGCACGACCTGATCGGCCACCAGCTGACCGTCCTGACGCTGGAGCTGGAGACCGCCCGCCACCTCGAAGGTGCCGCGTCGCGTACGCACGTGGAGCGTGCCAACCTCGTCGCGCGCGAGCTTCTGGGCGGCGTCCGCGCCACCGTCGGCCAGATGCGGACCGAAACCCCCGACCTCGAACAGGCGCTGCGGCGGACGGCGGGCGACCTGCCCGGCCTCGACGTGTCGATCGACGTCTCGCCCACCGTGCGGGTGGACGAGGAGAAGAACGCGGCGTTCGTACGCGCGACCCAGGAGATCGTCACGAACACGATCCGGCACGCCGGCGCGCGGGAGCTGTGGATCTCGGTTACCGCCGATGCCCAGGGCACCGTGCTGGAAGCCCGGGACGACGGGCGCGGCGCTCGGGAGCCCGTACTCGGCAACGGGCTCCGCGGGCTCCGTGAGCGGTTCCAGGCCCTCGGCGGCGATTTGGCGATCGACGGCGGCAACGGGTTCCGAGTGACCGCGCGGGTGCCCGCGCCGTGACCAGCGTCGTGGTCGTCGACGACCAGACCCTCGTCCGGCAGGGCATCCGCGGGCTGCTCGAGGTCGCCGAGATCGATGTCGTCGGCGAGGCCGACGACGGGCGGGCCGCGCTCGCGGTCATCGCGGAGACCTCGCCCGACGTGATCCTGCTCGACCTGCGGATGCCCCGCTTCGACGGCATCTGGACGCTCGAACAGCTACGCGCCGAAGAGGTCGACATCCCGGTGCTCGTGCTGACCACGTTCGACGACGACGAGCTCGTGATCGGCGCCCTCCGCACCGGCGCGCGCGGCTACCTCCTCAAGGACGTGACGCTCAAACAGCTCACCCGAGCCATCCACACGCTCGCCGAAGGCGGGACGCTCATCGCACCGTCGATCACCGACCGGATGCTCCGGGCGATCCGCTCCGGGCCATCCCCGGCCGGCCCGGAGGCGCCGCCCGTGCAGAGCCTGACCGAACGCGAACTCGAGGTGCTGCGCCTCGTCGCGCACGGGTACAGCAACCGCGAGATCGGCGATGTCCTGTTCCTCGCGGAGGGCACCGTCAAGAACCACGTCTCCACGATCCTCACCAAGCTCGGCGCGCGCGACCGGACCAACGCCGTGCTGCGCGCACTCCACGAGGGCATCCTCGACGACTGATCGGGCCGCGTTTCGGGGTCGAGGTCTGTGTGGATCGCGCAGCGCCCGCGCGCGTCGGGCTAGCAGTCGATCGTGGTGCCCGTGGAGCGTGGCCCTGCTCCCGGACCTTGCCGAACCGAACAAACCGACTGAAAGCAGCCATCCGCAGTGGTCGTCGTGGACGGGCCCGAGCCCCTGACCCCGAAAGCTCTCTTGGAGAAGCTGTCGAGCTGGGCGCGCCGGTGCGCCCAACCCCGCAGGGACGCCGCACGCGCGGCTCGTGGCGTGGATGCTGGGTCCGGGTGAGTTGACGCGCCTGACCCGGCGGATGCGTGGGCGTTGTCGGGGACATAGCCCGTTCAAACCGGCCGCAAGGGTCTATGTCCCTGACATAGCCCTTTGCGAAGCGACCAGGCTCGGGACGGCGTTGGCAACCCGGGTCGGTGTGTGGACATGCGCGAGCGCGCTGAGCGGGACGGGACCAGTGCGGTCCGTCCGTGGCGACTAATTGCCCCCAGACAGAAGGTGAATTTTTCGCCACGCACGACTGGATCTCCATCACCGCGAGCGTCCCCGCGCGGGAAAGCACCCCAAGAAGACGCTCCACGTCTCCCCGGGCCGCGGTGGGAGCATCCCCGGCGATACTCCCACCGCGCCTCACCGGCGGCCGTCAGCTCGGCGGTGATTGCCCGACGAGGTGGCGGGCGTACGCCTCGGTGGTGAAGAAGGACGGCAGGTCCTCGCCGAGGGCCTGGTCGGTGAAGATCTCGGCGGCCTTGGCGAGCCGGTCCTGGTCGGCGCTCGACCGGCCCTCGCGGAGGACGGCGAGTTCTTCGTCCATGATGGACTGGACCAGGTCGGCGGTGACGTTCCCTCCGCCGGCCACGGGCGTGCCGTGGTGCAGCCACTGCCAGACCTGGCAGCGGGCGATCTCGGCGGTCGCGGCGTCCTCCATCAGGTCGAAGATGGCGACCGCACCGGTGCCGGCGAGCCACGCGTCGAAGTACCGCAGGGCGACGGCGATGTTGTTGCGAACGCCGTGATAGGTGACCTGGCCCGGCGTCCGGTCGACGGCGAGCAGGTCGTCGGCGGTGACGGTGACGTCCTCGCGGAGCCGCTCGACCTGGTTGGGGCGCTCGCCGAGTACGGCGTCGAAGGCCTCCCGGCAGGTCGGCACCAGGCCCGGATGGGCGACCCACGAGCCGTCGAACCCGTCGGCGGCCTCGCGGTCCTTGTCAGCGCGGACCCGGTCGATGGCGACCTGGTTGGTGCCGGGGTCTTTGCTGGGGATGAAGGCCGCCATGCCGCCGATGGCGTGGGCTCCGCGGCGGTGGCAGGTGCGGACGAGCAGCTCGGTGTAGGCGCGCATGAACGGCACGGTCATGGTGACCGCCGACCGGTCGGGCAGCACGAAGTCGTCGCGGTTGCCGAAGTTCTTGATGATGCTGAAGATGTAGTCCCACCGGCCCGCGTTGAGGCCCGCCGAGTGCTCCCGCAGCTCGTAGAGGATCTCCTCCATCTCGAACGCCGCGGTGATGGTCTCGATGAGCGTCGTGGCGCGGATGGTGCCCTGGGGGATGCCCACGTAGTTCTGCGCGAACCGAAAGACGTCGTTCCACAGTCGAGCTTCGAGGTGGGTTTCCAGCTTGGGGAGGTAGAAGTACGGGCCCCGGCCGGCGTCGATCAGGCGCTGCGCGCAGTGGTAGAAGTGCAGTCCGAAGTCGACCAGGCTGGCCGAGATCGGTCGGCCGTCGACGACGATGTGCTTTTCGGTCAGGTGCCAGCCGCGCGGCCGCACGACGATGGTGGCGGTCTGCTCGCCGAGCGCGTAACGCTTGCCGTTCGGCGCCGTGAAGTCGATCCGGCGGTCGATGGCGTCGATCAGGTTGAGCTGGCCGCTGACGACGCTGTGCCAGGTCGGCGACGTCGCGTCCTCGAAGTCGGCCAGCCAGACCTGGGCGCCGGAGTTGAGCGCGTTGACGGTCATCTTGCGGTCCGTCGGTCCGGTGATCTCGACCCGCCGGTCGACCAGGCCAGGCGCCGGCGGCGCCACCCGCCACGAAGGGTCCTCGCGGATCGCCCGCGTCTCGGGCAGGAAGCCCGGCAGCTGACCCTCCGCGTAGCGGGCCCGGCGGGCGCGGCGCGTGTCGAGCACCTGGACCCGCCGCTTGGCGAACTCACCGTCGAGCGCCACCAGGAAGTCGAGCGCCTTCTGGTCGAGGACTTCGCCGAACCGTTCTTCCATCCTGCCGGTGACGTGGATTCTCATGCGAACTGGGCCTCCTCGGTCGAGCCGCGCAGCGCGGTGGTCTCGGCGTCCGGGTTGAGCACGGTGCTGATCAGGTCGAAGTAGCCCGTGCCCACCTCGCGCTGGTGCTTGACCGCCGTGTAGCCGGCGGCCTCGGCGGCGAACTCCCGCTCCTGCAACGACACGTAGGCCGGCATCCCCTCGGCCGCGTAGCCCCGGGCGAGGTCGAACATCGAGTAGTTCAGCGCGTGGAAGCCCGCGAGGGTGATGAACTGGAACTTGTAGCCCATGTGGCCCAACTCGCGCTGAAACTTGCCGATCGTGGCGTCGTCGAGGTGCTTGCGCCAGTTGAACGACGGCGAGCAGTTGTACGCGAGCATCTGATCGGGGTACTGGCGCTTGATGGCCTCGGCGAAGCGGCGGGCCACCTCGAGGTCGGGCGTGCTCGTCTCCATCCACAGCAGGTCCGAGTGGGGCGCGTAGGCGAGACCCCGCGCGATGCACGGCTCGATGCCGTCGCGCACGCGGTAGAAGCCCTCCGCCGTGCGCTCGCCGGTGATGAACGGCCGGTCGCGCTCGTCGACGTCGGTGGTGATGAGCGTGGCCGCCTGCGCGTCGGTACGCGCGACGATGACGGTCGGGACCCCGGCGACATCGGCGGCCAGCCGCGCGGCGTTGAGCGTGCGGACGTGCTGGCCGGTGGGGATCAGCACCTTGCCGCCCAGGTGCCCGCACTTCTTCTCGGCGGCGAGCTGGTCCTCCCAGTGGACGCCGGCGGCGCCCGCGGCGATCATCGCGGTCATCAGCTCGTACGCGTTGAGCACGCCGCCGAATCCGGCCTCGGCGTCGGCCACGATCGGCGCCAGCCAGTCGAACGCCGGCTCCACACCTTCGGCCGTGGTGACCTGCGCGGCCCGCAGCAGCGCGTTGTTGATGCGGCGCACCACCGCCGGCACCGAGTTGGCCGGGTAGAGGCTCTGGTCCGGGTAGGTGTGGCCGGCGAGGTTGGCGTCCGCGGCGACCTGCCAGCCCGACAGGTAGATCGCCTTGAGGCCGGCGCGGACCATCTGCACCGCCTGGTTGCCGGTCAGGGCGCCCAGCGCGTGCACGTACGGCTCGTCGTGCAGCAGCGCCCACAGCCGCTCGGCGCCGCGGCGGGCGAGCGTGTGCTCCTCCTGGATCGCGCCGCGCAGGCGCACCACGTCTTCCGCCGTGTACGTCCGCTCGACGCCACGCCACCGCGGGTCGGTCGTCCACTCGTCCTGCAGCCGTCGCGCGGATGCGTTCATCGCCTTCTCCTTCGTTGCGTCCCCGATCGCGTTTCCGGGGCTATTCGCAAAATTTGGCATCCGTGCTGGGCGCTGGTAAAGGGACGGAAACAGCCAAATATTGAGAAGCCTGAGCGGGTTTTTGCAAACTTGTAAATCCGCACCTTTTCAGAGCTGCTAATCTGTCCTGACCGGCGGGAAGGAGCGCCAGTGGCCAAAACATTCGCGGGGGCGCGGCTGCGCCGTCTCCGTGAGGAGCGCGCGGTCAGTCAGGTCGAGCTGGCCCGGCAGCTTGGCATCTCGGCCAGCTACCTCAACCAGATCGAGCACGACGCCCGGCCGTTGACCGTCCCCGTCCTCATCCGGATCACTGAGCTGTTCGGTGTCGACACGACCTTCTTCGCGCCACACGACACGCCTCGGCTGGTGCACGACCTGCGCGAGGCGCTTCCGCCCCGGGTCACCGTGCCCGACCTGACCGAGCTCGCCACCAAGCTGCCCGAGGTGGCCGAGGCCGTGATCGAGCTGTTTCGCCGCTACCGGCAGGCCAACGAGCAACTTGCCGAGATCGTCGGCGACCGCGAGCTGGTGGCCGGGCGGAGCCCGCACGACCAGGTGAGCGACTTCTTCTACCGGCGGCAAAACTACATCCCCGACCTCGACGAGGCGGCCGAGGCCCTCGCCGAGAAGATCGGGGTCGGGCGGGGCGAGAGCCGTGCGGTGCTGGCCGACCGGCTCTCCAGCCGGCACGGGATCCACATCGCCCGGGAGGACGGCGCGACGCTCGCCGGCGAGCTGCACCGCTACCGCCCCGAGACGCGCACTCTGCACCTGTCCACGTCGCTGCGTTCCGGGCAGGAGGCGAGCCGGATCGGCGCGCAGATCGGCCTGCTTGAGTGCGCCGACATCATCGACGAGATCATCGAGGAGGAGCAGGTCGACGACGTGCAGACCCAGATCCTCATGCGGGTCGGGCTGGCCAACTACTTCGCGGCCGCGCTCATCTTTCCGTACCAGCGGTTCCTCACCGCGGCCGAGACCGTGCGCTACGACATCGAGCTGCTGACCAACCAGTTCGCGATGGGCTGGGAGACCGTCTGCCACCGGCTGAGCACGCTTCAGCGTCCCAAGGCTCGCGGCGTGCCGTTCTCGTTCGTGCGGGTCGACCGGGCCGGCAACATGTCGAAGCGCCAGTCGGCCACCGGATTCCCGTTCTCCCGCTCGGGCGGCACGTGTCCACTGTGGAATGTGTATGAGGCGTTCAGTGCCCCCGGGCGGGTCATGACCCAGATCGCTTCCATGCCCGACGGCCAGCGCTACCTGTGGATCGCCCGCACCGTGACCCGGCACCGCGGCGGTTTCCGCCAGCCCGGCAAGACCTTCGCGATCGGCCTGGGCTGCGAGGCCCGCCACGCCAGCCGTCTCGTCTACTCCGCGGGGCGCGACTTGGACGCGGCCGACGCCGCCACTCCGATCGGGCCGGGCTGCAAGACCTGCGAGCGGCTGTCCTGCGCCCAACGCGCCGCCGCGCCGATCGGGCGCAGCCTCGACCTCGACGAAAACAGGAGCACGTTCATCCCCTACCCGCTCAAAGCGCAGACGTAGAAAGACTTTTGGGCTGCCGCGATGTCCGTCGCGGTCGAGACCGCTGCTCCCGCTGCCTCACCCTCCGCGATCCACGACCGCGGCCTGGATCCTGCGCCGCCCGCGCTGGCGAGGCGGTGCCGGCTCCGCCGTGGGAGGGACCCGCCGTCGTCACCGTGGCGGATCCCGCGTTGCCGCGGTGCGGACGACAGGCCCGTCCGCCGGCTCCTAGCCTCGTCGCACGTTCTGCTTTGGGGGAAGGACTGTCCACGTGCGACACCGCTTCAGACCAGTCATGCTCCACGACGGCATGACCGCCCGCCCGCGCCGGAAAGGACGCCCCTTCGGGCGGCGCGCGTTGACCGTACTCATGCTGTCTGTCCTCACCGCGGCGGTGACCGCCGTCGTGGGCCCGCCTCCGGCGTCCGCCCAGCCCTACTGCGACCGGATCCCGGTGCCGCCGGTGTGCGACGACCTGCCCGAGGAACCGGGCTCGCACAACCCGACCGGCGTGCTGAGTTCGGTGAGCCGCCCGCCCGGTGGCGTCCAGGTCAGCGGCGAGGCCCAGGACCCGGACTCGAACACTCCGGTCACCGTCGAAATCAAGATCGACGGCGTGGTGACCGGCACGCTCGTGGCCAACCTGACCGGCGGCCGCTTCTCCGGCGTGGTCCCGGCCCGCTACGGCAACCAGGTGTGCGCCACCGCCCGCAACATCGGCCAGGGCGTGAACACGAACATCGGCTGCAAGGATCTGGCCGTGCGGGTCGACCCGTTCGGCGCGTTCGAGTCGATCACGCCCGAGGGCGACAAGGTGCGGGTCAAGGGCTGGGCGATCGACCCGGACCTCAGCAGCAGCCTCACCGTGATAGCCCGGGACGGCAACGGCACGCTGCTCGCCAACATCTCCGCCAACCGGCCGCGGCCGGACGTCGGGGCCGCCCATCCGGGGTACGGCGACGCGCACGGCTTCGACGCGCTGCTGCCGGAGGGAGCCGGCGACGGGCAGCACCAGATCTGCCTCGGCGCGCTCAACGGCGGCCCGGGCGTGCACGCCGACCTCGGCTGCGAGACCTACACGGTGCGGCACCAGCCGTACGGCAGCTTCGACACGCTGTCCCGGCACGGCGGCACGCTCCGGGTCGGCGGCTGGGTCGCCGACCCCGACGACCTGCTGGCGGAGCTTGCCGTCCGGGTGAGCGTCGACGGCACCGAGTACCACGGCATGGCCGACGTGGCCCGCCCCGGTGGCGGTTGGACGTTCGACCTCCCGTCGGTGCCGGCCGGCACCAGCCAGGGGAGCCACGGTGTGTGCGTATCCGCGCGCAACATCGACTTCGGTGCCCACGAGTGGACGGAGATCGACTGCCGTGGGTACTTCATGCCCGGCCAGCTCTCCGCCCCGGTGATCAGGCCGCTGGTGAAGAACGACACGCTCTTCTGGCTCCGCAACGAGCTGCGGTGGACCAACGCCGACGACGTCGAGGGCATCGTGGTCGAGCGCAGCGTGGCGGACGGCCCGTACACGGAGGTGTACCGCGTAAACGGGCTGGTCGACGCGTACACCGACACCGACGTGCGCGCCGGCACGCGCTACTGCTACCGCGTGACCACCACCAACAGCCGGCCGAGCCAGGCGTCGGCACAGGTCTGCGACAACTCGCTCCTGCCCGCGCCGCAGGCGCCCACGGACGTCCGGATCACCGGAGCCGGCGACACCACGCTGACCGTCGCCTGGACCGACAACGCCGGCACCGAGACCGGGTATCGGCTGGAGGTGCGCGGTGGCGGCACGAGCCGGGTCGTCACGCTGCCCGCGTACGCCGGCACCGGCCCACGGCAGGAGACCGTCACCGGGCTCAGCCCGGTCACGCCGTACACCATCCTGGTCAAGCCGGTGCAGGACGGCGCCGCCGACCTCGCCGACGACCAGGCCGGCAAGGCCGAGGGATGGACTACCGGGGCGCCCCGGATCGACGCGTTCAGCGCCAATCCCACCAGGCCGCGCGCGTGCCAGCCGGTCACCATCCAGTTGGCCTGGAGCGTCGCCGGTGCCACGCGGATCACGGTGACGCGCAACGGTGGGCAGATCTTCGACGAGAGCCGGGCCACGCCGGGGCAGTGGGACGACACGCTCAGCGGCGGCAGCAGCGACGGCAATGTCACCTATCTGCTGACCGCGCACAGCGCCTCGGGACAGCGGACCACCAAGACGGTCACCGTGGGCCGGGACATCGTGGTGCGTCTGGTCAAGAAGGTCAACTTCATCAACGTCACGCTCGAGCCGATGCGGGTCTACCTGGTCGACGCGTTCGGCCGGGAGTTGCAACTGCTGGACGAGCTGATCCCCGGCGAGACGTACGGGTACACGCTGCCCAACTGCCAGCAGGTGCGCGTCCGGGTCAAGACGAAGATCGACGGCCGCGTGGTCCACGACACGCTCGACATGCTCGGACATGTCGATGGCCTTGAGTACGGGGTGCAGGTCAGAAACGGGGGCGGCTGACCAACTATCCGAAGTAGACCCTGAGTGGGGGCGGGATCGCCTGGCCCCACTCAGGGCCGGATCGTCAGTCGCCGTGACCGCGAGACGGCTCGGCCGTGCGGGTACGGTGAGCGATCCCGTACCCGCACGGCTTGCGGCGTGTCGGCTGACGCGGCCGCCTCGACTTCGCTTGCGTCCGGCTTCGCCGTCAGGCCGTCGGCACTAGGTTGATCGTGCGTCGGGCAGTCCGGGCGAAGCGGTGGTCAGGCGGCTACAGTCCCGCGCACTGGCCGCTTCTGGGGCCGGCGGTCTTGTTGGGCGCCGCGTTGTTCACCGGCGGCGGCGTGTTGCCCGAGCAGCTCAACGGACCGGCGATCGTGTTGCCGGCGATGACGTTCCACCCGGTCGTGTTGGTCACGGAGACCGGGCCGCTGATGGTGTTCGAGGCGCAGCCGAGCATCGGATTGCCGAGTTGGACGGCCTCGCTCCGGTCGAGCCGGACCGGCCCGCTGACGGTGGTGCCGCACAGCGCGGCCACCGCCGCGCCGGTGGCGGTGATCGGCCCCGAGATCCGGGCACCGGTGGCCACGAGGCCAGCGCCGGCACGCACGGTCACCGGCCCGCTCACGGTGGCACCGTTCAGGCAGGTGACGCCGGTGGAGACCACCAGCGGCCCCGAGCGGCTACCCGTGATGACGGACGTGCACGCCACGCCGCGGTAGGCGGTGACGACGTCGACGACGGCGGTGACTGGTCCACGTTCGGTGGTGCCGGTCACGGTGACCTGGCCGGCGGCCGATGTCGCGCCCTCGGGCAGGGCGTTCCAGGTCACCGGGGTGTCGGCGACGGCACCGCCGGCGGTGGTGAGCACCTTTACGGTTGACGGCAGCGCGGGCGCGGAGCCGACCGTGGTGGCGGTGTAGATGGTGTTCTCCAGCACGTGCCGAGCCGCGCTTTTGTTGTAGATGTCGATCGACGCGTGCGGCTCGTAGGTGTTGGACATGCCCGGCACGGATCGGAACATCGTCTGGAAGCTCGCCGGCTCCCACGTCAGCATGCCAACGCCCTGGTTGTTGACCAGGTCGTTGTTGGCCTGGATGACGCGCTGGATCGCGTCGGCCTGGCCCTGGATCGTGCGGGGGTAGATGGAGTTCGGCTGCGGGGTGTTGCCGCTGGCCGGGTAGGCGGTCTCGGTGATGATGATCGGGTACTTCGGGTAGGTGGTCGAGATCGTGTACATGTTCCGCTCGAGCGATTCCATCGTGCCGTGGTGCTCGGGGTAGTAGGACAGCGCGATGACGTCGATGTCCTGGCCCTGCGCGTGCAGGCGGGTCAGCAACTGGTGCCAGTACTCCATGGCCTTCTCCAGGCCAGTGCGGTTGCCGACGCCGGAGCCGACCAGCGAGTGCACCTCCACCTTCGTGGTGGGGGAGGCGGCACGTACGGCGGCGATGCCCTTGGCGACCAGTGCGCTGAACCGCTCCCAGGAGTCGAGGTAGAGCTGGTACTCGGCCGGGTCCGTGGAGTTCCAGTACTGCCAGAGGATGCCGCCGCCCGGCTGTGACTGGTACACGTTCGCCTGGTTGCGGAAGTACGCCGGGTTGGCCGTGCCGATCACGGGGCCGGGGGCGGGCGCGTTGGTCGCTTCGCTGCCCCAGAGGAAGCCGTTGTTGACCTCGTTGCCGACCGCCACCTTGTCAGGCGTGGTGCCCTGGTTCACGAGCTGGCGGACGTAGTCGTAGGTGTAGTCGTACAGCGCGGTCTGCAGATCCGGGAAGCTCAGCTCGGCCCAGGCCCGTGGCTTGGGCTGCTTGCCCGGATCGGCCCACGAGTCGGCGTAGTGGAAGTCGACGCCGAGGCCGAGCCCGCGCTGCTTGACCCACTGAGCGGAGGTCAGCGTCCGCTCCGGGCCTTGACGGGGGATCGCGTTGACGTTGCCGCTGCTCTCGCTGCGCGGTTCGTTGAAGACGCGCAGCCGTACGTACTCCATGCCGCGGTCCTTGACCACGTCGAGCAACGCGGGTCCGGCGCCGCGGTCGGCGTCCAGCGGGTTGACCCAGTAGTCGCGCGTCTGGAAGTCGTCGACGTAGGAGATGTCGGCGCCCAGGATCAGCTCGTCGCGCAGGTAGTTGAAGACCTTGACCTCGCTGATGCCGACCGTGGCGCCGGGCGAAACGCCGGTGATCGTGACCCGCACGTAGCGGGTTCCGGGCGAGGTGAACAGATCGACGCCGCCGCGACCGGGCCGGGCGTTCGCGGACCGGTCACCGATCGTCGTCCACTGTGTACCGTCTGGGGAGGCCTGGAGCCGGTACTGGTAGACCGCTCCGGTGTCGGGGAACACGACCTCGACCTTGCGGAGGTTGTCGTAGGTGCCGCCGAGGTCCAGGGTCAGCGACTCGCCCGGTGCCTGGTTGGCGGCGTGCCACGCCGTCGACGGATCCTGGTCGATCGCGGCCGCGGCCGACTGGCCTCCGCTGCTGGCCGTGGCACTGACCCAGAACTTCTCCGCGATGTTGCTCTCGATCGGGTTGATGACTGCCTGGCCGTTGATGGCGGCCGCGGGGGTGGGGGCGATCAGGAGGCTCGACCCCAGCAGGGCGAGCGCTGCGGCAGCTCCCGTCGTTGTACGCGTGCGGCGCCTCATCGGCTACTCCTCATCTTTGATTCCCTTTCGTCGTGCCCGCCAGGCCGGCGGGCGTGCCAGAACGTGGGCCGACGGCGCGATACGATTGCCGGTCGATTTCGCTGTTGGCGGAGCCGCCGCCGGCGGCGGCCGGGCAGCGTCGGCAGGGGGTTTCGCACGATCGAACCCGATCGGGTCGCCGGCAGGCCGCGAGGCGGGCCGCGGTCGACTGCTGGCCGGTCGTGGGCGTTGGAGGCGGGGGGTCAGGGGTTGCGGTGACCACGGGGTTGCGGTGCTGCAACATGTGCAGCGATACTGCATAAGTTGCAGTGGCGACCATAGGTCGCCGTGCTGCACTGTGTCAATCATGTAAACGCTGTGTTTTCGCGAGGTGCCGTAATGGGGTGGAGGCCGCCCGGTGGCGTAGCGGTGCGGTTTGCGGGCTGGGCACAATGACGCCACCGGACCGCTCCGCAGGGGTGGCGCCGGCGCGCGGACCGTCCACGACCCCGAGCCGGGTCGGCGTCGACCTGCCCTGCTCACGGTCGCCGGCAACTCGCATCGTCAGCAGTTAGGCGGCCCGAAGTGACCCGTGGTCCGACAGAGACCCCCAACAGTCCGGTAAGGAGTGGAACATGAGCCAGACGGTGGATCGGGCGGTGCGTTCCCTGCTGTTCATCGCGGATGGACCGCGCTCCGTGCGAGATGTCGCGCAGCATCTCGACGTCCATCCCACCACCGCCCTGCGAATCCTCCAGACGCTGCACAGCTGGCGGCTCGTCGACAAGCGCGCCGACGGCGACTACCGGCTCGGCGCCACGATCCTCGACCTCGGCCAGCGGGCGCTGGAGTCCCTCGACCTGCGCGACGTCGCCGCACCGTTCATGCAGAAGCTCGGTGACGCGACCAACGAGACCGTGCACCTCGCGATCCTCGAAAACCAGAACGTCGTCTATATCGACAAGGTCGACAGTCGCCGCCCGGTCCGGATGTACTCACGCGTGGGCATCGTCGCGCCGCTGCACTGCACCGGGGTGGCCAAGGCCATCCTCGCGTTCGTCCCCCCGGCGCAGCAGCGCCGCCTGGTGGAGAGCACCGACCTGCACGCCTTCACGCCGCACACGCTCACCACGCCCGAGTCGCTGCTGGCCGACCTCGCCGCCGCGCGAGAGCGTGGCTACGCGATCGACGACGAGGAGCATGAGCTGGGCATCCGCTGTGTCTCGGCGCCGATCCTGTACGCCGATGGCAACGTCGCCGGCTCGGTGAGCGTCTCGGTGTCGACCGCCCGCATCAACTACGAGAAGCTGCTCGCGTTCGTCGGCCCGCTGCTGGATGCCGCGCACGGCATCAGCCGCGAACTCGGCCACCGGCGCCGCTAGGCCTGTATCAAGTTCCCTGTCGGGCGGCGTCTGGCGTAAGGCCGCGTGCCGGTGTGCGACCTCGCGCCCGCCACCACCAGGCGCCGCCCGTACTCCGGCTCGCGGCGCCATGTCGAGGTAGGGGGCGGAGCGAGAGGGCTGGCTGGCCCCGACCGCGACACACAGCTCAGGCCCGTGCGTCGAGGCAACTGCCCGACCTGCGACGAGGCGCGGCCTTCCTGGGCGGAGACCGTCCGGACGGCTGAGCGCCGCCCCCGCGGGCCCGCTACCTCCAGGCGCACGTCAGGCGCCTGTCTACGGCACGTGACGACCGCCGGGATGTCCACCATGGACATCCCCTTTGACGGTGTCTGGGCGCGGACGCCTCGCCGATCGGCCAGGGCGACCTGTCGAAACGTCACGCGCACACGATTGACATGGGCGCGAAACCGTCTCTAGAGTTCGCTGCAAGATACGCAGCGCAACTGCACATAATGCAGTCCTCAGTGGTCTGCTTCTACGGGCGCTCACGCCGGCGGACCGCTGGACACCCCCTTCGGCTGAGAAGAAGGCACTGCAATGGATCGTGGAAAACGCAAACGTGTCACATTGGGCCGCAGCGCGTGGCGCACAGGTCTTGCCGGGTTGGCCGCCGTCGCCATGCTGCTCAGCGGATGCGGTGGCGGAGACAGCGGCGACGAGGGCAACGAGATCGTTCTCGACTTCCCGTCGTGGCAGGTGAACGAGCCTGGCAACGGCGACGTCCTCAAGGCGATCGTGGCCGACTTCGAGAAGACCCACCCCAACGTCAAGGTCAACCTCTACTTCGTCAGCAACGACGACTTCCAGAACCAGATGGTCACCCGCCTGTCGGCTGGCCGGCCGCCGGACGTCATCGCCTCGGGCAACCACTTCTTCGCGTTCGCCGCCACCGGGCAGCTCGAGCCGCTCGACGAACGCCTGAAGAGCAGCGGCCTGCTCGACCAGTGGCGCGACTTCAGCAAGGAACGGATCATCGATGGCCAGCAGCTCGCGCTGCCGTTGCACGCGCTGACCCGGGTGATCTTCTACAACGAGACGTTCCTCCAGCAGGCCGGCGTCACCGCTCCGCCGTCAACTCCCGAGGGCCTGCGGGACGCCGTCAACAAGCTGGGCGCCGCCGGTGGCTCGAACTTCAACCCGTGGGGTGCGACGACGACAAGCCACTCGAACCTGTTCGGCGAGTCGAACTCGTTCATCGTCGGCATGGGTGGCGCGTGGATCACCGACGGCCGGTGGAGCGTCACCGACCCGAAGACGGTCGCGGCCGTCGAGCTCTACCGCGAGCTGGCCAAGAAGGCTCCGCCCGGGCTCAACGGCGGCCAGTACCGTCAGCTGCTCGCGGACGGCAAGGTCGCCATGTCGCACGACGGCAACTGGGTGCAGAGCTTCCTTGACGACAACGCGCCCGCCGACGTTCTGCCCAAGATCCAGGCCGCGCCCAGCCCGTTCCAGAACTCCATCGCCCTGGTGGGCACGTCGCTGTCGATCCCGAAGGGCATCAGCGACGAGCGCAAGCAACTGGTGTGGGAGCTGATCGAGACGGCTGCCAAGCCCGAGATCCAGGCGTTGTGGGCGGAGAAGGTCTACGCCGCCCCGGGTCGGGTCGGAGTGGTGCCGGCGGAGCTCGCGACTCGCCTTCCCGTGGTGGGCGTCGTCGAGAAGAACGTCGAGAACGCCGTCCCCGAGTTTCCGCCCAGCGACAACTTCCGAGCCAACTTCGGCGAGATCGAAAAGACGATCATCGACGCGATGATGCGGTTGCTGACGACCGACGACCCGACGATGACCGTACTGACGGACCTCGAGAAGAAACTGGCCGCGATCACCCAACCCTGATCCGGTCCACTTCGGGACGGACCGACCCGACCTCCGCGCCGGGTCGGTCCGCGCCCCCGTACCGCCGGCCGTGCCCGACCTCACCCCCCGGGAGTTTCGCCGATGTCCCTCGCCCCGCCCGGCGAGACCCGCCTCGTCACCAGAAACCGGCCCACCTCGACGCGGCGTCGCCGCCGCACGCTACGGTCCCGCAACAGCCGCCTGTCCGCGGTCATGTTGCTGCCCGCCGTCCTGGTCGCGCTGCTGTTCATCGGGTTCCCCCTCTACATGATCGTGAACCTGAGCCTGCGCGACGGCAAGACGATGATCATGAGCGAGGTGAACGACCTCCCGTTCACCACGAACAACTACCGCGCCGTGCTCTCCAACCCGGAGACCTGGGAAGCGTTACGCATCACCGCCATCTACACGCTGGCCACCGTGGCCGGCGCGTTCACGATCGGCCTGCTCAGCGCGCTCGTGCTGCGCCGCCGGCTGGTCGGCCGGCGTTGGCTGCGCACGCTCGTCCTGATCCCGTGGGCGATCCCCGGCGTCGTCGCGACGGTCACCTTCGTGTGGATGCTCGACGGCACCTACGGCGTGTTCAACTACCTGTTGCGCAAGGTCGGCCTGATCGACCAGAACGTCGCCTGGTTCTTCGACCCGGAAACGGCGCTGATCGGCGTACTGATGCCGACCATCTGGATCGCCTATCCACTGTGTACGCTCATGCTGCTCGCGGCGCTCCAGTCGGTGCCGGCCGAGCTCTACGAGGCCGCACGGGTCGACGGAGCCAGCCCCCGGGCCCAGTTTCGCCACGTGACCTGGCCGGCGATTCAAAGCTCCGCGGTGCTCGCGATGATCGTCACCGGCCTGTGGACGTTCAC
The DNA here is from genome assembly GCF_042433955.1 of Phytohabitans kaempferiae. NCBI lineage: Bacteria > Bacillati > Actinomycetota > Actinomycetes > Micromonosporales > Micromonosporaceae > Phytohabitans > Phytohabitans kaempferiae. The sequence continues at coordinate 9,384 of NZ_JBHLUH010000036.1, read as the reverse complement.
CACGTTCGACTTCATCTACGCCATCACGCGTGGCGGTCCCGACCGGGCGACCGAGACCCTGGCCGTCGCCATCTACAACGAGGCCTTCGTCTACTTCAACCTGCCCTACGCGTCCACGCTCGGCGTCATCACCATGGCCATCGCCGTCATGTGCCTGTTCATCCTGTTCCCCGTCGTCCGGAGGCGTTTCTTCTGACGCTCTCCGCACGCATGCGCATCACATCCACGAGGGAGGTTAGATGCAGGCCAAAGCACGGTTGACCAACGGGTTCCTGTACGTGGCGCTGGGCGTGGCGATCGTCATCCTGTTGTTCCCCGTCTACTGGACGCTGCTGACCGCGGTGCTGCCGACCCGGGATCTTCTCGCCCAGGTGCCGCCGCTGATACCGCCGCTGTCGAAGATCAATTTCGATGCGTTCACGCGGGTCTTCGAGATGCGCCCGGTCGGTCAGTGGCTGGCGAACTCGGCGATCGTCACGATCGGCGCGATGGTCGGCGCGGTCGTGCTCAGCACGATGGCCGGTTACAGCCTGTCCCGCCTCGCCTCGAAGGCGGGGTTGGCGGTTGGCTACTCGCTGTTCGCCGTCCAGGTGATCCCGCGGACGCTGCTGGTGATCCCGATCTTCATGATGTTCTCCGCGACCGGGCTCATCAACTCCTTGACCGGGCTCATCATCGCCAACACGGTCGTCATCGTCCCGTTCGGCACCTGGATCATGAAGTCGATCTTCGATGGGGTGCCCGTGGAACTGGAGGAGTCGGCCATGGTCGACGGCTGTTCGCGGCTGCGGGCCCTGATACGCATCGTCCTGCCGCTGGCGAAACCCGGCATCGGCGCGGTGGCCATCTTCTCGGCCATCCACGCATGGGGCGACTTCACCTACGCCCGCACGCTGATCCTCGACAACCAGGGCACCACCATCACAGTGGGCATCGTCGGTTTCGTCGGCGAGTACACGGCCGACTGGGGAGCGCTGATGGCGACGGGTCTGCTGTCGATCGCACCCATGATCATCATCTTCGTCCTCCTCGAGCCGCTGCTGGTCAGCGGACTCACCAGCGGCGCAGTCAAGTAAGGGCAGGGGAATGAGCAGGCTTCGCAGCAGCAGGTTCTACGACTCGTACGGTCAGGTGGCGCTCGTTCGCAACGGTCACATGCAGGCGCTGGGCTTCTCCGCGGGGCTCCTGCGCAGCGGCAAACCGGTGATCGGCATCGCCAACAGCCAGTCGGATCTCAACCCGTGCAACGCCCATCTCGGCACGCTCGCCGAGGCCGTCAAGCGGGGCGTATGGCAGGCCGGCGGGGTGCCGCTCGTCTTCCCGACGATCAGTCTCGGTGAGACGAACATGCTGCCGACCACGATGATGTTCCGCAATCTCATGAGCATGGATGTGGAGGAGATGCTGCGGGCGAGCCCGATCGACGGCGTGGTGCTGCTGGCCGGGTGCGACAAGACCACCCCGGCGATGCTCATGGGCGCCGCCAGCGTCGACCTGCCCACCATCATGGTCACCGGTGGCCCGATGCTCGCCGGACGGTTCAAGGGGCGCTCCCTGGGCACCGGCACGGACGCCCGCAAGATGGCCGACGAGGTGCGCGCGGGCCGGCTCGACGGCGCCGAGTTCTTCGCCATGGAGTCCAGCTACGCGCGTACCGCCGGCCACTGCATGGTCATGGGTACGGCCTCGACGATGGCGAGCATCGCCGAAGCGCTCGGCATGCAGCTACCCGGCTCCTCCTCGATCCCGGCGGTCGAGGCGGCCCGCCTTCAGGCCGCGCAGCAGGCCGGCGCGCGGGCCGTCGAGCTGGTGCGCGAGGAGCTGAGCATGTCGCGGATCGTGACCCGATCGGCGTTCGAGAACGCCATCAAGGTCAACGCCGCGATCAGCGGGTCGACGAACGCCGTGCTGCACCTGCTGGCGCTGGCCGGACGCCTCGACGTCCCGCTGGAGCTGGACGACTTCGACCGGTGGATGCGCGACGTGCCGTGGCTGGCCAACCTCCGCCCGGCGGGCGAGCACTACATGGAGGAGTTTCACCACGCCGGCGGCCTGCCCGCGCTGATGAGGCGGCTGGAAGCCCATCTGGTCGGCGACGCGCTGACCGTCACCGGCCGCAGCGTCGCCGACAACGTCGCCGCGGCCGAGTGCTACGACGACGAGGTGATCCGCCCTGTGGACCGGCCGTTGGGCGTCGGCGCCGGCACCGCTGTCCTGCATGGAAACCTGGCTCCCCAGGGCGCGATCATCAAGCAGGCGGCGGCCAGTCCCCGCCTCTCGCGCCACCGTGGCCCGGCGCTGGTGTTCGACACGATCGAGGAGTGCGAGGCCAGGATCCACGATCCGGACCTCGACGTCGACGAGAACACCGTGCTCGTCGTGCGCAACTGCGGACCGCTCGGATACCCCGGAATGCCCGAGGTCGCCAACCTGCCCATCCCGCGGAAGCTGCTCGAACGCGGGATCGACGACATGGTACGGGTCTCCGACGCCCGGATGAGCGGCACCGCGTACGGGACCGTTGTGCTGCACGTGGCGCCCGAAGCCTCGGCGGACGGCCCGCTCGCCCTGGTCCGCACCGGGGACATGATCGCGCTCGACGTGCCGGCGCGCAGCCTGGTCCTGGAGGTCGACGACGCGGAACTGGCGCGGCGCAACGCGGAGCGGACCCCGCGCGCATCCCGGTTCAGCCGGGGCTACGCGCGGCTTTACGCGGACCACGTCCTGCAGGCCGACCGCGGCGCCGACTTCGACTTCCTCGTCGGCGGTAGCGGCAGCCAGCCCTACGGCGGCGACCCGCACCTGGCCGCCGAGGATGATGTGCTGCTGACCGGCGCCGCGCGGGACGACGCATCATGACCGCGGCGTTTCGTGGCATCTTCGCGATACCGGTGACGCCGTTCGACAGCAGCGGGGCGGTCGACCACGGGGCGCTCGCCGACGTCGTGGAGTTCACACTCGACTGCGGCGCGCACGGACTGGTGATGCCGGTCAACGTCAGCGAGTTCTTCACGCTCGACGACGACGAGCGTCGCGCGGTCGTGACCACGACCGTACGGGTCAACCGGGGGCGTGTGCCCCTCGTCGCGAGCGTGACCGGGGCGTCGACCGCACAGGCCGCGAGGTTCGCTGCCCACGCCGCCGACAGCGGGGCCGACGCGGTCATCGCGATGCCGCCGTACGTCAAGCGCGGCGACTGGCCGGAGCTCGTCGAGTACTTCACCGCGATCGCCGCCGCCGGCCTGCCGGTGTTCGTCCAGAACGCGGAAGGCCCGGCCGGAACGCCGATGTCGGCCGCCCAGCTGTCCGAACTCGCCGCTACGATCGACGGCGTCTCGTGGTTCAAGGAGGAGACCGTCCGCTCCAGCCAGGTGATCTCGGACCTGCTGGCCCGAGGCGGCGCGCACGTCAGCGGCGTCATGGGCGGCAAGGGCTCCCGCTTCCTGCTCGACGAGTATCCGCGCGGGATCTGCGGGACGATGCCCGGCTGCGAGTTCACCGACCTGCACGTCGCGCTCTGGAACGCGCTCGAAGGCGACCAGCCCGCGATCGCGGCCGAGATCTACCGGTTCCTCCTGCCGCTGGTGGGCATGGAGGACCAGTACGGCGGTGCCGCGTTCTGCAAGGAGGTCCTGCGCCGCCGCGGCGTGCTCACCAGCACCGCGGTCCGCGAGCCCGGCTCGCCCCGGCTCGACCGCGAGGCGTCCGTGCTGCTGGATCAGTTTCTGGCCGCTGCGACGACCTGGATGGTGCCGTCGAAGCCGCGCGCCTCGCCCGACGCCGCCGCGCCCACCGTCACCGCCGAGGCCTGACGACCGTAGCGCGTGACCCGCCACAGGCAGCCCATACGAAGAGGGGTACCGCGAAGCATGCAACTGCTGGACCTGCTCAGCACCCACCGACTGCTGGCGATCGTTCGGGGCACCGACACCGAGGCAGCCTTGGACTGCGTCCTCGCGCTCGTCGACGAGGGACTCACGCTCGTCGAGGTGTCGCTGACCACTCCCGGCGCGTTGTCGATCATCGAACGCGCACGGGCGGCGCTCGGCGAGGCCGCGACCCTCGGCGCGGGCACCATCGTGACGGTCGCCGACGCGCGTTCGGCCGCGGACGCCGGGGCGACGTTTCTCGTCACTCCGGGAGCCTCGCCCGAATCCACGGCCATCAAGGAGGCCGGTCTCCCGGTGATCGAGGGCGCGCTCACCCCGACCGAGATCCTCGCCGCGACCGAGGGCGGGGCCGCCGCGGTGAAGGTCTTCCCGGCGGCGCTCGGTGGACCCGGATACATCAAGGCTTTACGCGATCCCCTGCCCCGGGTCGGCATGGTCGCGGTCGGCGGAGTCGACGTCGACAACGCTGCCGCGTTCCTCGCCGCCGGAGCGGTCGCCGTGGGTCCCGGGTCGTCGCTGATGGGTGACGCACCGCATGGGGGAGACCTGGACGCGTTGCGCCGCCGGGCATCGGCTTTCCGCGCGGCGGTCGCGCCGTGATCGACGTACTGACCCTCGGTGAGGCCATGGCGTCGTTGCGGATCTCAGGCCCGGTACGGCTCGGCGGCGCGTTGACCCTGTCGATCGCCGGCGCCGAGTCCAACGTGGCCATCGGGCTCTCCCGCCTGGGGCACCGAACGCGCTGGCTGGGCGTGACCGGCGACGACGAACTGGGCGAACTCGTGCTACGCACGCTGCGGGCCGAAAACGTCGACCTGTACGGCTGCCGGACCGACCCGCACGCCCCGACCGGGCTCGTCCTGTTCGAGCGCCGCCTGGCGACCGTCACGCGGGTCCGGTACTTCCGCGACGGGTCCGCGGGCTCCACGCTTTCCGCCGAGGACATCCTTCCGGTCCTGGCGGATCCTCCGCCCCGGCTGCTGCACGTCACGGGAGTGACACCTGCCCTCGGCGCCGGGCCGCTGGCCGCGGTACGTACCGCGATGAAGCTCGCACAGCAAGCCGGCACCGGCGTCTGCCTCGACGTGAACTACCGCGCCACGCTCTGGTCGCCCGCGGAGGCATCCCACGCGCTGCGGCCGCTGCTGCCGTACGTCGACGTCCTGTTCGCCTCCGACGAGGAACTCACGATCATGGCCGACGGGAGTGATCGCGTCGAGCGTCTTCTCACGTCGGGGGTACGCGAGGTCGTGGTCAAACGCGCCGCCGACGGTGCCAGCGTGCACACCGTGGACGGCGTGGCCCACCAAACCGCGCGGCGGATATCGCTCGTGGACACCATCGGCGCCGGCGACGCCTTCGCCGCCGGCTACCTGTCCGCGACGCTGGACGGTTCCGACATCGCGACGAAGCTCCGGCGCGCGGTGGACACCGCCGCGTTCGCGGTGTCAACCGACGGCGACTGGGAAGGGCTGCCGACCCGGGCCGACCTCGCCCTGCTCGCTACGGAGCCGGGCGGCGCCCAGCGCTGACCATCGCCGCGTTCGGGCAGGGCGGCACAGCGGCGTGCGCTCTGCCTCACTCGGGAGTTCGAAGCATGAGCGGGCGGCGGATCAGACGAAGCGCGCCACGACCCGGTGTGAGCAGTGGTCGACCACGATCCGCGGCCGGGTGAGCAGGCGGTCCCGCTCGGCTACTGTTGCTCCGCATGACCCACGTCGGGATCGAGATCACCGCGGAGTCGGTGTGGGCTCCACAGTGGTGGATGGGTCCGCTCACCGGGCGCGGGGAGGGGCGGTGCTGCCGCGGACGACGAGCGTGGTGCCGAGTTCGTACCGCTCCTGGCCGAGAGGTTCGCCGTCGGCCAGGCTGATCGCCAACCTGGCCGCGGTCGCGCCCATCTCCGCGAACGGCTGACGCACGGTGGTCAGCGGTGGGGGGAGCCAGGCCGCGTGGTCGATGTCGTCGAATCCCACGACGCTCAGGTCTTCGGGAATGCGGAGGCCGACCTGCTTGGCCGCCGCGTAGACGCCCAGTGCCTGGAGGTCGTCACCGCAGGCGACGGCGGTGGGCGGCTTCGGCAAAGCGAGTATCTCGAGGGCGAGGTCGCGGCCGTTTTCGAAAGTGAAGACGCCGCGGCGTTCGAGGGTCTCGTCGTGGGGGACGCCAGCGTGGTCCAGGGCCGCCCGAAAGCCGTCCAGCCTGGCGCGGGCGGACAGGTCCTTGACCGGTCCGGTGAGTAGGCCGATTCGCCGGTGGCCGAGGTCGAGCAGGTGCCGGGTGGCGGCGAGGGCGCCGCTCCAGTTGTTGGACCCGACGGCGGGGGTGGGAAACAGCTCGCCGATCGGGTCGATCGCTACCAGCGGTACGCCGCTGGCGGCGAACTGTTCGCCGTGCTGGGCGGTGATCAGCGAACAGACCGTGATGACGGCGGTGGGCTGCCGCAACAGCAGCGGCTCGACCCACGGCAGTCCGGCCGACACACGTCGCCGGATGTCGGTGAAGCCGACCGTGTAGTCCCTCCTACTGGCGATCTCCTCGACACCTCGCAGGATCTCCATGGCGATGGAGGGCAGCATCTGGTGGAAGACGACCTCGATGCAGAGCGTCGGCCGGGCCGCGAGCGGGCGGCGGTAGCCGTGGTCGCGCAGCAGGGCCTCCACGCGCTGCCGGGTCTGTTCACCTACGCCGCCGCGGCCGTTGAGGACCTTCGACACCGTGGGCGGCGACACACCGGCGAGCTCGGCGATGCGGGCGATGGGCAGGTCACCGCGACGGGGCTTGCGGTGGCGCCGCGGCCGGCCGTCCTCGATCACGCGTGGAGTCTACGGTGAACCCGGCCCCTGGTAGTCGGCTGTGCTCAGCCTGCCGGTGGCGCTGCCGGTCGGTGGGGCCGGAGTCCGGCCAGGGCGGCGGTGCCAGGGCGGTCTCGGCCTCGAAGACGACCATGTCACCGGCGACCGCGCCGGAGGGCTCCGCGCGCGTCGCCAGCTCCGCGGCCTCATGACCGGCGGGTACAGGTCGCCGGCGCGTCCCAGCGGATCCGGTGGCCGGTGCGGAGGTCGTGTTCTCCACACCGGCCGTGTCTGGCGTGGTCGGCCTGCGGCTACTGCCGGGTCCAGCGTTGGTTGGCGGCGGCGGTGCAGTGCCAGAGAAGCACGGTGGTGCCGTTGGCGGTCGCGGCGTTGTTGACGTCGAGGCAGAGCCCGGACTGGCGGCCGGTGATGGTGCCATTGGCGTTGAGTGTCCACTGCTGGTTGGTGCCGCCGTTGCAGTCCCAGATCTGGGTCCTGGCGCCGGCGGTCGCGTTGATGGGGGCGTCCAGGCACTTGCCAAGCGATTGAAGGGTCGGGCCGTTGAATGTCCAGCGTTGGTTGGCGGCGCCGTTGCAGTCCCAGATCACTGGTTGCGTGCCGTTGGCGGTGTTGCTCTGCGGGATGTCCAGGCAGCGTCCGGACGCCGCGCTGACCAGGGTTGTCGTCGTCGACGGCGGCGGTGTGGTCGTGCCGCCGCCGCTGACCCGGAAGACCGCGGTGCCGTGCGCTGGGACGTTCGCGCTGATGGCGCCGGTGGTGGTGCTGGTGGCGCCGGTCCAGGCGTCCACGAGGGTGAACGAGCTGCCGGTCTTGCCGACCGCGGCCGCGGTGGTCGAGACGGTAGTGGCGGCGGAGCCCTGGTTGAAGAGGGCGACCGCGATGTCGCCGTTGGCGAGGCGTTTGGCCAGCACTCGCCGGGTGCCGTCGTTGGCGATCTGGGTCGCCTGGACCGCGAGCGGGTCTTGGTTGATCGCGACGAGGCGCTGGTTGCGCAGGATGGTGAGGGTCTGCGCGGACATCGCACGCAGGTCGTTGCCGGCGATCAGCGGCGAGGCCATGATGGCCCACAGCGCGAAGTGGCTGCGCATCTCGGTGTCGGTCATGCCGCCGTTGCCGACTTCCATCATGTCCGGGTCGTTGAACTGGCCCGGCCCGGCGTACGAGGCGAGCGGGACGTTGACGTTGACGATGTTCTGGATGCCCATCGGGTAGCCGTTGGTCTGGCCGGTGTTCCAGGCGTTGGTGATGTCCTCGGTGGTGCGCCACATGTTGGCCACGTCGCCCCAGTTGCGCAGTGGGCCGGTTTTAGCGTGGATGCTGTTTGGGTTGATGCTGTAGACGATGGGGCGTCCGGTGGCGGCGAGGGCGTCGCGCATCCGGGCGAAGGTGCGTACCTGGTCGTCGATGGTGCCGTTGGGTGAGCACCAGTCGTACTTGAGGAAGTCGACGCCCCAGGCGGCGAACTGGCGGGCGTCCTGGGTTTCGTGTCCCTGGCTGCCGGTGGCGCCGGGGTAGGCGCCGAAGTACTGCGCGCAGGTCCGGTCGACGGGGACTTGGTAGATGCCGAATTTCAGGCCGCGGGCGTGTAGGTAGTCACCGAGGGCCTTCATGCCGCTGGGGAAGCGGGTCGGGTCGCCTTGCAGGTTTCCGGCCGAGTCACGGTTGGGGTTGAACCAGCAGTCGTCCACGACCACGTACTGGTAGCCGAGGTCGCGCATGCCGCTGGAGACCAGGGCGTCGGCCTGCTGCCGGATGAGGGCTTCGTTGATGTTGCAGCCGAAGGTGTTCCAGCTGTTCCAGCCCATCGGCGGGGTGCGGGCCACACCGTTGTTCAACGCCTGCGCGGTAGTGGTGTGCAGGCCGACCAGAGCGCCGGCCAACAGCAGTCCCGCCGTGGCGGCGGCCAACCACCGTCGATGTCCGCTGATCGGTTTCATCGAGAATTCTCCTCCGGGCATGTGGGGTGCCCCGGGACACAGCCGTCGTTTGACGGCCGCCACGGCCGGCGCGCCCAGGTGCCCGCCGTTCGGGCCTGGGGATGGAGGCGCGCCGGTCATTGCCAGAAATGTTCACGATAACATTTCGTGCGGCTGATGGTACGGAACATCGAAGCCGCATTCAAGTGGCTCCATGCGATCCGCCTGGCGCTCGCCGTGCGCTAGCGGCGGCGCCGGTGTGGGCGGTCCCCCGCCGTGGTGCGGATGCGCCTGAGGTCGCGGCCGGTGCGGTGGAGGAATGGCGAGGCGGGGTCCGCGCGGCCGTACTGGCCGGCGGTCGGGTCCGGTGGTCGCTCTCTTTGGCCTGGTCGGCGGGGTGATCTGGTTCCGCTCGCGGGGCTCCGGCGCGCGCACAACGGCGCGATCGTGCTCGCCGGCCCGACCCTGAGGGCGCGGCCCGGGGCCGGGGCTGGCCCGGGGCGTGCGGGAGGCGGTGCGGCGGCTCCTGGCGGTGGAGTGCGGCGAGGTCGAGCGGCACGGATGTGGCGAGCGGGGACCCGGTACGCGACCGGTCGAGGTGACCGGGTCGCGGAAAACTTTCGCGAAACATTGCCGACACATCTTGACGGCTGCCGCTGCCATCGGCCAAAGTCCATCTAGGCAAGTCGATGGGCCGCCGGGGGCCTCGGTGGGCTTGCCCAACAGTGCGCACATCCATGACGTGGTGCGAGTGGCAGCACC
>NZ_JBHLUH010000035.1:0-85874 GCF_042433955.1 Phytohabitans kaempferiae | reverse complement strand
TGGAGTCGACGGCGCGGTCGGTGAGGATGACCGGGATGCCGGCGTCTTTGGCTTCTTTGAGGACGGTGTCCCAGCCGGACTCGACGACGGGGGAGAAGGCGATGACGTCGACTTTTTGTTGGATGAACGAGCGGATCGCCTTGATCTGGTTTTCTTGTTTTTGTTGGGCGTCGGAGAACTTCAGTTCGATCCCGGCGGCTTTGGCCGAGTCCTGGATTGATTTGGTGTTGGCGGTGCGCCAGCCGCTTTCGGCGCCGACCTGGGAGAACCCGAGGGTGATCGTCCCGTCGTCGGAGCCGCTGCCGGAGCCGGCACCGTCACCACCGCCACACGCCGTCACGGTGACGGCGGCCAGCAGGCCGGCGGCCACCGCCGTGGACCATCTCCTGAGCATCGCTTCCTCCTGCCAAGAAACTGGTGCGAACCGCGCTGGGTGAGCGTTAACATTGACAACCGTGACATCCCCGTCGCGAGAACGGGGATCGTCGTGCTGCTGAGCCCTATCCAGGTCTTGAAGAGCCGCGCGCCAGGGGGAGATCTGACGCCGGTCACGGAAGTGGCCTGAGTCACCTTCCGCGATCGAGAATGTTACCGTTCTCTATCCGCGCGTCAAGAGGTGGTTGCGATCTGTTGCCGAGGTGTTGCCACCGGGCAGGACTGACGCGGCGCGTCGCCTGTCGGTAGCTTGTGATCGGTAACAAGAGGGCTCAGGGGGTGGATGTGCCGAGGAAGCGGCCGGCGGACGACGACCGCCGGGAGGTGCCCGCCGGTGGTCCGGAGAAGGGGCCGGCCCGGGTCGACGGCGCGGTGCCGGCCGCGCCCCGCGGTTCGGTGATGCGCGATGTCGCCCGGCTCGCCGGGGTCTCGCACCAGACCGTGTCCCGCGTGCTCAACGAGCACCCCAACGTGCGCCAGGAGACCCGGCGCCGGGTCCTGGAGGCGATGCAGGCACTCAACTACCGGCGCAACCTCGCCGCCCGCACGCTGGTCACCCGCCGCTCCGGGACGCTCGGCGTCGTGGGCCTGGAGAGCACGCTCTTCGGCCCGGCCTCGATGCTGTACGGGATCGAGGACGCCGCCCGCACCGCCGGCTACTTCGTCACGGTCGCCTCGGTGCGCACATTGGAGCGTCGCTCGGTGCTCGAGGCGGTCGACCGCCTGTGCCAGCAGTCGGTCGAGGGCATCATCGCGATCGCGCCCAAGCCGGCGGTGACCAACGCGCTCGTGCAGGTCCCCTCCGGGCTGGCCAGCGTCGGCGTGGGCGGCGGCGCCGACGACGACGCGGTGCCGACCGTCCGCATCGACAACGTCGCCGGCGCCCGCCTGGCCACGCAGCACCTGCTCGACCTCGGCCACCCCACCGTGCACCACGTGGCCGGACCGACCGACTGGCCGGAGGCGCGCGAGCGCATCGAGGGCTGGCGGAGCACGCTCTACGCCGCGGGCGCGCCGGTGCCGCCGGTCGAGGCCGGGTCGTGGAGTGCGCAGTCCGGCTACGAGCAGGGGCAGGCGCTCGCCCGCGACCCGTCGGTCACGGCCATCTTCTGCGGCAACGACCAGATCGCGCTCGGCGTGCTGCGCGCGCTCCAGGAGGCGGGCCGGCGCGTGCCGCGCGACGTGAGCGTGGTCGGCTTCGACGACATGCCCGACTCCGGCTACTTCCTGCCGCCGCTCACGACGATCCACCAGGACTTCGCGGAGCTGGGGCGGCGCAGCCTCGCCGTGCTCCTCGACCAGATCAACCACTCCGCCGAGCGCGCGCCCGACCACGTCCTGCTCTCGCCCGAGCTCGTGGTCCGCGCGAGCACGACCCGCCCCCGCGTGCCGGCGCGCGAAGGATCGTCGCCACGATGAGCGCGGCGTCCCGGCGCGATCCCCGTCGACGGGGTGCCCTACGACCGTGCCGGTGATCCCGCTCGACAAGGTCGGCGAGGTCGTCCAGTGCCAGACCTGCAAGGTCCGCTTCGACCCGGTCGTGCTCCAGCAGCCCACCAGCGCCCAGCTCGCCACCGCCCTTCCCACCGGCATGCGCGCCGCGGTCGTGGCGGTGCTCCGCGCGGGCGGCACCTCCGACCTCGCCGTCACCGCCGCGGTCGCCGCGGTGCGTTCGGCCGGCGCGCAGGGATACGACCTGCCGCAGCTCCAGGCCGATCTCGCCCAGCCCGCCGACGCCGTGGTGGAGCCGCTGCGCGCGCTGGGGGCCAACCTGACGCTCGACGCCCGCGAGCGCTACCTGGCCGACGCCGCGCGGGTCGGCCTGGCTGACGGGTCGCTCAGCCCCGCCGAGCGCGACGCCCTCGGCTGGATCGCCAGCACCCTCGGCCTCACCCCGGCCCACGCGCTCGGCGTCATCACCACCGTCGAGCAGTCGGCCCGCCTGGGGTGACCGCGCCGGCGGGTTGATCCATCCGCCGCGGGGTAACCGCGAGTGGACGGGACAACCGCACCCGCCGGGAGGGGACATGTCACGGTACGGGGACGATGTCGCCGCGCTCGCCGCGCCACTCAACGACGCGGGCGACCTCGACGTACTGCTCGACCGGGTCGGCACGGCCCGGGTCGTCATGCTGGGCGAGGCGAGCCACGGCACGCATGAGTACTACCGCTGGCGCGCCATGCTGACCCAGCGGCTCATCGAGGAGGCAGCTTTCTCGTTCGTCGCCGTGGAGGGGGACTGGCCCGACTGCGACCGGGTCAACCGCAGCGTACGGCTGGAGGAGGGGGCGCCCGAAGACCCGCGCGCCGCGCTCGCCACATTCGAGCGTTGGCCCACCTGGATGTGGGCCAACGAGGAGGTCGTCGACTTCAGCCAGTGGCTGCGCTGGCACAACGCGCAGACCGACCCGGAGGTACGCGCCGGCGTGCACGGGCTCGACGTCTACTCGCTCTGGGAGTCGCTCCGCGAGATCCTGGTGTACCTGCGCGAGCACGACCCGGAGCAGGTGCCGGCCGCGCTCGCCGCGTACCAGTGCTTCGAGCCGTACGGAGAGGACGCGCAGATCTACGCGCTGGCGAGCCGGTTCGTCGCGGCGGCCTGCGAGAACGAGGTGGTCGACCTGCTGGTGGGGCTCCGCGAGCGGGCCGCCGAGGCCGGTGGGTCCGAGCGCTTCAACGCCTGGCAGAACGCCGAGGTGGTCGCCGGCGCCGAGCGCTACTACCGGGCCATGGTGCGCGGCGGACGCGAGTCGTGGAACCTGCGCGACCGGCACATGGACGCCACGCTCGACCGCCTGCTGGAGCACTACGGGCCGGAGTCGAAGGCCGTCGTGTGGGCGCACAACACGCATGTCGGCGACGCCCGCGCCACCGACATGCGCGACCGCGGCGAGGTGAACATCGGCCAGCTCGCGCGCGAGCGGTACGGCGCCGACGACGTCGTCCTGATCGGCTTCGGCAGCCACCACGGCACGGTCGTGGCCGGCGACGGCTGGGGCGCGCCGATGGAGGAGATGCTGGTGCCGCCGGCCCGCGGGGACGCGCTGGAGGGGGTGCTGCACGCCGCGGCACCGTCCCGAGGGCTCTTCGTCTTCCCCCGCGACGAGCGGCCCGACCTGCTCACCGACACGCTCGACCACCGGGCGATCGGCGTGGTCTACCACCCCGAGCGGGACCAGTGGAGCAACTACGTACCGACCGTCCTGGGCGACCGGTACGACGCGTTCTTCTGGTTCGACGAGACGCGCGCGGTGCGCCCGATGCGCGTGCCGCCGGCGCCGGTGTTCGAGCCGGAGACGTACCCGACGGGGGTCTGACGCCAGTGGCGGCGGCCACGTGCGCGGTGAGGCCGCGTACGTGGCCGCCCTACGCTGACCGCGAAACCAGCGCCGGCGCGATGCCCGGTGGCGGCCGCCGCACGTATGGTGAGCGCATGTCGGAGGTGGCGTACATCGGTCACGGCGGGCGGCGGCAGCGGCCGTTGCTGCGCGTGCTCGCCGGCGACGTGCTGCGCCGCAACCGGATCGCGCAGCGGCGCACGCTCGCCGACGTCGCCGGGGCGGCCCGGGTCTCGTCGCAGTACCTGTCCGAGGTGGAGCGCGGCCGCAAGGAGGCCAGCTCCGAGGTGCTCGCCGCGGTCTGCGAGGCGCTGGGGATCGAGCTGGCCGACTTCCTGACCGAGGTGCGGCTGCTGCTCCTGCACCAGACGGCGCCGGTGCGGTCCGCCCGGCACCACATCTTCGGCCCGCCCCGCCGCTCCGGCGACGTGGTGCTGCTGGCCGCCTGACCGGCGCGCCCGGCCGGTGGTGCCCGCACGACCGCCACACGCGGCCGCGCGGGCCGGTCTCAGGCGGCGCGGCGCAGGTCGCGCGGGCGGCGCTCGATGACCCGGTCGGCGAGGCCGTACGCCACGGCGTCCACAGCGGACAGCGTCATGCTGCGGTCGGTGTCCGCGCGGATCTTCCCGGTCGGATTTCCGGTGTGGCGGCTCAGGATCTCGTCCATCTCGGCGCGTACCTTGGCCACCTCCTTCGCCTGCACCGCGAGGTCGGGCAGCGTGCCGCGAGCCTGGCTGGACGGCTGGTGCAGCGTCACCTTCGCGTGGCGCAGCACCGACCGCCGGCCCGGTGTGCCGGCTGCCAGCACCACCGCGGCCGCGGAGGTCGCCTGCCCCACGCAGATCGTGGCGATGTCGCACCGAACGAAGTTCATCGTGTCGTAGATGGCGGTGAGCGCGCTGAACGAGCCGCCCGGCGAGTTGATGTAGATGCCGATCTCCTGCTCGTTCTGCGCCTCCAGGTGCAGGAGCTGGGCGATCACCACGTTGGCCACGCCGTCGTCGATCTCCGTGCCGAGGAAGACGATGCGCTCGGAGAGCAGCCGCGAGTAGATGTCATACGCCCGCTCGCCCTGCGCCGTCCGCTCGACGACCGTCGGGATCAGGTACTGGCCTCGGGGTGCGTTCACTGGAACATCCCCACTAGCGTGCGGGCGCCGGCCGGGCGTACGTCGTCGACCCGCGTGAGGATGTGGTCGATGAGGCCGTACGCGCGGGCCTCCTCCGCGGTGAACCACCGGTCGCGCCGGCTGTCCCGCTCCACCTTCTCCAGCGGCTGCCCGGTGTGCTCGGACGTCAGCCGCAGCACGGTGGTGCCGAGCCGGTCCAACTGCTCGGCGTAGATCTCCACGTCGGCTGCCGTGCCGCCGAAGCCGGCCGAGCCCTGGTGCATCAGGATCTGCGCGTGCGGGAGGCTGAACCGCTTGCCCTCGGCGCCCGCGGTGAGCAGGAACTGACCCATGCTCCCGGCCAGCCCCATCGCGAGCGTGCCCACGTCGTTGGGGATGAGGCGCATGGTGTCGTAGATGGCGAGGCCGGCGGTGACCGAGCCGCCCGGCGAGTTGATGTAGAGGCTGATGTCGCCCTTCGGGTCCTCCGCCGACAGCAGGAGCAGTTGGCCGCAGAGGCGGTTGGCGACCTGGTCGTCGACCTCGGCGCCGAGCACGACGATGCGCTGGTGGAGCAGGCGCGCGGCGACCTGGTCGTCGAGCGTGCCGGCGGCTGGTGTGGGGTACTGCATGGGATCCTCCCGGTTCCGTCTCTCTCCGGACCAACCATGGGACCGGGGAGCCGGACACGCCAAGGGAATCTGCTGTCAGCAGCGGGGCGTCACGCCGGCCTGACCGGCTCGCCGGCGAGCAGCGGCCGCAGGAAGTCGAGCTGCCGCCGCACCTGGTGGGGGCCGCCGCCGTCGTGGTCGTTGAACTCCCACACCACCATCCGCTTGGGGCCGGCGTAGTGGTGGTACGCCGCGTAGACCGTCGAGGGTGGACAGACACGGTCCATCAGCGCGACCGAGAAGAGCGCGGGCGCGGCGCAGCGGGCGGCGAACGACATGCCGTCGAAATACGCGAGCGTGGCGAAGACGTCGGCGACCGGCTGGCGGTGGCTGGCGCACCAGCGGGCCACCTCGGTGTACGGGCCGCGGTCGCTGACCCGCACCGCTCGGCTCCAGTGGCACAGGAACGGCAGGTCGCACAGGACCGCCGCGACCGGGCCGACGAGCGCGGCGGCGGCGAGCGCGATGCCGCCGCCCTGGCTCACACCGCCGACGGCGACCCGCTCGGGGTCCACCATGGAGAGTCCGCGCACCGCCTCGACCGCGCACGCGGCGTCGACGAAGGCGCGGCGGTAGTAGTACGCCTCCGGATCGTGCAGCCCGCGGACCACCGGAGGACCGGCCTCCCACGCGCCCGGGTCGGGCGTCTCGCCGCCCTGGCCCCGCGCGTCGACGACCACGTGGGCGTAACCGGCGCTGGCCCAGACCAGGTGCTCGACCGGCAGGCCGCGACCGCCGCCGTAGCCGACGAACTGCACGAGGCAGGGGAGCGGCCCGGTGTGGTGGGCGGGGAGCGTGAGCCACGCCTTGACCGGCTCCCCGCCGTACCCGGCGATGGTCATGTCGTGCGTGACCACGGTGGACAGTCCGTTGTCGACGGCGGTGAGTCGCGCGGAGGCGGCGCCGCCGGTGCGGCCGTAGGCGAGCGCCTGCTTCCAGAAGATGTCGAAGTCGGCGGGCTCGTCCCGGGGCGGGCGGTAGGTGGCCAGGGCCGCGGGGTCGAGGTCGTACGCGGTGGGCGCCGGCGGGTCGCCGGCGTAGGGCACGGCGGGCATCCCTACCACGCCCCCTCGGGCTCGCGGCCCGTGGCCCGGAGACTGCCGCTCATGGACCCTCACTTTCCCGATCCGGCCAGCAGGCCGCGGACGAAGTAGCGCTGGAGCGCGAAGAAGATCACCATGGGCACCGCCATCGCGACGAACGCCGCCGCGGTCAGCAGGTGCCAGCCCTGGCCGGTGCTCGCGCTGACGAGGTTGCTCACCGCGACGGTCAGCGGGGCCACGCCCGGGTCGCCGCCGAGGAAGATGAGCGCGATGAGCAGGTCGTTCCAGACCCAGATGAACTGGAAGATGGCGACCGAGGCGAGGGCCGGCCCGGAGACCGGCACCGCCAGCCGCAGGAAGGTGGTGAGCGTGGAGGCGCCGTCGAGCGCCGCCGCCTCGAACATCTCCTCCGGCAGTCCGGCGAAGAACGTCCGCAGTAGATAGACGGCGAACGGCAGCCCGAAGCCCAGGTGCACCAGCCAGATCCCGGCGAACGTGCCGGTCAGGCCGGCGGCGTTGTAGAGGCGGAGCACCGGTACGAGCGTCATCTGGAGCGGCAGCGCCAGCAGCGCGATCATCGCGACCGTCACCGCGCGGCGGCCGGCGAAGGACATGCGGGCGAGCGCGAAGGCGGCGACCGAGCCGACCACCACCATCGCCGCGACCGCCGGCACGGTGATGAGCAGGCTGTTGACGAGCGCGGTGCCGAAGCCGCCGGTGGCCAGCACGTCCCGGTAGTTGCCGGTGGTGAGCGTGCCCTCGCCGGCCCGCCACCAGCCGGTGGTGGAGATGTCGTAGGCGGGGCGGAACGAGCTGACCAGCAGCCCCAGCACCGGCACCGTCCACAGTCCACACACGAGCAGCAGCGTGAGGTGCGTGGGGACGCGGCGGCGCCGGCGGGCTCTCCGGGTCGGGGCGGGGGCGGGCCGGGCCGCCGCCTCCGGACGGGTCAGGAGCTGGGTCACGGGGCGCTCCTCCGGGTCGCGCGCGCGTTGACGAGCAGGATCGGCGCGGCGAGCAGCGTGAGGAGCACCGCGATCGCGCTCGCCCGCCCGTAGTCCTGGTCGACGAAGAGCTGCCGGTACATGAGGTTGGCGATGACGTCAGTGCGGTAGTTGCCGTTCGTCATCGCGTACACGATGTCGAACGCCTTGAAGGCACTCACCGCGACGAGCGTGGCGGTGACCACGATGGCCGGACGCAGCTCGGGGAGGATGACGTGGCGGAATGCCTGCCACGGCCCGGCGCCGTCGATCCGGGCCGCCTCGTGCAGCTCGGGCGGCACCGCCTTGAGCGCGGCGGAGAGGATGACGGTCGCGAAGCCGGCGGTCATCCACACGCCCACGCCGATCAGCGCGGCGTTGTTGGTGCGGCCGTCGACCAGCCAGGCCACCGGCGCGGCGCCGACCGCGGTCAGGACCGCGTTGAGCGTGCCGGTCTGCGCGAGGCCGGGCGGGCGGTACTGGTACATGAAGCGCCAGATCACCGCGCCGGCGACGAACGGGATCGCGGTCGGCAGCACGACCGCCGCCTTGGCGAGCGACTCGTACCGCACGCGGTCGGTCAGCACCGCGACCGCGAGCCCGACCACCAGGCAGCCGCCGGTGAGCAGGACCAGCCAGAGCAGGTTGTTGCGGAGCGCGGTGTGCACCTCGCCGCTGGTCACCAGGTAGCGGTAGTTGTCGAGCCCGGCCCACGACCGCGAGCCGGCGTCGCGTAGCGAGAGCCACACCGTGTTGGCCAGCGGCCAGGCGAGGAAGACGCCGACCGGGACGAGGGCCGGCGCCAGCCACAGCCAGGGCACCAGCCGCCGCTGGAGGCGGTGCGGGACCACCGCCTCCAGCCGGCCGACCAGCCACAGCCAGCCGAGCACGACCACCGGCGCGGCGACCGTGAAGGCGAGCGCGGCGAGGATACGGGTCGCGGGAACCATGCGCCGCTCAGCTCCGGTACGCGCCGGCGCGGGCCCGGTTCAGCCCGGCGAGCTGCGCGTCCAGCGTGGACGGATCGTCGACGTACGCGAGCACCGCCTTGTGGAACGCCTGGGTCATGGCGAGCGGCATGGCGTTCTGCGCGGCGTACTGCACGGTGCGCGCGTCCGCGTAGACCTGGGCGGCCCGGCGGGACAGCGTGGACGGGTACGCCTCCGGGGGCGTGCGGCGGTTGGCGCCGATCCACTGCCCGGTGCCGGCGACGAGGGCGCTGAACTCGGGCGTCGCCACGTACCGCATGAAGGCCCGCCCCTGCGGGCTCTCCCGGAGCAGCGCGAGCGTCTCGCCGGAGATCTCGATCGAGCCGGCCCGCGCCGGGTCGACCGGCGGGAACGGGAAGAAGTCGATGTCGGTGCCGGGCACCACACCGGGCACCGTCTGGGCCAGCGCGTTGCCGAGGAAGTCCGCCTGTACGTGCAGGTGGCACGCGGGCGGGTCGGCGAAGAGCCCTTGCGGGCTGGAGTTGAAGTCGGTGGTGAGCACGGCGGTGGGGCCGCCGCTGACCTGCTTGGCGTCGGTGGCGATCGCGCCGAACCGCTCGAACGCCTGCCTGATCTCCGGCGCGGTCCAGGGCAGCTCGCCCTTCCACCACTTGGTGAAGACCTCCGGGCCGGCCTGTTGCAGCACGAACTCCTCGATCCACACCGCGCCGGGCCAGCCGCTGGTCGGGCCGGATTCCAGCCCGATGCACCACGGTGTCGTGCCGGCGGCCGAGGTCTGCCGTGCCCAGCCGGCGAGGTCGTCCCAGGAGGCGGGGGGCTTCGGCCCCTGGTACGTCTTCGGGTCGTACCAGACCAGCCCCTGGACGGCGGTGTTGTAGAAGATCCCATAGAGCCTGCCGTCCACTGTGGAGAGGTCGAGCAGGCCCTCCGGGTAGTCGGCGCGGACCGCCGCCATGTCCAGGAACGGGTCGAGCGGAACCAGCCTGCCCTGCGCGGCGAGCTGGGCCACCTGGCCGGCACTGGGGTTGGAGACGGCATCGGGCGGATTGCCGCCGGCGATGCGTGTCTGCAGTACGGCGAAGACGTCGCCGGTGCTCTCGTACTTGATCTCTATGCCGGTCGCCTCCTCGAAGGGGGCGAAGGTGCCGAGGTACGCGTCGAGCTGGGGCCCGCTCAGGACGCCGAGCAGGTTGAGCGTGCCGCCGGGCCGGGCCCCGTCGGCGGCCCGGACGGCGGCGTCGCGGGCGGCCTGGAGCCGGTCGGCCGCCTGCGCCGGTGGTGCCTGGGTCCGGGACCCGGAACCACCGCAGCCGGCGGCGAGGACGGCGACGAGTGCCGTGGTGGCGGCGATGAGGGTGCGCGGTCTCATGAGGGGTGCCCTCCCTCAGCTTGTTGGGGTGTCACGCCATGACGGAAATAGAACGCCCGTGTTACAAGCTTGTCAAGAGCTTCGCTCGAAGCACTTCGAAGACTCGGCTAACCTGTTCCGGAGGGAGGCGCGTGTGACCGACAAGATCACCATCTACGACGTCGCCGCGCGGGCGGGCGTGAGCATCTCCACCGTCTCGCTGGTGCTCAACTCGCCGACCCGGGTCCGCCAGGCGACCCGCGAGCGCGTGCTCACCGCCGCCGACGAGCTGGGCTTCGTGCCCAAGGCGGACGCGGTCACCCGGGCCCGCCGGGGCGTCGGGCGGATCGGCGTGATCGCGCCGTTCAGCTCGTACCCGTCGTTCAGCCGCCGGCTGGCCGGTGTCTTCGGCGCGCTCGGCGCCGACCCGCTCGAGGTCGTGGTCTTCGACCAGCAGTCGGCGGCCTCGGCCACGTCACCGCTGCTTTCCAGCCTCCCCATCACCCGCCGCCTCGACGGCCTGATCATCATGGGGCTGCCGCTGGAGGAGTCGGTCGTCGAGCGCCTGCGCGGCCAGCGGCTGCCCACCGTCGTGATCGACTCGCCCCGCCCGCGCTTCGAGGCGGTGGTGACCGACGACGAGGCCGGCGGCGAGCTGGTCGCGCGGCATCTGCTGGAGCGGGGGCACCGCCGCTTCGGATATGTGGGGGAGGCGCAGCGCTCGCACGCGTACGTCTCGCCGTCGGAGAGCCGCCTCGCCGGCTACCGGCGGGCGCTCACCGAGGGCGGCGCGGCGCTGCCTGGTGAGGCGGTGCGGCTGGTGCGGCACGACGTGGCCGAGGCGCGGGCGGCGACCCACGCGCTGCTCGACCTCGCGGCGCCGCCGACCGCGATCTTCGCGCACGACGACACGCTCGCCGGCGGTGTGCTGGCCGCCGCCCGCGACCGGGGGCTGGCGGTGCCCGAAGGGCTGGCGGTGGTCGGCTTCGACGACTCCGACCTGGCCCAGGCGCTCGACCTCACGACGGTGCGGCAGCCCTTCGAGGAGTCCGGCCGGCTCGCGGTCCGCGCCCTGCTCGACCAGATGCAGGAGCGCCCGACCGGCCGCCGCACCACGGTCCTCGACCTCGACCTCGTGGTGCGTGCGACGACATAGCCGAGCTGCCGCGACGTCCGTCGCGGTCCAGACCGCCGCTCCCGCGGCCTCGCCCTTCGCGGTCACCACGACCCGCCCGGTCACGCCGGCGGTTCGACCCCGGTGACCGGCGGCACCTCCCGGAGGTCGCGGTCGCCCGGATCAGGGGTAGAGGCCGCGCTGGCGGGCGGCGAGCCGGGTCAGGCCGAGCAGGGCGTCGATGTGCGGCGTCGGCACGCCGGCCGCCTGGGCGATCTCGCGGACGACGGTGACCATCGCGTCGAGCTCCAGCGGGCGGCCGGCCTCGGCGTCCTGGAGCATCGAGGTCTTGAACGCACCGAGCCGCCGGGTCACCTGGTTGCGGTCTTCGGCGCTCTGCGCGATCGGGCAACCGATGCGGTCGCCGATCGTTGCCGCCTCGCCCATGACCGCGCGGACGAAGCCGTCGACCAGCGGGTCGTCGAGGATGCGGTCGGCGGTCGCCCCGGTGAGGGCGGAGATCGGGTTCATCGTCATGTTGCCCCAGAGCTTGTACCAGATGTCCTGCTGGATCCGGGGCGAGACGGTGACCGTGAAGCCGGCCTGGTCGAGCACGCCGGCGAGGGCGTCGACGCGCGCGCTCGGCTCGTCGCCGCCGGCCGGCTCGCCGAGGATGAGGCCGCCGCCGGCGTGGTGGCGGGCCAGGCCGGGCTCCTCGACGCTGGCGCTGAGGTGCACGACGCAGCCGACCACGCGCGCGGCCGGGATGGCGGCGGCGACCGTGCCGTCCGGGTCGACCGCGCGCAGCCGCAGCCCGGCCAGCGCGCCGCCGGCGCCGTCGAAGAACCACCACGGCACGCCGTTGATCGCCGGTACGACCACGGTCTCCGGGCCGAGCAGTGGCGCGAGCGTGGGGGCGAGCGCGGGGAGCGCGTGCGCCTTCACGGTCAGCAGCACCGCGTCCTGCGGGCCGAGCGCGGCCGGGTCGTCGCTGGCCTCGACCGCCCCACCGACCAGCCCGTCGGCGGTGCGCAGCCGCCAGCCGTGCGCCCGCAGGGCCGCCAGCGTACGCCCGCGGGCCAGCGCGCTGGTGTGGCATCCGCTCGCGGCGAGCCGCGCCCCGATGAGCCCACCGACCGCGCCCGCTCCGACGACACATATCCGCTTCACGCCGACCATTCTGCGCCTCGCGCCAGCGTCCGGGCGCGGTGCGGGGGCGGCCGCCACGGGCTGGCTCCTCCGGCCGGTGCGCCCTCCGGAGCGTACGGATGACCTGGTCAGGGCCGTCAGTTTGGAGTGATCGTCGGCTACCGGACAGTGGCGTGGCCGGCGGCGCGACCGCTCCTAGCCTGATCAGCCATGGAACGGATCACGCCGCGGCGCACCGCCGCCGTGGGTCGCTCCTGAAACGGCCCTGGGCCGCCGCTCACCCCCCGGAGGGCGGCCCAGGGTTTGCTCCTCCCGCTGCGCCGCCCGGCTGGTCCGCGCCTCGGCTCGGCCCGTGCGCTCTGGGCATGGTGAGCGGGCTCCTTCCCAGCGGATGAGGGGTCTGCGCGGCGGGGCCTACGCGGCCGGGGCGGCTTCCCGCAAGGTGGCGATGATCTGCTCGCGCAGGGCCCGCTGGGCGGCGACCTGCGCGCCGAGCAGCACCGGATCGCCGTCGACACCGGTGACGGCGATCGCGGTGTCGAGGGGCGTGGTGGCGCGCAGCGAGGCGGTGACCCGCGTGGCGAGCGCGTCGCCGCCGGCCCGGGCGATGTCGCCGGCCAGGACGATCAGCTCCGGGTCGAGCACCGCGGCGACGGCGGCCAGCCCGTACGCGATCCGCTCGGCGAGCGCGTCGAGGAAGGCGCCGGCACCGGGCGCGCCGGCCGCGGCGGCGACCGCGGCCTCCGGGGTGGCTGCCTCGATGCCGTGCGTGGCGGCGAGCGCGCGTACGGCCGGGCCGCCGACGAGGTCGGTGAGGTCGGTGCCGTGGCCGAGCCCCACCGGCACGTACCCGATCTCGCCGGCCCCGCCCCGCGCGCCGCGCAGAAGCGAGCCGCCCAGGTCGATGGCGAGACCGAGGCCGCCGGAGAACCACACCAGCGCGAAGCTCTCCACCGCGCCGGCGACCCCGTGGTGGCGCTCCGCGAGGGCGGCGAGGTTGACGTCGTTGTCGGCGGCGACGGTGGCGCCCAGCCGCCCGGCGAGGTCGGCGACGAGCCCGGGCCGGTCCCAGCCGGGCACGTCGATGTGGCGGATGGCGCCGGCGGCGGGGTCGAACGAGCCGGGGAGCGCGAGCTGGACCAGCCGTACGCGCCCCGGGCCAAGCCCTGCCTGGCGGGCCAGGTCGTCGACCAGCCCGAGCACGGCCGGTACCGGTTCGGCCGCGACCGCCACCTCGGCCCGGGCCACCTCGGCGCCGGCGAGGTCGGCGAGCACGCCGGTGAGGTGGGGGCGTCGCGCCTCCCGTACCGAGATGGCGATCGCGTGCCCCGCGGCCGGGTTGGCGGCGTAGATCTCCGCGCTCGGACCCGGCCCGCCGCTCGTGTGCCCGACCACGACGGCGAGCCCGGCGCCGGTGAGGCGGCGCATGACCTCGGAGGTGGTGGGCTTGGAGAGGCCGGTGAGGTCGCGCAGGTCGCCGCGGGTCAGCGTGCCGTGGTCGAGCAGGAGTGCGAGCGTGGCGCTCTCGTTCATGGCGCGGAGCAGCTTGGAGGAGCCGGCGAGTCGCGTCATCCGTTCCCCAATGCTGTCCGGAAATCGTTAGGCAAGTTACCTAACTAATGCGGTGAAGGCTAGGCGGCCCACCGCGCACCGGTCAAGACCTGAGGGCTGCCACCGCCACGGCGACGAGGTGCTGCTCTGCGTCGGCATCTCCCCGAAACGGCCCCCGGCGGGCGGGAGGGCGGCCAGCGGGCAGACTGTCCGGAAAAGGATCCGCTACCACGACCGCGGCAACGCCGAAGGTTCGACGCTCGGCTGCCTGCTCGCCCGCCGATCTCCGCATTCGGCTGCGACGCCTGGGGACATCGGGGCGGATGATGTTCGGGCGTGCTGGCGAGGCCCGGCTGTCGGAATGGATGGCACGGCACGCGAAGGTCGCGTGGATGGCCGCATGTCCGTGCATTCCGTTTTGTGGATCAGGCCGGATATCAAAGGCTTCGAGGCGGCGACCACGCGCGCCATTCACGGCAGATATCGGGCGTGTCCCGTGGATCCCATTTGCGGCGCGAGGCGAGCCGTGCCGCCACATGCCGAGCGCGTTCGCGGAATGGCCGGCCACCCCGCGGCGTTATGCATCCGGCTCGCCAAGGAGCCCGCCGGATCGGCACGGTGGCCGCCGGCTGTGCGGAATGATCGGCCGCCCGGCGGCGTTGTGCATGCGGCCCACGAAGGGGTCGCCGAATCGGACACCGCGCCCGCCGGCTGTGCGGAATGGCCGGCCGCCGGATCGCGTTGTACAGGCGGCCGACGGAAAGCCTGGCGAGCCGAGCGAAATGGCTCGTGGAAAGCCGGGCAGGCGGCCCAGGAAGAAGCCCGTGGATCCGAGTGGAAATCGCGGAATGGCGGGCGGGTCGGCGGCGTTGTCAACGGCGGCCGACAGAGTGGCCCGCCCCGGATGGGGCCGTGGAATGTCGGGCCGGGCCCGGGCGTTGGATATCCCGGTGCCGGAGATCCGTCAATTATGGCGGGCGTTCCCGCATCCCCTTTTCGCAGCGCCGAAATGGTGCTCGCATGTGCGTCTCCTGTTTTTGGTGGAGGCGCGCGCCTCCCCCTGGAATGGAGAGATCAGCATGAACAACACGATTCTGCGCAAGACTGTAATCGCGCTGGCCGGGCTGACCTTCTCCGGTGCGGTGGCCGCTGGTCCGCCGGCCGCGGCGATGGCGGCGCCCAGCACCCCGGCGCAGCCGGCCGTGACGCAGGTGGCCGAGAAGCCGACCGCGCACGAGGTTGCCGCCAAGCCCGCCGACAAGCCGGGCAAGGACAAGCTGATGCCGCATGGCGTGCAGGGTGAGCAGTCGTCGATTCCGCTCTCGGGTGAGCAGGTGGCGAACTCGAAGGCGATTATCGCGGCGACGAAGAAGGCCGGTATGGACGAGCGTGCCGCGGTGGTGGCGATCGCCACGTCGCTGCAGGAGTCCAAGTTGGAGAACCTGGGTCACCTGGGCGATACCAACGACCATGACTCGCAGGGCCTGTTCCAGCAGCGTCCGTCGTCGGGTTGGGGTTCGGTGGAGCAGATCACCGATCCGGAGTATTCGACGACCGCGTTCCTGTCGGCACTGAAGCGGGTTGACGGTTGGCATGACATGCCGCTGACCGAGGCCGCGCAGGCGGTGCAGGTGTCGGCGTACCCGTTCCACTACGCGCAGTGGGAGACGCAGGCCGCGAACCTCGTGGCTGACCACTGGAACAGCTGACGCCGGTAACCACCGAATCCGGTGACAACCGAATAAGGCAGCCGCTGGCCGGGTCCTCATCCCAGAGGGCCCGGCCAGTGGCGTGTCAGCCTGGCCGGTCGAGGTGGCCCGGGACCGAGCGCGACCTGACACACCCCGGCCAGGGTGACGGGCTGATGTCGGAGTCGGCCGTTACGCTGGCCGGGGCGTGCCGCCGGTACGCCGTGACGTGCCGCACGACCCGGGAGCGCAGCGCAGGTGACCGCACAGCCCGAAACCCTGTACGGGGCGGACGACCTCACGCACCTCGAAGGGCTCGACGCCGTCCGCAAGCGACCGGGCATGTACATCGGCTCGACCGACAGCCGCGGCGTCAACCACCTGGTCAACGAGATCCTCGACAACTCCACCGACGAGGGCGTGGCCGGCCACGCCACGCGCGTCGAGGTGACGCTGCACGACGACGGCTCGGTGCAGGTCGACGACGACGGGCGGGGCATCCCCACCGACGTGCACGCCCGCTCCGGCCTCTCCGGCGTCGAGCTGGTGCTGACCCGGCTGCACGCGGGCGGCAAGTTCGGCGGCTCCGGCTACAAGACCTCCGGCGGCCTCCACGGCGTCGGCGCCTCCGCGGTCAACGCGCTCGCCAGCCGCTTCGACGTCACCGTCCGCCGCGGCGGCAAGGTGCACGAGATGTCGTTCCGCTATGGCGAGCCCGGCGTCTTCGACGGCCCCGGCCCGGACGCGCCGTTCACCCCGCAGACCGGCCTGCGCGTGACCGGCCGCCTCCGCGCCGGCAAGGCCACCGGCACCTCCATCCGGTACTGGCACGACCCGCGCTACTTCGAGACCGGCGCCGCGCTCGACGTCGAGGCGGTGCGGGCCAAGGTGCGCAACACCGCGTTCCTGGTGCCGACGGTGACCTACCTGCTGCACCACGGCGGCGAGAAGGACACGTTCCACTTCCCCAACGGCCTCTCCGACATGGTGGAGTTCCTCGCCCCGTCCGGCGACCGCCCGGTCTGCGGCACCATCCTGATCAACGGCTCAGGCACCTACCGGGAAAACGCCGCCGACGAAAACGGCGTGATGCAGTCCAACGTGGAGCGCCGGGCCGAGGTCGAGGTCGCGCTCCGCTGGGGCACCGGATACGAGCGCACGGTCGAGTGCTTCACCAACACGATCCGCAACATGCACGGCGGCACGCACCGCAAGGGCTTCGAGCGGGCCGCGACCCGCGCGCTCGTCGAGGCCGTGCGCAGCACGCGCGGGCTGCTCAGGCCCAAGGAGGACCCGCCCGTCCTCGACGACGTGCTGGAGGGCATGACCGCGGTCGTGCACGTGCGGATCCCCGAGCCGCAGTTCACCTCGCAGACCAAGGACGAGCTCTCCACCGCCGGCATCACGCGCGTCATCCAGAGCGTGGTCGAGCAGCACCTGCGCGGCTGGGTCGACGCGCGCAAGACCAAGGCCGAGGCGCGCACCGTCCTGCAGAAGATCGTCGACGCCGCGCGCGTGCGCCTCACGCAGAAGCAGCAGAAGGACGCCGCCCGGCGCAAGACCGCGCTCGAGGGCGCCTCGATGCCCGCCAAGCTGGTCGACTGCCGATCCACCGGCGTCGAGCGCAGCGAGCTGTTCATCGTCGAGGGCGACAGCGCGCTCGGCACCGCCCGGCTGGCCCGCTCCGCGGAGTACCAGGCGCTGCTCCCCATCCGCGGCAAGATCCTCAACGTGCAGAAGGCCAACCTCCAGCAGGTGCTCGACAACGCCGAGTGCTCGGCGATCGTGCAGGTGCTCGGGGCCGGCTCGGGCCGCACCTTCGACCTCACCTCGCTGCGCTACGGCCGGATCCTCATCATGGCCGACGCCGACGTCGACGGCTCGCACATCCGCACGCTGCTCATCACGCTCTTCGCCCGGTACATGCGGCCGGTCGTCGAGGCGGGCCGCCTCTACGCCGCGATGCCGCCCCTGCACAAGGTGACCACCAAGGGGCGCGACCCGAAGACCATCTACACCTACACGCAGGCGGAGATGGAGGGCACGGTCGCCAAGCTGGAAAAGTCCGGCAAGCAGGTGGTGACGCCGGTGCCCCGGTTCAAGGGTCTGGGCGAGATGGACGCCGACGAGCTGTGGGACACGACGATGAATCCGGCCACGCGCTCCGTCCGTCGCATCACGATGCAGGACGTCGACGAGGCGGAGCGGGTCCTCGACCTGCTGATGGGCGACGCGGTGCCGCCGCGCCGCGCGTGGCTGATCGACCAGGCGGCGCGCGTCGACCGCGACGCCATCGACGCGTAAGGGAGAGACCGAAGCACATGGCACGCCGCAAGGGCAAAGCGTCCACCGTGGACCTGTCCGCGTTCGACCAGGCGGGCGCGACGGTCCTCGACAACCCGCTGATCCAGGAGGTCGAAGACTCCTACCTGGAGTACGCGGTCTCGGTCATCCACTCCCGCGCGCTGCCCGACGCCCGCGACGGCCTCAAGCCGGTGCACCGCCGCATCCTCTACTCGATGTACGAGCAGGGCCACCGCCCCGACCGCCCGCATGTGAAATCTGCCCGAGTTGTCGGGGATACGATGGGTAAGTACCATCCGCACGGAGATGGGGCGATTTACGACGCCATGGTGCGGATGGCGCAGGACTTCTCGCTCAACGCCACACTCGTCGACGGGCACGGCAATTTTGGGAGCCCAGACGACGGACCCGCCGCGTCGAGGTACACCGAGGCGCGGATGTCGCGGGAGGCGATGCTGCTCGTCGGTGAGCTGGGCGAGGGCACCGTCGACTTCTACCCCAACTACGACGGCTCGCTGGAGCAGCCCACCGTGCTGCCGGCCGCCTTCCCCAACCTGCTGGTCAACGGCACCTCGGGCATCGCGGTCGGCATGGCGACCAACATGATCCCGCACAACCTGGGCGAGGTCGTGGCGGCCGCGCGGTGGCTGATCAACCATCCGGACGCGACGCTCGACAAGCTGATGACCTTCGTGCCCGGCCCCGACCTGCCCACCGGCGGGCTGCTGCTCGGCCTCGACGAGGTGCGCAAGGCGTACGAGACCGGTCGCGGCGTGGTGCGCATGCGCGGCAAGGTGGAGATCGGCCCGGTGGAGGGGAGCCGGGGGCGCCAGGCGATCACCGTGACCGAGCTGCCGTACGGCGTGGGCGCGGAGAAGGTGATCGAGCGGATCACCGACGAGGTCAACCGCACCAAGCGGTTGCAGGGCATCGCCGACGTCAAAGACCTCACCGACCGCGAGGCGGGCACGCGGCTGGTCGTCGAGTGCAAGGTGGGGGTCAACCCGCAGGCGCTGCTTGCCGACCTCTACCGGCTCACGCCGCTGGAGTCGTCGTTCGGCGTCAACAACCTGGTGCTGGTCGACGGGCAGCCGCAGACGCTGGGGCTCAAGGCGCTGCTGGAGGTCTTCCTCGCGCACCGCTACGAGGTGGTGACCCGGCGCACCACCTACCGGCGGCGCAAGCGGGAGGAGCGCCTGCACCTGGTCGACGGCCTGCTCATCGCGCTGCTCGACATCGACAAGGTGGTGCGGCTGATCCGGGCGAGCGAGAATGCCCAGGCGGCCAAGGACGGGCTGATGAGGCAGTTCAAGCTCTCCGAGATCCAGGCGACGTACATCCTGGACACTCCGCTGCGGCGGCTCACCAGGTTTGACCGGCTGGAGTTGGAGGCCGAGGGGGAGAAGCTGCGCGGCGAGATCGCCGAGCTCTCCCGCATCCTCGACGACGAGGCGGTGCTCAAGAAGGTCGTCTCGGACGAGCTGGCCGCGGTGGCGAAGGAGTTCTCCAGCGAGCGGCGCACCACGCTGATCGGCGGCGATCTCAAGGAGACGCTGGCCGCCTCGATCCCGGCCGGGCCGCTGGAGGTCGGCGACGATCCCTGCCAGGTGATCCTCTCGGCGAGCGGGCTGGTCGCGCGCACCGCGGTCGAGTCGGAGGAGGCGCCGGAGGGGCGCAGCCGGCGGGGGCGGGTCAAGCACGACAGCGTACGCGCGGTGGTGCACTCCACCGCCCGGGGCCGCGTGCTGCTCGTGACCAGTCACGGGCGGGCGTTCAAGACCGACGTGCTGCCGCTGCCGGTCCTGCCCGAGCAGACCGGCACGGTGTCGCTGAGCGGCGGCATGTCCGCCTCCGAGCTGGTGCCGCTGGCGGCGGGGGAGACGGTGATCGGCCTCGCCCCGCTCACCGGCGAGGGGTCGCCCGGCCTCGCGCTCGGCACCAAGCAGGGCGTGGTGAAGGTGTGCGCGCCGGAGTGGCCGGTCCGCTCCGACGAGTTCGAGGTGATCACGCTCCGCGAGGGCGACGAGGTGGTCGGCGCCACCTGGCTCACCGACGGGGCGGAGGTGCTGGCGTTCGTCAGCTCCGACGCGGCGCTGCTCTACTACGCGGCCGGCCTGGTGCGCCCCCAGGGCCTGAAGGGCGGGGGCATGGCCGGCATCAACCTGACCGCCGGCGCGCACGCGGTCTTCTTCGGCGCGGTGCGCACCGACGACCCCGAGCACGGCGACCCGATGGTGGTCACCTCCAGTGGCGGCAGTGTCAAGGTCACGCCGCTGTCCGCGTACCCGACGAAGGGGAGGGCGACCGGCGGCGTGCGTGCCCAGCGCTTCCTCAAGGGTGAGCGGCGGCTGGCCCTCGCCTGGGTCGGCCCGCGGCCGGCGGCGGCGAGCGGCACGGGCGAGCCGGTCACGCTCCCCGACGTCGACATGCGGCGCGACGGCTCGGGCGCGGCCATGTACGGCCCGGCCGTGGTGGGCCACCTCATCGAGCGCGGCTGACCGACCTCCACCGCGGGCCGTGGACTGAGCGGGGCGTGGCATCATCGACCGGTGCGATTGGACGGGGTGTGGCTCCGCTACCGCCGGGGTGAGCCGTGGATCCTGCGCGGCGTGACCGGCGCGGTCGGGCCGGGTGAGGCGGTCGCGGTCGTCGGCCGCAACGGCGCCGGCAAGTCGACGCTGCTGAGGCTCGCCGCGGGCCTGCTCCGCCCGCGGCGCGGGGCCGTCCACGACCGGCCGGCCACCACCGGGTACGTGCCGGAGCGGTTCCCGGCCGACCAGCCGTTCACCGCCCGGCGATACCTCCTGGGGATGGCGGCGATCCACGGCCTGGCGCCGGCCGACGCGCGCCACGCGGTCGGTGAGTGGGCCGAGCGCCTGCACCTGGGGCGGCTGCTGGACACGCCGCTGGCCGAGCTATCCAAGGGGTCAGCGCAGAAGGTGGGGCTGATCCAGGGCCTGGTGCACCGCCCCGACCTGCTGATCCTCGACGAGCCGTGGGAGGGGCTGGACGCGGCGACCCGCGCGGAGGTGCCGCTGATCGTGGCCGACGCGCTCGACCGGGGCGGGCGCGTGCTGATCAGCGACCACCTGGGCGGTGCGGGCACGCTCCCCGACGTACGCACCTGGGAGTTGGCCGACGGCGTGCTCACCGCGTCGGGCGCCGCACCTGCCGCCGAGTGCGTGATCGAGGTGGCCGTGACCGCCGCCGGCGTCCCCGCCGCGGTGGCCAGCCTGCGCGCCGCCGGGCATCGGGTCGTGGGGGTGCGCACGCCGTCATGACCGCGCTGATCCGCCTGCGGCTGGCCGCGTTCCTGCGTACCGGCCGCGCGCTCGCCCCGCTGCTCACCGTGCTCGTGGTGCTCGGCATCATCTACGGGGGCGGCGAGGCGCAGGCCGCCGAGGCGTACGGCTTCTCCGCCGCCGTCCTCTTCCCGGTCGTCGCCTGGCAGACGCAGATCCTCTTCAACGTCGAGCCGGACACGCAGCGGCAACTCTCCACAGTGGCCGTACGCGGGCTGGGCCGCGAGGTGGCCGCCGGGCTGCTCACCGCGCTCGTACCGGCCCTCGCGCTGGTCGCGCTGGCGCTCGCGCTGCCCTGGCCGCTCGGCGGCATCACCGGCCCGGAACGCGGCGACGACCCGTCGCTCGCCGCCGGCGTGGTCGCGGGCGTGTGGGCCCATCTGCTGCTGGTCCCGCCGGCCGTACTGCTCGGCGCGCTCGCCAGCCGCGCGGTCGTGGGCAACGCCGCCCGGGGGCTCGCGGTCCTGGTCGGTTGCACGGTGGTCGCGTTCGTCGTGGGCACGAAGGACTCGCCGGTGCCGTGGCTCGCGCCCCCGCTTCTGCCCACCGCCCGCGCCACGGTGGACGGGCTGTCGGTGGGCCCGCTCGCGCTCCAGACGGCGGTGGCGGCGGGATGGGCGGTGGTCGCGCTGGCCGGCTACGTGGCCCTGCGCCGCCGCAACACCTGATCGGCCGCTCAGCCCCGGCGCCTGGTGGCGGCGGTCAGGCTGGCGCGTGGCCGGCGGCGGAGCGCGGGCCGGCGCCGTGCAGGAGGGTGTCGACGACGCGGCCGGCCAGGATGTCGGGGTCGGTGCCGGCGTCGTCGCCGTGCAGGGCCTCGCCGATCAGCGCGTAGTAGACGCGGCGGGTCCACTCCAGGTCGGCGTCGGGGGCGAGCACGCCGAGGTCGCGGGCGCGGGCGAAGAGCTCCAGGCAGCGGCGGGCCACGTCGCGCTGGCCCTCGGCGGCGGCGGAGCCGGGCGCGGCGGGCAGGTCGAGGGCGAAGCGCCAGCCGATCTTCGTGCGGAGCACGCTGGCGGTGATCTGGTGGAGCGAGACGAGCGGGGGTGCGGTCTCCGGGCGGCCCTCGTCGATGACCGCGCGGAGCTGGGCCACGGCCGCGTCGGCCATCGCGTCCGTCAGCGCCTGCCGCGTGGCGAACCGGCGGTGGATGGTCGTGCGGGCCACGCCCGCGGCCTCGGCGATCTGCTCCATCGAGGCACCGGGGTCGGTGGCGAGGACCCGCTCGGCCGCCTCCAGGATGGCCCGCACGCTCCGCTCCGCGTCGGCCCGCAGCGCACGGGGGCGCCGCTGCGCCGTGGCCCTCTCCGCGCGGGCGGCCGCGGCGTCCGGGGGGCGAGCGTCTGTCACGGCACATACGGTACACCGGCGTCGCGGGTCCTGCGATAACCGCAACAGTGGTGTTGCGGATCTGACGCGAACGGCTACGCTCGTGTGGCGATACCGCGAGAGAAGGGATTGCCCATGACCGCGCTTGTCACCGGAGCGTCGAGTGGCCTCGGCGCCGAGTTCGCCCGCCAGCTCGCCGCGCGCGGGCACGACCTCGTGCTGGTCGCCCGGTCCGCCGGCCGCCTCGACGCGCTCGCCGAGGAGCTGCGCGGGGCGCACGGCGTGCGGGTCGACGCGTTCGCGCACGACCTCGCCGCGCAGGGGGCGCCGGAGCGGGTCGCCGCCGACCTCGCCCGCATCGGCATCGCCGTCGACCTGCTGGTCAACAACGCCGGCTTCGGCACGGCGGGGCGGTTCGAGGAGATCGCGGCGGGGCAGGACACCGCCCAGCTCATGGTCAACGTGGTGTCGCTCGTCGGGCTCACCCGCGCGCTGGTGCCGACCATGCTGGCCCGGGGCGGTGGCGGCGTGATCAATGTGGGCTCGACCGCCGGGTTCCAGCCGTCGCCGTACTTCGCCACCTACGCGGCGGGCAAGGCGTTCGTGCTCAACTTCAGCCTCGCGCTCCGGGAGGAGTACCGGGGGCGGGGCCTGCGCGTGCTGGCGCTCTGCCCGGGCCCGACGCGCACCGCCTTCTTCGACGAGGTGGGGGAGCGGGCGGCGATCGGCGGGCCGATGATGCCGGTCGGCACGGTGGTGCGGGCGGCGCTGCGGGCCTTCGACCGCGACCGGGGCTACGTGGTGCCCGGACTGGCCAACGCGCTCAACGCCCACCTGACCCCGCGCCGCCCCCGCCGGCTGGTCGCCGCGATGGCCAAGCGCGCGACCCGCGGCGTCCTCAAGCCCGCCTGACAGGCGATCCATCGGGCTACCGCGATGCCCG
Source organism: Phytohabitans kaempferiae (assembly GCF_042433955.1). Taxonomy (NCBI): domain Bacteria; kingdom Bacillati; phylum Actinomycetota; class Actinomycetes; order Micromonosporales; family Micromonosporaceae; genus Phytohabitans; species Phytohabitans kaempferiae. The sequence goes on along the minus strand of NZ_JBHLUH010000035.1, from coordinate 62,618 downwards.
TCGCGGTCCGGACCGCCGCGCGGGGTCCCCGGGGAGACGTGGAGCGCAGCGGAGCGTCTTCTTGGGTGCTTTCCCACGGCCTCACGCTCCACGGTTCACGACCCCGACCCGGCCCGCCGCGCCCGCCGCCTCACGCTCCGCGGTTCACGACCCCACCTCCGCCCGCCGCGCGGCGCGGACGAAGTCGTGGTTGAGCTGGCCGATCGCCGTCAGCGGGATGCCCTTCGGGCAGACGGCGGTGCACTCGCCGGCGTTGGTGCACCCGCCGAAGCCGGCGTCGTCGTGCGCCGCCACCATGTCCAGCACGCGCTCGTAGCGTTCCGGCTGGCCCTGGGGCAGCCGGCCGAGGTGGGTGACCTTCGCGGCGGTGAAGAGCATCGCCGAGCCGTTGGGGCAGGCGGCCACGCACGCCCCGCAGCCGATGCAGGTGGCCGCCTCGAAGGCCGCGTCGGCGTCGGGCTTGGGTACCGGCTGGGCGTGCGCGTCGGGGGCGCTGCCGGTGGGGGCGGAGACGTACCCGCCGGCCTGGATGACCCGGTCGAGCGCGCCGCGGTCGACGACCAGGTCCTTGACGACGGGGAAGGCGCGCGCCCGCCACGGTTCGACGTCGATGGTCTGGCCGTCGCGGAAGTGACGCATGTGGAGCTGGCAGGTGGTGGTCGCCTTCTCCGGGCCGTGCGCGGCGCCGTCGATGACCACGCCGCAGGCGCCGCAGATGCCCTCACGGCAGTCGTGGTCGAAGGCGACCGGATCCTCGCCCTCCAGCGTCAGCCGCTCGTTGAGCGCGTCGAGCACCTCGAGGAACGACATGTCCGGCGAGATGTCGGTGACCGGGTAGGCGACCATGCGGCCCTTCTCGTCCGGGCCGGCCTGGCGCCAGATGCGCAGTACGACGTTCACTTGTAGCTCCGCTGGCTCGGTGTCACGTACTCGAAGGTCAGCTCCTCGCGGTGGAGCACCGGCGGGCCGCCGGTCCACTCCCACGCGGCCACGTACGCGAAGTGCTCGTCGTCGCGCAGTGCCTCCCCCTCCGGCGTCTGGCTCTCCGCCCGGAAGTGGCCGCCGCACGACTCGGTGCGGTGCAGCGCGTCGACGCACATCAGCTCGGCGAGCTCGAAGAAGTCGGCGACCCGGCCGGCCCGTTCGAGCGCCTGGTTGAGCGTGCCGGCGGAGCCGGGCACGCGCACGCGCGCCCAGTACTCCTCGCGCAGCGCCCGGATCTGCCCGATCGCCTTGCGCAGCCCGTCGTCGGTGCGTTCCATGCCGCAGTGGTCCCACATGACGCGGCCCAGCTCGCGGTGGAACGAGTCGACCGTGCGGTCACCGCCGACCGCGAGCAGCCGGTCGATCCGCGAGGTGACGTCCGCGAGGGCGGCCCGGGCCGCCGGATGCGTGGCGTCGACCGGCGGGAACGGCCCGTCCGCCAGGTAGTCGCCGATGGTGTTGGGCAGCACGAAGTACCCGTCGGCGAGGCCCTGCATGAGCGCGGAGGCGCCGAGGCGGTTGGCGCCGTGGTCGGAGAAGTTGGCCTCGCCGGTCACGAAGAGCCCCGGGATGGTCGAGCGCAGGTCGTAGTCGACCCACAGCCCGCCCATCGTGTAGTGCACGGCGGGGTAGATGCGCATCGGCACCGCGTACGGGTCCTCGCCGGTGATCCGCTCGTACATCTCGAAGAGGTTGCCGTACCGCTCCGCGACCGCCGGCCGCCCGAGCCGCGCGATGGCGTCGGCGAAGTCGAGGTAGACGCCGAGCCCGCCCGGCCCGACGCCGCGCCCCTCGTCGCACACGTTCTTCGCCGCGCGGGAGGCGATGTCGCGGGGGACCAGGTTGCCGAAGGCGGGGTACAGCCGCTCGAGGTAGTAGTCTCGCTCGGCCTCCGGGATGTCGCGGGGCGGCCGCCGGTCGCCGGCCCGCTTCGGGACCCACACGCGCCCGTCGTTGCGCAGCGACTCGCTCATCAGCGTGAGCTTCGACTGGTGCGGGCCGGACTGGGGGATGCAGGTGGGGTGGATCTGCGTGAAGCAGGGGTTGGCGAAGAGCGCGCCGCGCCGGTGCGCCCGCCAGGTGGCGGTGACGTTGCAGCCCTTGGCGTTGGTGGAGAGGAAGAAGACGTTGCCGTAGCCGCCGGTGGCGAGCACCACCGCGTCGGCGAACTCGGTCGTGATCGCGCCGGTGACCAGGTCGCGCACGACGATGCCGCGGGCCCGCCCGTCCACCACGACCAGGTCGAGCATCTCGTGGCGCGAGTACGCCTCGACGGTGCCGGCGGCGACCTGGCGTTCGAGCGCCTGGTACGCCCCCAGCAGCAGTTGCTGCCCGGTCTGCCCGCGCGCGTAGAACGTGCGGGAGACCTGCGCGCCGCCGAAGGAGCGGTTGTCGAGCAGCCCGCCGTACTCCCGGGCGAACGGAACCCCCTGGGCCACGCACTGGTCGATGATCTCGACGGAGACCTCGGCCAGACGGTACACATTGGACTCGCGGGAGCGGAAGTCACCGCCCTTGACCGTGTCGTGGAAGAGGCGGTGCACCGAGTCGCCGTCGTTGCGGTAGTTCTTGGCCGCGTTGATGCCGCCCTGCGCGGCGATCGAGTGGGCGCGGCGAGGGCTGTCCTGGTAGCAGTACGACCGGACGCGGTAGCCGGCCTCGCCGAGCGTCGCGGCGGCCGAGGCACCGGCCAGCCCGGTGCCGACGACGATGACCGTGAGGCGGCGGCGGTTGGCCGGGTTGACCAGGCGGGCCTCGAAGCGCCGCCGCGCCCAGCGACCCTCGATCGGCCCGCCAGGCGCGCGCGAGTCCTTCACCGGGGAACCGACCTCGAACATCAACTCACCAACCCCAACGAGACAGCGAACGGCACCGACAGGTAGCCGGCGCACAGACCCACCGAGACCACCAGCGCCGCCAGCCGCGCGCGCCGCTCGCCCGCCGCCGTGCGCTGCCCCAGCGAGCGGAGCGCGCTGAAGACCCCGTGCCGCAGGTGCAGCCCCACCGCCAGCACCGCGAGCGTGTAGAAGAGCGTCACGTACCACCGCTCCGGCGCGAAGTCGGCGACCACGTTGTCGTACGGGTGCGCACTGTCGCCCACGGGGTTGAGGTGGCCGGTGGTGAGGTCCAGCACGTGGTACACGACGAAGAGCAGGATGATCACGCCGCCCCACCGCATCGTGCGCGCCGCGTAGCTGCCCCGCACCGGGCGGCGGTGCGCGTACCGGACCGGCCGTGCGGCCCGCGCCCGCAGCGCGAGCGTGGTCGCCGCCCAGATGTGCGCCACCACCGCGACGGTGAGCACGGCCCGCTGGACCCAGAGGTATCCGGACTGGGGCAGCAGCGGCGCGCCGATCGTGCGCAGCCAGTGCGCGTAGTGGTCGAAGGACTCCGCCCCCACGAACACCTTGAGGTTGCCGACCATGTGCGCCACCAGGAACAACACCAGCACGATGCCGCTCACCGCCATCAGCGCCTTCCGCCCGACGGTCGACCGCACCGCACTCAACGTGACCACGGCACCGACGCTAGGGCGGGCGGCGTGATTCGTCCAATGCATCGTTGGCGCAGTCGCGATAGCTGTAGGCTATGGCCGTGCAGCTGCAACAGCTCAGGTACTTCGTGGCCGTCGCCGATGAGCGCCACTTCACACGCGCGGCCTCCGACCTGGGCGTGGCGCAGCCCACGCTGAGCAAGCAGATCCACAGCCTGGAGCGCGACATCGGCGCCCCGCTGCTCGACCGCACCCGCGGCACGGTCACGCTCACGCCCGCCGGCGCGGCGCTGCTGCCCATCGCGCGGCGCATCCTCGCCGACGTGGAGACCGCCCGCCGCGAGGTGCAGGAGCTGGTGGGGCTGCGCCGGGGCCGCGTGCGGCTCGGCGCCACGCCCAGCCTCTCCACCAGCCTCGTCGCCCGCGTGCTGCCGCTCTTCCGGGCCGACCATCCCGGCATCGACCTGCACGTGGAGGAGAGCGGCTCGCAGGATCTCGTGCGCCATCTCACCGAGGGAAACCTCGACCTCGCGCTGGTCATCCTGCCGCCGCACGGCATCGACCCGGCCCTGCGGGCCGAGCCCATCCTCCGCGAGGACCTCGTCGTCGCCTCGGCCTCACCCCTCCCGGCGCCCGCCGGGGGCATGCCCATCGCGGAGCTGCGGCACCACCCCCTCGTGATGTTCCGCAAGGGGTACGACCTGCGTGATGCCACCCTCGCAGCCAGTCACGCCGCGGGGTTCGAGCCGGCGTTCGCCGTCGAGGGCGGTGAGATGGACGCGGTCCTCAGCTTCGTCGCGGCCGGGCTCGGCGTGGCGGTCGTGCCGAGCATGGTGCTCGCCGGCCACCCCCGCCTGCACGCCACCTCGCTCGCCCCGCCCGGCATCCAGCGCACGGTCGCCATCGCCGAGCGGCGCGAGTCGACGCCGACGCACGCGGCCGCCGCGCTTCGCCGCGCGATCCTCGCGTACCTGAGAGACTGAGCGGCGTGGAGCATTCCGACGTGCTGGGCTGGGTCGACGCCTACGAGCGGGCCTGGCGCTCGCCGGGCACCGAGACGCTCGGCGAGATCTTCACCGAGGGCGCGAGCTACCTCCAGGGGCCGTGGGACGAGCCGGTCGTGGGCCTGCCCGCCATCGCCGAGATGTGGGAGGCGGAGCGGGCGGGGCCGGACGAGGCGTTCGACATGAGCTGCGAGGTGGTGGCGGTCGACGGCGACACGGCGGTGGTGCGGGCCGAGGTGCGCTACGGCCCGCCGCACGACCAGGAGTGGCGTGACCTGTGGATACTCCGCTTCGAGGCGGACGGGCGGTGCCGGTGGTTCGAGGAGTGGCCCATCGCGCCGAGCGGCTGACGCCCGGCCCGCCCAGCGTCACGAGGCACGCAGCTGACTTTCAGTAACCTTTCAGTCGCGGGCGCTACGGTCGGCGGATGGACGAGAGCAGGGCCCAGCGGGTCGTCGACGCACTCCGTGACCGGGGCGTGCCGGCCCACCTCGCCCGCCCAGGCGTCGCGCAGTACGGCATACGCGTGGCGCTGCGTGACGGCCGCGAGGCGCTGTGGGACACCGACGGCACGGCGGGCCTGGAGGCGCAGGTCCTGCGCAACGGCGTGCTGGTCGGCTTCGTGCCGCATGTCGAGGGCTCGGAAAACTTCGACGAGGAGCAGGTGGTCGACACGATCGCCCGCACCGACTACGACCAGCCGATCGCCCGGCAGCGGGCCACCGCACCCCCGTCCGCGCCGCCGCTGCCCCGCGAGGGCGGCTTCTTCCGCCGCTTCCGTGACGGCTTCCGTTAGGGCCTGTTCACGAGGGCATGGCCGGCCTACGGCGGGCCATGACGACGACCGGCGGCACCGGACGGCCGCCCGGGCACCGACCCTCATGAAACAGGCCCTGGCCCGCGCCTTCCACGCGCGACTCTCCACAGTGGGATGACCGCCGCCCGGGGGCGTCATCCCTACCGGGTAATGCGACCTTGTAAATGTGTTGATATTGTCCGCTGATCGTATGATCGCGGAGGGTGACACAGGCTTGACGAGCAGCAATCCGGCACTCCGGGCCGCGGCACGCACGCTGCTGCTCGCCGGCGTGGCGGTCGCCGCCTACCTGCTGCTCACCCTCCTCGACCGTCCGGCCCACGCGAGCCCCCAACGCGACCTCCCGGCCCGGCCCAGCACCGCCGAGCCGAAGCTCCCGCTGCTCGGCCTGCTCCTCGGCCCCGCAGGCCACGCTGCCGCCGACGCGGCCCTATCCGACGCCGATCGGTCCCACGGCGACGATCCAGTCCCGGGCAGCGATGCCGCCCCCGGCAGCGACACCTCTCGCGGCGGTGACGCGGCTCGCGGCGGCAGCGCCCTTCGCGGCAGCGGCGCGGCTCGTGGTGACGATGCCGCTCGTGGTGACGATGCCGCTCGTGGCGACGATGCCGGTCGCGGCGACGATGCCGGTCGCGGCGGCGGTGGCGCTCGTGGTGGCGACGCCGCTCGCGGTGGCGGCGCCTCGGGGCGGGGTGGGGGAGATCCGGGCGGTCGTGCCGGCGGTCCAGTCAGCGGCGATGGCGCCCGCGTCCACATCGGACTCGTAGGCGCGGTGACGGGCCTGGTCACGCCGGTCGTGGGGGAGCTGCCTGGCTTCGCTTCCAGCACCGCGGAGGCCGGTCTGACGCCTGGCACCACGAAGACCACGCGCCCGGCCACCGAGTCGGATGCGCTCCCGCCGGTGACAGCCCCGGCGCCCCAGCCGGCCGAGCCTGGCATCGGCCCGCTCCCCGGCACCGTGGGCGTCGCGCTCCGGCCGGTCGAGCGGGTCGTCGGCCTCGTGGTGGGCGCTGGCCAACGGCCGGTCAAGCGCGTCGCCGGCCGGGTCGTGGACCTCGCCGGCGCCGTGCCGCGGCCTGTGCGACCTGTCACTGACCTGGTCGTCGGTGTCGCGGGCGCGGCGCTGCGGCCCGTCCAGCCGGTCGTGGCCCTCGTGGTGGGCGCCACGGGCGCTCTCCTGCGGCCCCTCGCCCCGGTGCTTGGCGGCGTGGTCGAGCGGCCACCGCCCACCGGCCAGGAGTCGGGGCCGCCGGCCCCACCGCCGCCCGCCGTGCCCGCCGTACCCGGCGAGCAGCCGGCCACGCCGCCGGCGGCCACAGCGGAGGCCGGCGAGGCGCGGATAAGCGCCCCTGGCGATCGCCTGCGCCGGACATCGGCGACGGCGGGGCCGAGCGTCGGCGCCGGCAGCGGCCTCACCGAGCCGCCGCGGCAGCGGGTCGCGGCGACGGTGGGCGCCGATCGGGGCGCGCCGCCCGGGCCGGGGTCCGGGTTCGGGGGATGCGGGCCGGCCGGATGCGCCCACACCACCGACGCGATCAGCGCCTCGGGCCAGCCGCTGGTCCTGCCTTCCGGGCTCGCGGTACCTCCGGACGCGCGCGGGCACCTCGTCACGCCGCCCGCCGGGCTCGTCCACGCGGGCCGGCGTCCCGGGGTCGCGCCGCTTCCCGGCTGAGCCCTTTCCGCCGCGTTCGAGGTGGGCGGCGCGTGAGCACGGGCTTAGCCGGCGAAGCGACCGCGCTCACCAGTAGCGATGAGGGGCGGCATCCGTCGTGGGGATGCGGCCGCGCGCGTTCGGGCAGTGCCCCGTGCGGGGGATCCGACACGCCGACCGTCCGCGACACGCCGGTGCCCGGCCCTCGACCGACCGCCGGCCGAACGCGCGGAGAGCTTGCCAAACGCACCACCGGTGTGGGGAGGGCGTGGCCGTTCCCCAACACGGCGTTGCGGTGCGCGGGTCGTCAGCGATGACCCATGAGGAGCGACGCGGAGTACCACGGTCCACAAGGGACCGGAACAGAGCTGTGGGCACCAGAGATCGGAGAAGACCCTCGTGGTCCGCATCATGGTCGTCGAGGAGATGGGATTGCTACGGAGCGCGCTGCGTACCGTGCTGTCGAGCGAGCACGACCTGGAGGTGGTCGCGGAGATCGCCGAACAGGCGGAGATACTGCCGGTCGCCCAGCGGGAGCGGCCGGACGTCGTGGTGGTGGACGTGGACCTGACCGGGGCGCAGACGCGTTCGGCGCTGATGCGGCTGCGGGAGGCGCTGCCGCCCGTGGCGGTCCTGGCGCTGAGTGCCCACTGGACCGCCGACTCGCTGCGGCGGGCGCTGGCGGCGGGGACGCTGGGGTTCGCCGGTACGGATGTGACGCCGGTCCAGTTCGTGCGGATCGTGCGGTCGGTCGCCGTGGGCAACCGGGTGATCGACCCGGTGGTCGCGGCGGCGGTGCTCAACCCGCCGCCGAACCCGCTGACCACGCGGGAGCGGGAGATCCTCCGCGCGGCCGCGGAGGGGCTGCCGCCCAAGGAGATCGCCAACCGGCTGTACCTCGCGCACGGCACGGTGCGCAACCGCATGTCGGCGATCCTGCGGAAGACCGGCGCCCGCAACCGCGTGGAGGCGATCCGCCGCGCCCAGGAGCGGGGCTGGCTGTGACGCCGCGCCCCGCGACCCCACCAGCCCGCGGCCGCTCCGCGACCACCAGCCCGGAAGCCGCGCGACCACCAGCCCGCGTGGCCCTCTCGCGGAGCGACCGCGCCGCCGGGCACCGAAAGAAGGCGGCGCCCGCCGGCAAGCGGCTACGACAGGCGGGACAGGCCGGCCGCCACCGAGTCCGCCAGCGGGGTCGTCGGGCGGCCGATCAGGCGGCTGAGGTCACCGGTCTCGACCAGCAGCCTGCCCTCCCTCAGGGCCACGTCCGAGCCGGCCAGCACCTGTGCGTACCGCTCGGGAAGGCCGGCCCCGACGAGGGCCCGCGCGTACTCCGCCGGCGGCAGATCGCGGTAGGCGACCTCCCTGCCGCTCTGCCGGGACACCTCGGCGGCCAGCTCGGTGAGGGTGAAGGGCTGGTCGCCGCCGAGCTCGTACACCTTGTTGTCGTGGCCCTCGCCGGTGAGGACGGCGGCCGCCGCGGCGGCGAAGTCGGCCCGCGGGGCCGCGGAGACCTTGCCGTCGCCGGCCGAGCCGAGGATGGCGCCATGGGCGAGGGCGGGGGCGAGGTTGTCGGTGTAGTTCTCGACGTACCAGCCGTTGCGAAGGAACGTGAACGGCACTCCCGTGCCCCGGATGACCTCCTCGGTCGCCTTGTGCTCGGGGGCGATGGGCAGGTCGGTGGTGTCGGCGTACGGCGCGCTGGTGTAGACGATCAGCGACACGCCCGCCGTCACCGCCGCGTTGACCGCGTTGGTGTGCTGGGCGACCCGCACGCCGACCTCGCTGCCGGAGACGAGCAGCAGCCGGTCGATGCCCGCGAACGCCGAGGCGAGCGTCTGCGGCCGGTCGTAGTCGGCCTCCCGCACCCGCACGCCGAGCGCGGCGAGGTCGGCGACCTTCTCCGGGCCGCGCGTGCCCGCGACGATGTCGCCGGCCGGGACGCCCCGGTCGAGCAGGGACCTGACCACGAGCCGGCCGAGCTGGCCGCTGGCGCCGGTGACAGCAACGATCATGAGGACCCCACTAACCATCGGAAAGCACTAACCAAAAGAGAGTACCCCACCATCGGGTAGCCTGGCGGGCATGGAGGAGGCCATGGAGGATCTCGTCGCCGACGTGTTCGCGCGCGCCTGCGCCTCCCGCCACGTGCTGGAAAACGTCGTCGGCAAGTGGGGCGTCCTCGCGCTCGCTGCCCTCTCCGAGGGGACCTACCGGTTCAACGCGCTGCGCCGCCGCGTCGACGGGATCAGCGAGAAGATGCTCGCCCAGACCCTCCACGCGCTCGAGCGCGACGGCCTGGTGCGGCGCGAGGTGCACGGCACGATCCCGCCCCGCGTGGAGTACTCGCTGACCCCGGTGGGCGAGCGAGTCGCCGCCAAGCTGATCGAGCTGATCGAGCTCGTCGAGGGCGAGATGCCGGCCATCCGTGCCGCCCAGGACAGCTACGACAACCGGTAACACCTGGGCGGGCCGGTGACCTGTCTCATGTGGTGTCACAAACGACCGGCCAGGGGGTGTCTGCCGCCCCGGCGCGAAGCTCAAGGAGTTCGTGGTCAGGAGCGCGGTCAAGCAGTTGGCGGCCGAGGCGCGCAAGCCCGGTTCGCGCAACCTGTGGGCCAAGGACGGCAAGCGCCAGCAACTGCTGCGGGCCAAGCGCGGCGAAGGGCTGGCCACGGCCGAACGGGCGCCCCGGCACGCCTGACGCAGGGGCGGTGCCGCGGCCGGGTCAGTCCGGCGCGCCCCGTGAGATCAGCACCGCGATCCCGTCGAGGATCCGCGCCAGCCCGAACTCGAACGCGCGGGCCGGGTCGAGCGCCGCGGCGTACTCCGTGCCGGCCGCGGTGCCGACCCGGCTGGCGACGGGGAAGCGGTCGGCGTCGTACACCTTGTCCAGCAAGGGGGCCAGCTCCTCCCACCACTCGTCGTCGGTCTTGCCGCTGTCCCGGGGGAGGGCGACGGCGGCGAGCGCGCTCCGTACCGCCCCGTGCACGTAGTCGTTGACCATCGTCACGACCAGGTCCATCTCGATGTCGGTGAGGCCGGTGCCCTCGACCGCGCGCAGCTCGTAGTCGTACCGGGCGATGAGGTTGGGGCCGAGCACCGGGCGGTTGGTCGCCACGTGCAGCAGCCAGGGGTGGCGCAGGTAGAGCGCCCACGTCTCGCGCGCGACAAGTTGGAGCCGCGCCCGCCAGCCGCCCGGCACGTCCTCGGGCTTGGCGGTCTCCGCGCAGACCCGGTCGAGCATGAGGTCGAGCAGCTCCGCCTTGCCCGGCACATACGTGTACAGCGACATCGCGGTCACGCCCAGCCGCTCGGCGACGCGGCGCATGGAGAGCGCGGCGAGCCCTTCGGCGTCGGCGATCTCGGTGGCGACCGCGACGATCTGGTCGACGGAGAGGCGGGGCTTGGGGCCGCGGCGGACCCGCTCCGGGGCGCCCCAGAGCAGCTCCATGATCCGCTTCGGGTCACTCCCGCCCGTGTACTCGGTGGTCACTCCGTACAGCGTAGAGCTGTGCGGCGCGGAGAGCCGGGGCGCCTGGACCGGTGGTCAAGGGCTCGTCCAGGCCGGCGAGGCGCAGGGACGCGGTCAGCGGGCGGCGCGGTGCAGGGGACGCGTGCGGTGGCCGCTGGCGCGGTGCCGGGAGCCGGCGGCCTCGGCGAGGATCGCGGCCAGGTCTTCGAAGCCGTCCCGGACCAGCCCGACCGTGACCCGGATGTGGTCGGTGCCGAGCGGGCGTACCTCGAACGGCGCGCCCGGCGCCGCGCCGATCCCGTGCGCGGCGAGCGTGAGGAGCGCGACCTGCTGATCCCGCACGGCGATCCACATGTTGATGCCGTCGGCGGCCGTCGCCGCCACGCCGTGCCGGGCGAGGGCGGCGAGCAGCAGGTCGCGGCGGCGGGCGTACTCCCGGCGGGCCTCCGCCACCGCCCGCGTGGTCGCCGGGTCGGTGAGCAGGTCGACCAGCACCGCCTGGAGCACGCGGCTGGACCAGCCGGGGCCGAGCAGCCGGCGGTCGGCGATCGCGGAGATCAGCGCGGCCGGCCCGCCGATCGCGGCGAGGCGCAGGTCGGGGCCGTGGCTCTTGGAGAAGCTGCGCACGTGCACGACCCGGTCCGGCAGGTGCGCGCCGAGCGAGACGGCCGGAGCGGTCGCGATGTCGCCCACGTGGTCGTCTTCCACCACGACGACCGAGTCGTGGCCGGCGAGCACCGAGGCGAGGTCGGCGGCGCGTGCCGGGGTCGTCGAGACGCCGGTCGGGTTTTGCGCGCGAGGCTGGAGGAAGACCGCGATGGGCGAGTGGTCGAGCGCCTCGGCCAGGGCCGCCGGCTCGACACCGGAGGCGTCCAGCGGCACGGGGACGGGCACCGCGCCGACCGACTCCAGCAGGTCCAGCAGCGGCGGAAACGTCGGGTTCTCCACCACCACGTGCGCGCCGAACCGCACCACCGCCCCCACCACGCGGTCGAGCGCGTCCAGCGCCCCGTCGACGACGGTGAGCTGCTGCGGCGGGTACGGCCAGCGCTCGCGGAGCACCACCTCCAGCCGGGGCAGCACCGGATCCTCCAGGTACGACGTCGTGAGCCGCGTGTCGCCGATGCGGCGCAGGGCCGGCGCGAGGTCGGGGAGGAGGTCGTGGTCGGGCACGCCGGTGGAGAAGTCGTGCGGGAGCGTCGAGGGGTTGGCGACGAGCCGGGAGAAGCGCATCTTCTGCCGGGGGCGGGACGGCGTCAGCACGTACGTGCCGGAGCGCCCGCGCGTCTGGATCGCCCCCGCGCTGGCCAGCGAGCGCCACGCCTCGCTGACCGTGGTGGGGCTGATGCCGAGCGCCTGGGCGACCGAGCGGACGGTGGGCAGGCGGGCGCCGGCGGGCAACTCGCCGGTGTGCACGAGACGGCTCACCGCGGCGGCGATGCCACGTGCGGTGCGGTCGTTGACCGCATCGGCGATGAGCTGGAGCATGTTACTCCTACGCAATATCCTGTAACAATCTCGCCATTGTCCGCCCGCACCTGTGTCACTAAAGTCCTACGCTAAACCACCAGATGAAGACAAGACAGGTTGCGAAAAGAACAGAGCCGAGAGGGGACAACCCCATGGCAGACCTTGTCCGCGCCGCGCTCGTCCAGACCACGTGGACCGGCGACAAGGAATCGATGATCAAGGCTCATGAGGAGTACGCCCGCCAGGCGGCCGCCCAGGGCGCGAAGGTGATCTGCTTCCAGGAGCTGTTCTACGGCCCGTACTTCTGCCAGGTCCAGGACAGCCAGTACTACGCGTACGCCGAGTCGATCCCCGGGCCGACCACCGAGCGCTTCCAGGCCCTCGCCGCCGAGCTGGGGCTGGTGATGGTGCTGCCGATGTACGAGCAGGAGCAGCCCGGCGTCCTCTACAACACCGCGGCCGTGGTCGACGCCGACGGCAGCTACCTCGGCAAGTACCGCAAGACGCACATCCCGCAGGTCAAGGGCTTCTGGGAGAAGTTCTACTTCCGCCCCGGCAACCTCGGCTACCCCACGTTCGACACGGCGGTCGGCCGCATCGGCGTCTACATCTGCTACGACCGCCACTTCCCCGAGGGCTGGCGCGCGCTCGGCCTCGCCGGCGCCACGATCGTCTTCAACCCGTCGGCGACCCACCGAGGGCTCTCCTCGTACCTGTGGAAGCTGGAGCAGCCGGCCAGCGCGGTCGCCAACGAGTACTTCGTCGGCGCGATCAACCGGGTCGGCGTCGAGCCGCTCGGCGACAACGACTTCTACGGCACGTCGTACTTCGTCGATCCCGAGGGCAAGTTCGTCGGCGAGACCGGTGACCCGCACCAGGCCGAGCTGATCGTGCGCGACCTCGACATGGGCCTGCTGGCCGAGGTGCGTGACCGGTGGGCCTTCTACCGCGACCGCCGCCCGGACGCCTACGGCCCGCTCGTCCAGCCCTGACCAGCCCGGCCCCTGCCGGCCGCACAAGGCCCGGGGCGCGGAGCGCCCGTGGCCAGAGAGGGGATTCGCGCATGACTCTGCTGATCACCGGGGGCACCGTGATCGGCCCCACCGGCGCGGCACCGGCCGACGTGCTGGTCGACGGCGAGACCATCGCCGCCACGTACGCGCCCGGCACCGGCCCGTCGGACACCGAGACGCTCGACGCCACCGGGAGGTACGTGATCCCCGGCGGCATCGACGCGCACACGCACATGGAGCTGCCCTTCGGCGGCACGTTCGCGTCGGACACCTTCGACACCGGCACGAGGGCGGCGGCGTTCGGCGGCACCACCACGATCATCGACTTCGCCGTGCAGCGCACCGGCGAGGTGGTGCGGGACGGGCTCGCCGCCTGGCACGCCAAGGCCGAGGGCAACTGCCACGTCGACTACGCGTTCCACATGATCCTGGGCGGCGTCGACGACGACTCGCTCAAGGCGATGGACCAGCTCGTCGCCGACGAGGGGATCTCCAGCTTCAAGCTCTTCATGGCGTACCCCGGCGTCTTCTACTCCGACGACGGCCAGATCCTGCGGGCGATGCAGAAGGCGCGCGACAACGGCGCGGTCATCATGATGCACGCGGAGAACGGCATCGCGATCGACGTACTCGTGCGGCAGGCCCTGGCCCGCGGCGAGACCGACCCGATCCACCACGGCCTGACCCGCCCCGAGGCCCTCGAAGCCGAGGCGACCCACCGCGCGATCATGCTGGCCGAGGTGGCCAGGGACTGCCCGCTGTACATCGTGCACCTCTCCGCGAGCCGCGCGCTCGCCGAGGTCGCGGCCGCGCGCGACGCCGGGCGCAACGTCTTCGCCGAGACCTGCCCGCAGTACCTCTACCTCACGCTCGAGGACCAGCTCGGCGCGCCCGGCTTCGAGGGCGCCAAGTGGGTCTGCTCGACGCCGCTGCGCAGCAAGCACGAGACCCACCAGCGCGACCTGTGGCAGGGGCTGCGCAGCAACGACCTCGCGGTGGTCTCGACCGACCACTGCCCGTTCTGCTTCAAGGACCAGAAGGAGCTGGGCGTCGGCGACTTCTCCAAGATCCCCAACGGCATCGGCGGCGTCGAGCACCGCGTCGACCTGCTGTACCAGGGCGTGGTCGACGGCAAGCTCTCGCTGGAGCGCTGGGTCGAGACGATCGCGACGACGCCGGCCCGGATGTTCGGCCTCTACCCGCGCAAGGGCGTCATCCAGCCCGGCTCGGACGCCGACATCGTGCTCTACGACCCCAACGGGCGCACGCGGATCGGCGTCGAGACGCACCACATGAACATGGACCACTCGGCGTACGAGGGCTACGAGATCGCCGGCAAGGTCGAGACCGTCATCTCCCGCGGCGAGGTCATCGTCTCGTCCGGCGAGTACCGCGGTGCCAAGGGCCGCGGCAAGTACCTGCCCCGTGGCCTGTCGAGCTACCTGGTGTGATGGCGATGCGGACGGTTCCACATTGGATCAACGGGGCTCGGGTCGAGGGCGCGGGGGAGCGGCGGCTGCCGGTCTACGACCCGGCCACGGGCGAGCGGCAGGCCGAGGTGGTCGCCGCGACCGGCACCGAGGTGCGCGCGGCGGTCGAGGCGGCGCTCGCGGCCCAGCCGGGCTGGCGGGCGGCGTCGCTGTCCCGCCGGGCCGAGGTGATGTTCCGCTTCCGCGACCTGGTCGACGCCCATCGTGGGGAGATCGCCACGCTGCTCTCGTCCGAGCACGGCAAGACCGTGGCGGACGCGGGCGGCGAGATCGCCCGCGGCCTGGAAAACGCCGAGTTTGCGGCCGGCGCGCCGCACCTGCTCAAGGGCGGCTACAGCGAGCAGGCGGCGACCGGCGTCGACGTGTACTCGATCCGGCAGCCGCTCGGCGTCGTCGCCGGCGTCACGCCGTTCAACTTCCCGGCGATGGTGCCGATGTGGATGTTCTGCAACGCGCTGGTGGCCGGCAACACGTTCGTGCTCAAGCCGAGCGAGAAGGACCCGTCGGTCTCGCTGCTGCTGGCCGACCTGCTGCGCCGGGCCGGGCTGCCGGACGGGGCGTTCAACGTCGTGCAGGGCGACCGGAGCGCGGTCGACGCGCTGATCGCCGACCCGGACGTGCGCGCGCTCTCGTTCGTCGGCTCGACGCCGGTCGCCCGCGCCATCTACGAGGCGGGCACGCGGGCCGGCAAACGCGTGCAGGCGCTCGGCGGGGCGAAGAACCACATGGTCGTACTCCCGGACGCCGACGTCGACGCGGCGGCCGACGCGGCGGTCTCGGCCGGCTTCGGCTCGGCGGGGGAGCGGTGCATGGCGGTCTCCGTCGTGGTCGCGGTCGGGTCGGCGGGCGACGCGCTCGTGCCCGCCATCGCCTCCCGACTGGCGAAGATCCGGGTCGGGCCCGCGTCCGATCCGGACTCGGAGATGGGCCCGCTGATCACTCGCGAGCATCGCGACCGCGTGGCCGGATACCTTTCCCAGGCCCAGCTCGTGTCCCAGGCCCAGCTCGTGTCCCAGGCCCAGCTCGTGTCCCAGGGCCAGCTCGTGGTCGACGGCAGGGACGACCCGGCGACCGGCGGGCCCGGCTTCTTCCTCGGTGCGTCCCTTGTGGACCACGTGGACACCACCTCGCCGCTCTACACCGACGAGATATTCGGGCCGGTGCTGTCGGTGGTGCGCGTGGACACATACGACGAGGCGCTCAGGCTCGTCAACGACAACCAGTACGGCAACGGCACCGCCATCTTCACCCGCGACGGCGGGGCGGCGCGCCGCTTCCAGTACGACGTGGTCTGCGGCATGGTGGGGGTCAACGTGCCCATCCCGGTGCCGGTTGCCTACTACAGCTTCGGCGGCTGGAAGGCGTCCCTCTTCGGCGACCTGCACATGTACGGTCCGGAAGGGCTCCAGTTCTACACTCGCACCAAGGTGGTCACCTCGCGGTGGCCCGACCCGGCGACGTCCGAAGTGGACCTCGGCTTCCCGAAGGTTAGGTGAGCATGGACATTGGCGTCGTCTTCCAGTGCGACCCTCCCGCGTCCACTGTGGTCGACCTGGCGGTCAGGGCCGAGGCGGCGGGGTTCAGTCACGTGTGGACGTTCGACTCGCACCTGCTGTGGCAGGAGCCGTTCGTCATC
Organism: Phytohabitans kaempferiae; assembly: GCF_042433955.1. Classification (NCBI taxonomy): domain Bacteria; kingdom Bacillati; phylum Actinomycetota; class Actinomycetes; order Micromonosporales; family Micromonosporaceae; genus Phytohabitans; species Phytohabitans kaempferiae. The sequence continues at coordinate 46,584 of NZ_JBHLUH010000035.1, read as the reverse complement.
TACTCGCAGATCCTCGCGCGCACCGAGCGGGTGATCGTCGGCCCCATGGTGACCAATCCGGGCACGCGCGACTGGACCGTGACGGCGTCGCTGTTCGCCACGCTCAACGAGATGTACGGTGACCGCACCATCTGCGGGATCGGCCGGGGCGACTCGGCACTGCGGACGCTCGGCTACCCGCCCACCACGCTCAAGGAGCTGGCCGAGTGCGTCCACGTGATCCGCGAGCTGGTGGCCGGCCGCCCGGTCGCCTACCGTGGCAACGAGGTGCGCCTCCCGTGGGTCAGCCCCGGCACCGCGCTCGACGTCTGGGTCGCGGCGTACGGGCCGAAGGCGCTGGCGCTGACCGGCGAGGTGGGCGACGGCTACATCCTCCAGCTCGCCGACCCCGACATCGCCGCCTGGATGATCCACACCGTGCGCGCGGCGGCCGAGAAGGCGGGGCGCGACCCGGCCGCCATCAAGTTCTGCGTGGCCGCCCCCGCGTACGTCGGCGACGACCTGGCCCACCAGCGCGAGCAGACCCGCTGGTTCGGCGGCATGGTGGGCAACCACGTGGCCGACATCGTCGCCCGCTACGGCGCCTCCGGCGCGGTGCCCCAGGCACTGACCGACTACATCGAGGGCCGCCGCGGCTACGACTACGCCGAACACGGCCGCGCCGGCAACACGCACACCGACTTCGTGCCGGACGAGATCGTCGACCGGTTCTGCGTACTCGGCCCGGTGGACTCGCACCTCGCGAAGCTGCGGGCGCTCCGGGACCTGGGCGTCGACCAGTTCGCGGTGTACCTCCAGCACGACGACAAGGAGCAGACCCTCGCCGCGTACGGGGAGCACATCATCCCCGCGCTGCGCGCCGAGCACGCCGCCACGCGATGAGGGGAGCGCGGGCGTTCGCCACCGGGCTCGGCGCGGTCGTCGTGGCGGTGCTGCTGTGGGAGGCGTACAAGGCGGTCGGCGGCGACGACGGGACAAGCCTCCTCGGCGTGCGGATCCTGCCCCGCGCCGACGACGCCGCCATGCCGCACGTGTGGGACGTGCTGCGCCGCTTCGGTGAGCCGGAGCTGGCCGGGGGCGACCCGATCGGGCTGGTCGTGCTCAGGGCGTGCCTGTTCACGCTCCGCGGCGTCGCCGTCGGGTTCGGGGTCGGTGCGCTCGTCGGGCTCGTGCTCGCGGTGGCCATGCAGCGGTTCCGCGTGGTGGAGCGGGGTCTGCTGCCGTATGTGATCCTCTCCCAGACCGTGCCGCTCATCGCCCTCGCGCCGGCGATCGCGGGATGGGGCGGGCGGCTCTCGCTCGGCTCGTATCCGTGGCAGCCCTGGATGTCGGTCGCCACCATCGCCGCCTACCTCGCGTTCTTCCCGGTGGCCGTCGGCATGCTGCGAGGGCTCCAGTCGCCGCCGCGCGTGGCCGAGGAGCTGATGCACAGCTACGCCGCGGGGTGGTGGCACACGCTGGTGAAGCTCCGCCTCCCGGCCTCCACGCCCTATCTCTTCCCCGCGTTGCGCCTCGCGGGGGCCGCGGCCGTCGTCGGGGCCGTCGTGGGGGAGATCTCCACCGGTACGCGGGGCGGCATCGGCCGCCTCGTCATCGAGTACTCCCGGGAGGCGACCGCCGACCCGGCCAAGGTCTACACCGCGATGATCGGCGCGGGGCTGCTCGGCCTCGCGGTCGCCGGGGTGGTGGGCGTCGCCGAGTTCGCGCTCAACCGACGGAGGGCCGCATGACCGCCGCTGTGCAGCTGACCGGAGTCGGGAAGGTCTACAACCCAGGGCGGGCCGACCAGGTCGTGGCGCTCACCGGCGTCGACCTGACCGTGGAGAGTGGACAGTTCGTGTCGCTGATCGGGCCGTCCGGCTGCGGCAAGTCGACGCTGCTGCGGCTGGTCGCCGACCTGGTGCCGCCCACCGAGGGCACGGTCGCCGTCGCCGGCAAGCCGGCCCGCAGGGCGCGCCTGGACCAGGAGTACGGCATCGCCTTCCAGCAGGCCGGGCTCCTCGACTGGCGCACCGTGCGGCGCAACGTCGAGCTGCCCCTGGAGCTGCGTGGCGCCTCGCGGGCCGAGCGGCGGGAGCGGGCACGGGAGATGCTCGACCTCGTCGGGCTCGCCGACTTCGCCCGGCACTACCCGCCGCAGCTGTCGGGCGGCATGCGGCAGCGGGTTGCGATCGCGCGGGCGCTGGCCGTGCATCCGCCGCTGCTGCTGATGGACGAGCCCTTCGGCGCGCTGGACGAGATGACCCGCGAGCGGCTCCAGGACGAGCTGCTGCGGATCTGCGCGCGTACCGGCACGAGCACGATCTTCGTGACGCACTCGATCCCGGAGGCGGTGTACCTCTCCGACCGGGTCGTGGTCATGTCCCCGCGTCCGGGGCGGATCACGGAGGTCGTCGAGATCGACCTCGGCGATCGCACCGACGCGACCCGGCAGTCGGCGGGCTTCTTCGCCGGCATCACCGAGGTGCGCCGCGCGCTCCGGGGGACACCTTCGGAGATCCCGGCATGAAGTCGTCCTGGCGCGGCCTCCTGCCTCCGGCTCTCGTGGGGATCGGCGGGCTCGCGCTGTGGGAGGTGGTCGTCAGGGCGGGGCGGGTCGCGCCGTTCATCCTGCCCGCGCCCTCGGCGATCTGGGAGCAGTTCTGGCTCAGCCGCGAGGTGATCTGGCAGACCGGGCGGGCGAGCGGCACCAACGCGCTCGTCGGGCTGGTCGCCGGCGCGGTGCTCGGCATCCTCGCGGCGATGGTCGCCAGCCGCTTCCGGCTGGTCGGCGAGGCGTCGATCCCGGTGGCCGCGGCGCTCAACGCGCTGCCGATCATCGCGCTCGCGCCGATCCTCAACAACATGTTCGACTCGACCAGCAGCATCCCCCGCCGCGTGGTCGTCGCGATCGTGGTCTTCTTTCCCGTCTTCGTCAACACCCTGCGCGGGCTGCGCCAGGTCGACCCCACCCACCGGGAGCTGATGGACAGCTACGCCGCCGGCGGCTGGACGTTCACCCGGCTCGTACGGCTGCCCGGCGCCCTCCCGTTCGTGTTCACCGGTCTCCGCCAGGCGTCCTCCCTGGCGGTGATCGCGGCGGTGGTCGCGGAGTACTTCGGCGGTCTTCAGGACGGCCTGGGCTCCCGCATCACCTCGGCGGCGGCGAACACCGCGTACCCGCGTGCCTGGGCCTTCGTGGTTGGCGCGTGCGTGCTCGGTCTCGTCTTCTACGTCGCCGCGCTCGCACTGGAGCGGCTCGCCACGCCGTGGCGCCGTTCCGGATAACCACACCCCCTTGGAGGATGCGATGAGAAGGATGATCGGCGGGGCGCTCGCGGGCGTGCTCGCGCTCACCGCCTGTGGCACCGCGGACGAATCGGAAACCCCGGGCGGGGACACCGGCGGCACCAGGACGGTCAAGCTCCAGCTCCAATGGTTCGTGCAGGCCCAGTTCGCCGGGTACATCGCGGCGGTGGACAAGGGCTTCTACGGCGAGCAGGGGCTGGACGTGCGGATCCTGGAGGGCGGCGTCGACATCGTGCCGCAGACCGTGCTCGCCCAGGGGCAGGCGGACTTCGCCGTCGCGTGGGTGCCGAAGGCGCTCGCCTCGCGCGAGCAGGGCGCCCAGATCACCGAGATCGCGCAGGTGTTCCAGCGCTCTGGCACGTACCAGGTGTCTTTTGCCGCCAGCGACATCAAGGCCCCCGCGGACCTCAAGGGCAAGAAGGTGGGAAACTGGGGTTTCGGCAACGAGTTCGAGCTCTTCGCGGCGATGACGAAGGCGGGCCTCGACCCGGGCCGGGATGTCACGCTGGTGCAGCAGCAGTTCGACATGCAGGCGCTGCTGCGCGGGGACATCGACGCCGCGCAGGCGATGAGCTACAACGAGTACGCGCAGTTGCTGGAGGCGAAGAACCCGGCGACCGGCCAGCTCTACCAGCCGGCCGACTTCACGGTGCTCGACTGGAACGACGTCGGCACCGCCATGCTCCAGGACGCGGTGTGGGCCAACAGCGAGAAGCTGGCGGGCGACAGCGCCTACCAGGAGACGGCGGTCAAGTTCCTCACCGGCTCGCTCAAGGGCTGGGCGTACTGCCGGGACAACGCCGAGGAGTGCCGCGACCTGGTGGTCAAGCGCGGCTCAAAGCTCGGCGCCAGCCACCAGTTGTGGCAGATGAACGAGGTCAACAAGCTCGTCTGGCCCTCGCCGAACGGGGTCGGCCTGCTCGACGAGGCCGCCTGGAAACAGACCGTCGACCTCTCGCTGACGACGAGGAACCAGGACGGCCAGACGGTCATCACCAAGCAGCCGGAGGGGACGGCCTACACCAACGAGTACGTCCAGAAGGCGCTCGACGCCCTCAAGGGCGCGGGCGTGGACGTGGCCGGCACCTCGTTCCAACCGGTGACGGTGGAGCTGAAGGAGGGCGGGGCGTAACGCGCGACACGCGAATGCCCACCCTTCCCTACTAGACCGATGGGGTTTATGGGGTACGCTGTGTGTCATGACGTTGTCCTCGGATCTGCTCGCCGCGGCGCGGCGGTGGGCGGCTGACCCGGCCGCGTGGCCCATCCAGCCCCAGTACGATCCCGACGAGCGGTGGTACGCGCGGATCGCGGAGACCGCTGAGCACGAGGTCTGGCTCCTGACCTGGCTGCCCGGACAGGAGACCGACTGGCACGACCACGGCGGCTCGGCCGGGGCGTTCACGGTGGTGTCCGGCGCCCTGGTCGAGCGGACCGTGATAACAACACCACGAAAACGCTCCGCTGCACTCCACGTTTCCGCGGGGGCCCCGGGCGGTGGGCGGGTGCGCTACATGGACCTGCCGGCCGGGTCCGGGCGGCGATTCGGGACCCACCACGTGCACGGCGTCGCCAACCGGGGCGAGGTGCCGGCGATCAGCATCCACGTTTACGCGCCGGCCCTCCGCTCGATGACCCGCTACCGGCTGGTCGACGGCAAGCTCCGCGTGGCCGAGATCGAGCGGGCGGGGGTCTCGTGGTGAGGAGCCAGCTCGCCTGTCCGGCCGTGCGGGCCGACCACGCCCCTGCGGGCGCGAAGGGGATCGACGAGATCCTGGCCGAGGCGCGGGCCCGGCTGCGCCGCCTGGAGCCGGAGGAGGCGCACATCGCGTACCGGCGCGGCGCCCACCTCGTCGACATCCGCCCGGCCGCCCAGCGGGCCGCCAGCGGCGAGATCCCGGGCGCGCTGATCGTCGAGCGCAACGTGCTGGAGTGGCGGTTCGACCCGCGCAGCGCCGCCCGGCTCCCGATCGCCGGCCGGTACGACCTGCCCGTGATCATCTTCTGCCAGGAGGGCTACACCTCCTCGCTCGCGGCCGCCGCCCTCCAGGACCTCGGGCTGCACCGCGCCACCGACGTCGCGGGCGGCTTCGCCGCCTGGCGCCTGGCCGGGCTGCCCGCCTTCGGCCCCGCCGACGTCTACGCGTACCTCCAGGCCGTCTCCCCGGGCGACCCCCGACCACGGCCGACCACCTGAGGAGAGCCACCATGACCGTCACCGCCATCCCACAGCGCCGGTACCCGTCGCAGCTCACCGGGCCGGGCCGCGCGCCCCGCCGTCCCGCCCCGGCACCGATGCCGGCCCTCACCGTCACCTTCACGGTGCCGCTGGCCGGAGAGTCGATGAGCCCTCACGCGTTCCGCCTCCTGGAGGTCGTGCGCGACCTGGTCGAGCGCGGGGAGGGCACGGTGACGATCGCGCCGTCGGGGGTGCCCCCGGCGCCCCTCGCGGCCCCGGCGCCCCTCGCGCTCCCCGCGGGCGAGCCCGCCGAGACGGCCGCGGCGGCCGTGCCCGGCGCGCTGCGGATCTCCCGCGCCTCCCGCACCGTGACGCGGGGCGGCGCGCCGCTCGACCTGACCCGCCTGGAGTTCGACCTGCTGGTCTTCCTCGCGGAGAACCCGCGCCGCGTCTTCACCCGGCTCCAGCTGCTCGGCTCCGTCTGGGGATACGAGCACGCCGTGGCCCGCACCGTCGACGTCCACGTGCGCCGGCTGCGCGCCAAGGTCGGCGACCACGTGCCCCTGGTCACCACCGTGTACGGCGTCGGCTACCGCCTCGCCGACGACGCCCGCGTCGAACTCCTTCCCGACGACTAAGGAGCTTCCGGCTCGAAGGCGACCGCGCGGATGCACGCCCTGGCCAAGCTGCCGCCCGCGCGCACCAGATCCCTCTCCCACAAACCGCTACTGGAAGATCGTTCTGGGCTACCGCGATGCCCGTCGCGGTCCAGACCGCCGCTCCCGCAGCCTCGCCCTCCGCGGTCCACACCCCCGCCCTCGCCTCGGCGCCGAGAGATCGCCGCGCCCGGGCGCGTCCGTGGCGATTTCTTGACCCCATACATAGGGTGAACTTCTCGCCACGCACGCGTCGCGAGTCGTCCTGATCTCGATCCCCGCGACACCACGCCGGCGCTGAGTGTCGCGCAAGCGGGCCGGCAGGCTCAGTGCCGCACGTCCACCACCACGCGCGTGGGGTTGGTGAGCAGCATCACGCGGAAGCCGGTACGCCGGTTGGTGTCCGCGAAGACCGAGACGGTGCCGTTCTCGTACGCGACGACCGAGACGCCCCGGAGCCGGCTCAGTCCGATGTGGATCTGACGGGGGCCGGTGATCCGCGCCGGCGCGGTGGTCAGCCCAGTGAGTCCGATGTGGACGCGGTTCGGCGCGGGGCGCGTGTACGCCACGGTCACCAGCGGGTGCGCCGCGGTGCGCAGGTCGAGCACCAGCCGGTCGTACCCGGGATGGGCGCCGGAGCGTACGCCGGCGATCGAGACCAGGCCGGCGCCACCGCCGCCCCGGAACGTCTCCGTGCCGAACGGGGCGGCCGGCGGATGCGCCACGTCGACGGCGATCCGCGGCGGGTCGGCCAGTCGCAGCACGCGGAAGCCGAGCCGGTCGGCGAGGCCGAGGCCGGCGAGGATCCGCCCCTCGAACGCGCCGCCGAAGCGCACCTGCCGCAGCGTCGGGTAGCGCGGGTCGAGCACGGTGCGCATGTCGAGCGTGGTCGAGGGCGCGCCGGCGAACGTGACGCGCAGGTCGGCCGCCCCCGCCAGCGCGATCGGGTCACCGGTGCCGATGCCGACCAGCGGGGCGTACTCGACCCGGTAGGCGGGCGTGCCGCCAGCGAAGTCGAAGACCACGCGGTCGTACCGGTCGTGCCGCCCGTGGCGGACGCCGACCAGCACCGGTCTGTCCGGCGGGACGGTGGCGGTGCCGACCACCGGGTCGGTCCGCGTGGGCGCGGGCAGGTCGGTCGCGCCCGCCCCGGCGCCGGTGGCCACCACGAGCGGCAGGGCGAGGCAGGCGAGCGCGAGCGGGTACTTGATCCACATTTTCATCCTCCCTGGGTTGTGGAGGCAGACGCCGTGGGGCGGCGGGCGGTTTACCGCCGGTTGCGGCACCATGGAGGTATGGACCGACCGACCTTCGTGTACGACGGCGACTGCGCCTTCTGCACCTCGTGCGCGGAGTTCGCCCAGCGTCGCGTGCCCTCGCCGGCGCGCGTGGTGCCGTGGCAGTTCGCCGATCTCGACGCGCTGGGGCTCACCGCGGCCCAGTGCGCGGAGGCGGTGCAGTGGGTCGACCCGCGCACCGGTGCCACCGCCGCCGGGCCCGACGCGATCGCGCTGCTGCTCGGCTCCAGCCGCCCCTGGTGGCGGGCGGCCGGCGCGGTGCTGCGGCTGCTCCCGGTGCGGGCGGCGGCCTGGCCGGTGTACCGCTGGGTCGCGCGCAACCGCCACCGCATGCCGGGCGGCACCGCCGCGTGCGCCGTGCCCCGCCCCGACGCCTAGGGCGCACCTGGCCGGATCTTCGCGGTGCCGTGGCGGGCGGCACCGCCCAACCGCGCCTCGCACCTACAAGACCCGGTCAAGAAATCGCCACAAAGGCCGGAGGCCGCGTGGGTCAGGGTCGACCCTCGCTGACCGCGGAGGGCGAGGCTGCGGGAGCAGCGGTCTCGACCACGACGAACATCGCGGTAGCCCGAATCTGCCCCTTGGAAAGGCCTTAGGTCTGCGCCGCCGCGCGCTCGCCCCGCCGTGCCTTCAGCCACTCGATCGGGCGCACCTTCTCCAGCGGCAGGAACGAGGCCATCGCCACCAGGTGGGGGGCGAACGAGATCGTGATCGCCGCGTAGGTGAACAGGTGGAATGTGTAGAAGAACCCGATCCCCGCGTGTCGCCAGCGGTCGCGCAGTACGAAGATGAGCGGGCTGAGCAGCTCGAACGCCACGATGCCGAACTGCGCCACGATCAGCAGGTAGGGCACCTGGGCGATCAGGTCGGCGAAGTCGGTGCCTCGCCGGATGATCGCGCGGGCGAGCACCGAGCTGGTCAGCCAGTCGAGCCCGCCGAAGCGGAGTTTGGCGATGGCGGCCAGGAAGTACGTGCACACCACCGCGATCTGGGTCACCCGCAGCGCCCAGCCGCCGGCCTCGGTCCGCGTGGTGTCGCCGTGCCGCGCCCGCCCCACGGTGGGGAGCACCGCGAGCGCTACCAGGAAGCCGAACCGGTCGTGGTCCACCTTCCCGTAGCTCATCGCGATGATCATCCACTCGAAGTAGAGCGCGAAGACCGTCCAGCCCAGGACCCGCGGCGCGCGTCCGGTCGCCGCCGCCAGCGACGTCACCAGCAGGATCCAGAAGATGGCGTGTACGAGCAGCGGGGTGGGCGTGGGCAGCGGAAGGATGCGCCCCACGAGGAGCGGCTGGTACAGGTCACCGGGGACGTGGGCGTGGGTCCGCACCCACGGCGTGATCACGGTCAGGTCGGCGACGACGAAGAGGTAGACGAGCGTGCGGAACGCCGCGATCCGCCCCCGCGGCACCGGCTCGAAGAGCCACCGCTTCACGGCCGCCACGAGGCCACCGTCTCGTCGGTGTGGGTACGCGTGGGGCGGCTGTCCTTCACGCCCTCGTAGCGGATCACGATGCGCACCTCGACCAGCGCCGGCGCGTTCGGGTTGCGGGCGGCGTACGCCTCGGCGACCCGGCTCAGGCGGGACGGGTCCTGCTCGTACGCCTGCATCTGCCCCTCGATCTCGGCCCGGCGGATGCCGGTGCTCCGCTCGGTCAGCGGGACGACCGCGCCGGTGGTGTCGACGCCCTCCACGCGCGTGTCCGGGGCGGGGGAGTCGGGGCCGGGCGCGGTCGAGTACATCCGGAACGGGCCGAACGGGAAGTCGTCGTCGACCCCCCAGAAGGTGCCCGCCAGCAGCAGCACCCCCGCGGCCACCGTGGCCAGCAGGCGCGCCGCCCGCCCGGGGGTCGTCAGCGTGTCCACAGCACGGTGACGATACCGGACCGATGATCGTGGACGGTCATGCTCACCGAGCGTCCATCCCCCCTTTTAGGGGAGGCAATCGCGAGGTAGTGAGAGATATCGATTCCCGCAAAGGTTGTCGATTGTCACATTTCTGCAACGCCCGCGCCTATTGACCGGGGACCGGGCGGGCCGGGACCATCGACACATGCACTCTGTTGGGGATACTCGTGTGCCTTCTTCGCCTGACTTAATCGTCCTGCCTCACGCATGGCTCTGTTTCTGGTCGGAAACCGTTTGACTGGTGGAATGTTGCCGGAATTGGGGCCGGCAGCACCGCTGTAAAACTTGAGTTTCCTGGGGATTCGCTTCGCGTACTAACACCGGCCCCATTTTCGGGCCGCACGCGGGCGATATCCGATTGTTGAGGAGGACCCATGTCGGTCGTCGCCACGTCCACGCGCGTCGGATGGCACATGTCGCAGCCACCGGGGCCTGGCCGGGCACCCGGGAGCCGCCGGCCCGCCGGTGGTTCACCCACACTCACCGTGACGTTCTCGATCCCGCTCGCCAGCGACGACGGGCTCACCCCGCAGGCCTTCCGCCTGCTCGAGGTGGCGCGTGAGCTCGTGGAGCGCGGCGAGGGCACCGTGAGCCTCTCGCCACCGCCGGTCGCCACCGCGCCCGACTCCCTCGACGAGGAGGAGGCGGAGGAGGGTGACGCGCCGGTCCCGAGCCGCGCGGCGTCCACCGGCGAGAGCACGCTGCGCGTCCTGGCCGCCTCCCGCACCGTGCTGCTCGGCGACGAGCAGTTGCGGCTGACCCGGCTCGAGTTCGACCTGTTGCTCTTCCTCGCGGAAAACCCCCGCCGCGTGTTCAGCCGCCTCCAACTGCTGACCGGCGTGTGGGGCTACGAGCACGCCGGCGCGCGCACGGTCGACGTGCACATCCGCCGCCTGCGCTCCAAGATCGGCATGCACGTGCCGCTGGTCACCACCGTCTACGGGGTCGGCTACCGCCTGGCAGACGACGCGCGCGTGGTCATCGAGCGCGACGCCTGAGCCGTCGCCCCCGGTGCGGCACGCTGGTGGGATGCGCGTGCGTCCCATCGCCCCCGACCTGCTCGTGGCGGAGCTCGCCGACCGGCTGGCCGCCGACCGGCCGGGGCAGTGGCTGAGGGTGGCGGTCGACGGGCCGCCACCGGCAGACCCCGACGGGCTCGCCGCCGCGCTCGTCGACCCGCTCCGGGCCCGCGGGCGCCCCGCCGTCCACGTCGCCGCCGGTGGCTTCCTGCGGTCGGCGTCGCTGCGTTTCGAGTACGGGCGGGACAACTCCGACGCCTTCTACACCGGCTGGCTCGACGAGGCCGGGCTGCGCCGCGAGGTGCTCGACCCGCTCTCCCCGGGCGGCACCGGCCGGGTCCTCCCGAGCCTCTGGGACCCAGCGACCGACCGCGCGACCCGCGCGCCCTACCTGACCGTCCCGCCCGGCGCCGCCGTCCTCGTGAGCGGTGCGCTGCTGCTCGGCGGCGTCCTGCCGTTCGACGTGGCGTTCCACCTGGTGCTGTCGCCCTCGGCGCTGGACCGGCGGATGCCGGCCGACCTGCGGTGGACGCTGCCCGCCTACGCGCGGTACGCGGAGGAGGTCGATCCGGCCTCGTTCGCCGACGCGGTGGTGCGGATGGACGACCCGCGGCACCCCGCGTTGGTCGTTCCGGTTGCCGAAGGCGGCGCCGGCGGGTGAACTGGGAGCGTGGGGGAGATCAAGGTCGGCACGGCGTCGTGGACCGACCGCACGCTGCTCGAGTCGGGGTGGTACCCGGCGAGCGCGGACACGCCGGAGAAGCGACTGGGTCACTACGCGGAGCAGTTTCCGCTGGTCGAGGTCGACTCCACCTACTACTCGCCGCCCGCCGAGCAGACCGCCGGGCTGTGGGCGGAGCGCACGCCGCCCGGCTTCACGTTCAACATCAAGGCGTTCAGCCTGCTCACCGGCCATCCCACCAAGGTCTCCGCCATCTACAAGGACCTCCGGCCGGAGACCGACAAGAAGAGCGTCTATCCCGGCGACCTCGATCCGGCCGCGTACGAGCAGGTGTGGGAGCGGTTCCTCGCCGCGCTCCAGCCGCTCGTCGACGCGGGCAAGCTGGGCGCGCTGCTGTTCCAGTTTCCGCCGTGGTTCACCATCCGCCGCGCCAACAAGCAGTACCTGCTGGAGGTGGAGCGCCGCGTGCGGCCGTTGCGCGCCGTGTACGAGTTTCGCCACTCCTCGTGGTTCGCCGACGGCAACCGCGACGAGACGCTGGAGTTCCTGCGCGAGCACCGACTGCCGTACGTCTGCGTCGACATGCCCCAGGGGTACAAGTCGTCGGTGCCGCCGCTGCTGGTCGCGACCGCCGACCTGTCGGTGGTGCGCTTTCACGGCCACAGTGAAAAGTGGACCAGTAAGGACATCCACGAGAAGTTCGGCTACCTGTATTCGGAACAGGAGTTGATCGAGTGGGCGCCCAAGCTGAAGAAGCTGGCCAGCGAGAGTGACCAGTTGCACGTGCTCACCAACAACTGCTACCGCGACTATGCACAGCGCAACGCGAGCCAGCTAATCGACTTGCTCTCCTGAAAGTACGCTGTGAATGTCGCGCCGGATGGATGATCATGGCGCGAGTCGATCACTGAAGCCGAGTTCGAGCGGCCGGTGCACGGGCGCGAGCTGCTCGCACACTGTTACCGGATGCTCGACTTCATCCAGGCTGCCGCTGCTCGGCGCGCTGCCACGGGGCGGCCACCGGCCAAGCGGCAGCCGAAGGGCGGCGGCGTCAGGCGGACGGCCGCTGGCGGCGGAGCTCGCGCCGGGCGAGCGCGGCCCGGTGCACCTCGTCCGGGCCGTCGGCGATCCGCAGCGTGCGGGCGGCGCTCCAGAGCCGGGCCAGCGGGTAGTCCTGGCTGACCCCGCCGCCGCCGTGGGCCTGGATCGCCTTGTCCAGTACCCACTCGGCCATCGCCGGCGTCACGATCTTGATGGCCTGGATCTCCGCGTGGGCGGCCTTGTTGCCGGCCGTGTCCATCAGCCACGCGGTCTTCAGGACCAGCAGCCGGGCCTGCTCGATTCGTACGCGCGACTCGGCGATCCAGTCGGCCACCACGCCGTGCTCGGCGATCGGCCGCCCGAAGGCCACGCGCTCGCTCGCCCGCGCACACATCAGCGCCAGCGCCCGCTCGGCCATGCCGATCAGGCGCATGCAGTGGTGGATCCGGCCGGGACCAAGCCGGGCCTGGGCGATCGCGAAGCCGTCACCCTCCCCGGCGATCAGGTTCTCCTTTGGTACGCGCACGTCCTCGAACGAGATCTCCGCGTGACCGCCGTGTCCACCGTCGTCGTACCCGAAGACCCGCAGCCCTCGGCGCACGGTGACGCCGGGAGTGTCGCGGGGTACCAGGATCATGCTCTGCTGGCGGTGCCGCGGCGCCTCCGGGTCGGTGCGGCCCATGACCACGAGGATCTCGCAGCGGGGGTTCATCGCGCCGGACGACCACCACTTGCGGCCGTTGACCACGTACTCGTCGCCGTCGCGCTCGACGCGCGTGGCGATGTTGGTGGCGTCGGAGGAGGCGACGTCCGGCTCGGTCATGCAGAAGGCGGAGCGGATCCGCCCCTCCAGCAGCGGCTCCAGCCACCGCTCCCGCTGGGCCGCCGAGCCGAACTCGGCGAGCAGCTCCATGTTGCCGGTGTCCGGTGCCGAGCAGTTGAGCGCCTCGGGGGCGAGCAGCGGGCTGTGGCCGGTGATCTCGGCGAGCGGCGCGTACTGGAGGTTGGTGAGCCCGATCGAGGGGAGGAAGAGGTTCCACAGGCCGCGTTCGCGGGCCCGCGCCTTCAGCTCGTCCACGATGGGCGGTGTCGTCCACAGTGGACCGGACGCCTCCTGCTCCGCGTAGACCGGCTCGGCCGGGTACACGTACTCGTCCATGAAGGTGAGCAGCCGCTCGCGGAGCTCCTCGGTCTTGTCGTCGTACCCGAAGTCCATCTAGGTCTCCTCGGACAGCGTGGCGTGGCCCTGCGCGACCAGCGGCGGGACGATCGCGCCGAGCTCCTCGAAGCCGGCGCCGACGGTCTTGCCCCTGGTGTACCGGTAGTGGATCCCCTCGGCGATCACGGCGAGCTTGAAGTAGCCGAACGCGGTGTACCACGGCAGCCGGGCCAGGTCGGCGCCGCGGCGCTCGGCGTACCGGGCGGTGAGCGCGCTCCCCGGCGGGAAGCCGGCGGCGGGGTTGACCGCGGTGGCGACCGCGTTGCCGCCGATCCGCCCCAGCCCGTCCCAGTAGACGAGGAGCAGCCCGAGGTCGGCGAGCGGGTCGCCGAGCGTCGCCATCTCCCAGTCGAGGACGGCGGCGACCCGCCCGCCCGCGTCGACCACCACGTTGTCGAGCCGGTAGTCGCCGTGCACGATGCCCGCGCCGCTCTCCGCCGGCGTGGTGGCCGCGAGGCGGGCGTGCAGCTCCTCGATGCCCGGCAGCTCGCGGCTGCGGGAGGCGTCGAGCTGCCCCTTCCACCGCCGCACCTGCCGCTCCAGGTAGCCGGCCGGATGCCCGAAGTCGCCCAGCCCCACCGCCGCGGGGTCCACCTCGTGCAGGTCGGCGAGGACGTCGACCAGCGTGTACGCGAGCGTGGCCGCCCGCTCCGGCCCCAGCGACGCGGTCTGCTCGGCGGTGCGGTAGATCGTGCCGGCCACGTACTCCATCAGGTAGAACGGCGCCCCGAGCACCTCGGCGTCGGGGCAGAGCAGCACGGTGCCGGGCACCGGCACGGCGGTGGGGGCGAGCGCGCTGATCACGCGGTGCTCGCGGGTCATGTCGTGGGCGGTACGCAGGACGTGCCCGAGCGGCGGCCGCCGGAGGATCCAGGTGTGGGAGTCGTCGTGGAGCGTGTACGTGAGGTTGGAGCGACCGCCGGCGATGAGCTCCGCGCGCAGCTCGCCGGTGCGGAGGCCGGGGTGGTGCGCGTCGAGGTACGCGCGGAGCCGGGCGAGCTCCAGCCCGGGCGGGCTGGCGGACGTCATGCCAGGTTGCCGACGAGCGTGACGCCGCCGTCGACCACCAGCGTCTGCCCGGTGATCCAGCCCGCGTCGGGCGAGGCGAGGAACGCCACCGCCCCCGCCACGTCGGCCGGCACGCCGAGCCGTCCCAGCGGGTAGCCGGCCGCCACCTCGTCTTCCCGCCCGGTGTAGAGCGCGGTCGCGAACTGCGTCTTCACCACGCCCGGGGCGACCGCGTTGACCCGTACCGTAGGCGCGAGTTCGACCGCGAGCTGGGCGGTGACCTGGATGAGGGCGGCCTTGCTCGCCGCGTACGCCCCCAGGCCGGGGGCCGGACCCAGCCCGGCGATCGACGACATGTTGACGACCGCGCCGCCGTGCTCGCCGAGCCACGCCTCGTGTGCCTGCCGCACCCACGACACCGCCGCGAAGACGTTGACGTCGAAGATCTTGCGCACCGCCGCCGGGTCGGTCTCCAGCAGCGGGCCGAAGGTGGGGTTGATGCCGGTGTTGTTGACCAGGATGTCGAGCCGCCCGAACGTCTCGACCGCCCGCTCGACCGCCTCCGCCCGGTGTGCCGGGTCGTCCGTCTTGCCGGCGACGGCGAGCACCTGGTCGGGCCCGCCCAGCGCGGCGGCCGCCTCGCGCAGCGGCTCGGGCTTGCGGGCGGTGACGCACACGCGCGCGCCCTCCGCGACCAGCCGCCGCGCCACGGCATGCCCGATGCCCCGGCTCGCGCCGGTGACCAGCGCGACCTTCCCCTCCAGCCGACGCTCCACCCGGTCGCCTCCCGCCTCGTCGCGTGCTGCTCCGCAGTATGTTACTGCCCAGTCGCTAAACCGGCGCCGCCCGCGCGCGGGTGAAGGCGGAGTGAAGGGTCGATCCGGTAATCTCGCGCCGTCCATCGACGACCATGGGGAGGATTCGGATGGCCAGCGGAATCAGCCGGCGCGCCGCGCTCGGGGTGACGGCCGCCGCCGCCGCGGTGGCGGCGGGCACGACGGGCGGACCCGCGCACGCCTTCGCGGGAGGCGGCCTCCGGGGGATCGCCGCTTTGTACGCGCGGCAGAAGGCGAAGGCGGGCGGCACCTGGCACTCGCACATCGCCGCGCTCGACGGGACCGGCGCGCTCACCACACTGGTGGCGGACGACGCCGACCACGTCATCCACGGGTACAGCGTGCAGAAGCTCTTCGTCGCGACCGCGGTGCTGGACAAGGTGGACCGGGGCCAGCTGAGCCTCGGGCAGAAGCTCGACCTGCCGGCCGACATCATCCTCGGCGGCAGCGGCATCTACCACCTGCACACCGTCTGGGGCGACGACATCACCGTCGCCAACTTCCTCACCGCGATGCTGCTGGTCTCAGACAACACGGCGGTACGCATGTGCGGGCGCGTGGTGCCGGCCCTGGAGATCAACGAGATCCTGGCGGCGAAGGGCTTCACGCACACGCGGGTCGAGCCGGTCGCCAACCCCAACCGCTTCTTCCTCGGCGTCACCACGCCCCGCGAGACCCACGACCTGCTGCGGCGGCTGGCCGACAAGACGCTGCTGTCACCCGCCTCCTGCGACTTCATGCTCGGCGTGACCCGGTGGGTCAACGGCTACCACGACGGCGTGCGGCGGAACATGTCGTCGGCGGAGCGGAGCCGGGTCGCCACCAAGTACGGCGCGGACTTCAACACGCTCGGCGCCTCCCGCCACGAGGCCGGCATCATGTTCGGCACGGACGGGGCGCCGGTGCTCACGTACGCGCTCTTCGCCGACGGACTCTCCGATCTGGACAACTACGGCGCGACCCATCCGGCGGTGCAGGCGCACGCGGTGCTGGGGCGGGCGATGCTCGACTCGGTCACCACCGCCGCCAACCCCGCCGCGAAGGCGCGGCACACGGTCACTCCGTACCGCGCCGGGGGCTGATCGGGGCCGTCGCGTGGCCGGCGGTCAGCCCTTGCCACTCCGGGGCCAGCAGCGACCAGACCTCGGTGTCGTGGCGCTCGCCCTGGTAGAGGAACTCCTCGCGCAGCACGCCCTCGAGCCGCATGCCGAGGCGCTGGGCCACGTTGCGGCTGGCGATGTTCTCCGGGCGGTTCTGCCAGACGACCCGGTGGATGCCGCGCACGCCGATCGCCCAGTCGACGAGGTGGCCGGCGGCCTTGGTGATCAGCCCTCGGCCCTGCCCGGCGGGCTCCAGCCAGCAGCCGATCTCGCAGGCGCCGGCCTTCGCGTCGAAGTGGACGAACATCGTGCCGCCGACCAGCGTGCCGTCGAGCCAGATGCCGTACAGCCGGCCGGCGTCGCGGGCCTGGAGGTCGGCGTACCGCTGGAGGGTGGCCCGGGCCGACTCCAGGTCGGTGCTGCGGCTGGCCCACGGGATCCACGGGTCGACCACCGCGCGGGCCCGGTCGATGTGGGCGAGGAACTCCTCCGCCTGCCAGGGTTCGATGGGACGGAGCAGGGCACCGCCGCCCAGGTCCACGGCGAACACGGTCACATCGGGAGGCGCAGCGAGACCGCGCCGCGCAGGTCGAGCCAGGCGGCGTCGGGCGCCCGGACCACGCGGAGCACGACCTCCTCGCAGCTGGGGCACCGGGCGACCATGCCGGGCGCGTTCGGGTACACGTGCAGGGCGGCGACCGCGCCGGTCCGGCCGCAGGAGGCGCAGCGGCTGGTCGCGGCGGTCACGTCGACCGCGAAGATCTCCTGTAGCGGGCCGGC
Organism: Phytohabitans kaempferiae; assembly: GCF_042433955.1. NCBI lineage: Bacteria > Bacillati > Actinomycetota > Actinomycetes > Micromonosporales > Micromonosporaceae > Phytohabitans > Phytohabitans kaempferiae. The sequence goes on along the minus strand of NZ_JBHLUH010000035.1, from coordinate 29,570 downwards.
GAGCACGTTGCCGTCGATGTGCGGGCCGAGGTCGAGTGCGGGTTCGGGCATTTTGTGTCAACCTCCGGTCGGGCCGAAGCGCTCGGTGCGCACGCGGCGGGGGTCGTGTCCGAGTGCGACGAGGATGTCGGCGACCGTCTCGACGAAGCCGGTCGGGCCGCACACGTAGCAGTCCGGCGTGAGGGCCGGCGGCCAGCCGGCGGTGTTGACGTCGGCGACGCCGACCCGGCGCGGTGGCGTCGGCCAGCCTTCCGGGACCGCACGCGTGTACGCGTACGTGACGTCGAGGCCGGCGTCGTCGCGGACCCGGCGGCGCAGCTCGTCGGCGTAGTAGACGTCGTCGGGCGTGCGCACCGAGTAGATGAGCCGGAACGGGGTGCGGCTGCCCGCCGCCCGCCGCGCGCGGATCATCGCCATCAGCGGGACGATGCCGGAACCGCCGGCGACCAGCAGCACCGGGTCGGTGCTGGTGGGCCGCCACACGAACCAGCCGCCCACCGGGCCGCGCAGCTCCACCGGGTCACCGGGGGAGTAGACCTCGATCAGGTACGGCGAGACCTCACCCTCCGGTACGGCCTGGATGGTGAGCTCGACCCGCTCGCCATCGGCCGGCGCGGCGAGGGAGTAGCTGCGCTGTGTGCTGTAGCCGTCTTCGGCGGTGAGGCGCACGTCGACGTGCTGGCCGGCGAGGTGGCCGGGCCAGCCGGGCACGTCGAGCACCAGCGTGCGGGCGGTCGGTGTCTCGGCGCGGGCCTCCGCCAGCGTGCCGACCCGCCAGGTCAGTCGCCCTGGTACCGCTGCTCGCGCCATGGGTCACCGTAGTCGTGGTAGCCGGCCGTCTCCCAGAACCCGGGCTCGTCTTCGAAGCGCAGCTGGATGCCGCGCACCCACTTCGCCGACTTCCAGAAGTACAGGTGGGGAACGAGCAGGCGGGCCGGGCCGCCGTGCTCCGGGGCGAGGTCGTCGCCGTCGAACTGGTAGGCGACCCACGCCTGCCCGTCGACCAGGTCGGCGAGCGGGAGGTTGGTGGTGTAGCCGCCGTACGAGTGGACGAGCGCGTAGTCGGCCGCCGTGTCCACATCGGACAGCAGCGTGTCGAGGGAGACGCCCTGCCAGGTGGTGCCGAGCTTGGACCACTTGGTCACGCAGTGGATGTCGACGACCGGCGTCTCGCTGGGCAGCGCCATCAGCTCGGGCCAGCTCCACCGGTGCTCGCGCGCGGTCTCGGTGGTGATGACGAACTCCCAGCGGTCCATCGGCACCCGGGGCGTGGGGCCGGCGGAGAGGACCGGGAAGTCGTCGACCAGGTACTGCCCGGGCGGCAGCTTGGGCCCGGACGAGCGCGGCCGGCCACGGAAGCCCGGCGAGACGATACCCACGGGCCTCAGTCTTCCACGGATGCCCGCCCCGCAAGGTCAGGCCGCCGCGATGATCTCCTGGGCGGTCTGCGCGGCCCGTTCGATCGGGATGGCGAAGCCGATGCCGATGTTGCCGTTGCCGTCGATGGTCGCGATCGCGGTGTTCACGCCGACGACCTGGCCGCGGGCGTTGACGAGCGGGCCGCCGGAGTTGCCGGGGTTGATGGAGGCGTCGGTCTGTACCGCCGGCTGCCGTGCCGCGTCGCCCAGCCGCACCTGCCGGTCGACCGCGCTCACGATGCCGGCCGTGACGCTGCCGGAGAGGCCGAGCGGCGAGCCGACGGCGAGCACCGGCTCGCCGACCTTCAGGTCGCTGCTGCGGCCGAGCGCGAGCGGGCGGAGGGGCTCGGCGCCCGTACCGACCCGGAGCACCGCGATGTCGGTGCGGGCGACCCGCCCGACCAGCCGGGCGGTGCGCTCCTCGCCGTCCTGGCCGACGACCGTGATCCGCCCGCCGGCGACCACCACGTGGCTGTTGGTCATGATGTGGCCCCGGTCGTCGATGACGAAGCCGGACCCGGAGGATGCCTCGTCCTCGCCGACGACCTCGACCGAGACCACGCCGGGCAGCGCCTGCTCGGCGGCGCCGACCAGCGCGTCCGGCACGGCCCCGCCGGCGGTGAGGCGGGCTCCGCCGGCGGGGGCGTTCGCCCAGAGCGAGGCGTACCAGCCGGCGGCGCCGCCCGAGCCCGCCGACACCACCGCGACCAGCAGGCCGGCGAGCAGGAGCCGGGGCCCCCGCCGGCGGGACCGGGCCGGCGGGGGAGCGTCCCAGACCGTGCCCGGGGGCAGGTCGGCCCGGTGGCGGGGGTAGCTGCGCGGCCCCGGCCAGGGCTCGTGGTACTGGGGCTCGCGGTACGGGCCGCCCCGGTCGTCGTACCCCAGCATCGCGGTCATGCCCGGTGATACGGACGGCGGCGCCCGCCGGCTGAACGGAAACGGGAAATTTTCCCGAGCCTGACCATCTGAGCCCGCCCCGCGGTACGTACTCCCGGGCGGCGTTTGAGGTCGTTGGGGGACCGATGAACGAACCTGGGCTCGTCTATGTGTTCGATGGCTACTGCGCGTGGTCGTACGGATTCGCGCAGACGATGGTGGATCTCGCCGCCGCGTATCCCGGAGTCCCCGTGGAAGTCCTCTGTGGAGGGCTCTACGTGGGTGCGGCGCGGGTGCCGCTCCACCGGCTGGGCGATTTGTCCGGCACCAACCGCCGGATCGCCGAGCTGACCGGCGCGTGGTTCGGCGACGGCTACGAGCGGCTGACCGCGGACGGGACGTTCGTGATGAACTCCACCGCGGCTGCCCGCGGGTATGTCGCGTTGCGGCGGGCCGCGCCGGAGCGGGCGGTGGAGCTGGCCGCGGCGTCGCAGGAGGCGTTCTTCGTCGAGGGGCGGAGCCTCGCCGGGCCGGACACGCACCGGCGGATCGCCCGGGAGTACGGGCTGGACGAGGCGGCGGTGGTCGCCGGCTTCGACCATCCGTGGTCGCTGCGGGCGGCGGAGGCGGAGTTCGCCCGGGTACGGCGGCTCGGCGTGGTCGCCTTCCCCACGCTGCTGGTCGACACGGGCGGCCGGCTGACGCCGGTGATGACCGGGGCGGCGACCGCGCGACAGGTCGAGGAACGGGTCTCGGCCCTGCTCGGGCGGGCGGTGCGGCGGGCCGGCGCGACCGGGCGGCACGCGGCCCCCGAGTGAGGCGGGCCGGGACGCGCCGCGCGGCGGCTCAGCCGGCCGGGCCGCGGCGCAGGCCGGTGAGGACCATGTCGACGAGCGCCTCGACGTACTCCTCGGTGCGGGCGGTGACGTCCTCGCCCGGCGCGGGCGGTGCCAGCGAGACCTGGACGGTGGCCACGCCGAACATCGTGCCGAGCACCAGCGCCGGCTCGGTGCCCTCCGGCAGCTCGCCCCGGGCCACCGCCGCCCCGATCATCGCCTCCACCATCCGCACGCTGCCGAAGAGATAGAAGTCACGCAGGTCGGCGAAGAGGTCGGGGTAGGTGCGCGCGTCGAGCCACAGCCGCATGACCGCGAGGCCGGCCCAGCCCCAGTACATCTGGAAGACGTAGCGGGCCATCGCCTTGAGGTCTTCGCGCAGGTCGCCGGTGTGGGTCCAGCCCTGGAACGGCTCCAGCCGGTCGCCCATCGCGGCGAGCAGCAGCTCGCGCTTGTCGCGCCACCGCAGGTAGACCGACGCCTTGCCGACACCGGAACGGCGGGCCACCTCGTCCAGCGTGAAGCCGGCCCAGCCCTTCTCGGCGAAGACCAGGACGGCGACGCTGTAGACCCGCGCCTCCATGTCGGGGTCCCGGGGCCGGCCACGCCGCCGCACCTCGCCCGAATCCGCCACCGCGCGAGCGTACCGGGCGGGACTTTCGCGCTCCGTACCGGCTCTGGGTCCGGAGGGCACTGTGGGTGCCAGGTCACGGCGGGTTCTGGTAGAACCGCGTCGATACGCCCCGCAACCGTCGCGCGTACGGCGCCCAGCGGCGTGAAACCAGTGGTGCTGGTGTGACGTGAGCTGGGTAAAGTGCCGGTTGAGGGTTACCGCGCGTGTCCCCTCGCGGGTCCGTTGTAGCGCGGCGATGGTTGCGGAGCGTGGCGTGAAACCGACGGAACGTCACAGATCCGCCTGAATAGGCTCAGTCTGGTGCAAGGGACGTTTTAACCTTCCTTTCCTGGGCGAATTCTCCCTACGGTGTGCGCGGGCGACACGGAAGGGAGGGCGGCCATCATGCGCAAGGGCTTGGAGTGGGGCTGAGGGGTCCTGTATGGAGGCGGCCGGGCGTCGAGGGTGTCGATCTCACCCTCCGCTGCGGTAACCTGACCGAATGTCGACCGGTCGATGGAAATGCTCCACTGTGGAGGGCACGGACCGGCATGAGCAGGGGTGAGACCGGGCAGCTGCGGCTGCTGACCGGTCTCGTCCTGCTTTCTGCCGGAGGTTGTCTCGCGTGGGCCGTTCCCCGGTTGAGCGTCCCGTCGCCGAGTGAGGCGTTCGTCCTCGTCATCGCCGCCGCCCTCGTGGTCGTGGGCGTCGGCTGTTCGGCACCGGTGCGCATCCGCACGCAGATCCGGTTCAACGCGGCCTCGTCCGCGGTGCTGGTGGTGGCCGTCGTGCTCCCGCCGCAGTGGGCGCTGGTCTGCGTCGCCGCGGGCGTCGCCGTCGGCCGAGGCGTCGTGCGCCACCGGGGCGGCTCGCTGCACAAGGCACTGCACAACGGCGGCACGGTCGTGCTCGCGGCCGCCGCGGCGACGGGCGCCGTCTCGGCCGCCGGTGTGCACCCCACGCTGGCGGGCGGCGCGGTCGCGCCGTGGACCACCTACCTGCTGGCGCTGCTCGTCGGCGCGGTCGCCTTCGTCGTGGTGGAGGAGGCGGTGATCGCGACCACGGTCGCGCTGGTCACCGGCCGTTCCATGCAGCAGGTCCTGCGCACCGACGCCGACATCCGGCTCGCGCTCAATCTCGCCTGCCTGGCCATCGCCGTGGCCGCGACCGCGCTCGTCATGCTCGACCTGCGGCTGCTGGTCGCGATCCCGCTGGCCCAGCTCGTGCTCTACCTGGTCTACATGCACCGCCTCCACCTGCGGGCCGAGCGCAGCACCTGGGAGCAGCTCGCCGCCGCCACCGACGCGCTCAACGGGGTCGATCTCACCGGCGTGCTGCACACCGCCGCGCGCGGGGCGGTCGGGCTATTCAACGCCCGGCAGGCCCAGGTCGAGCTCTGGGACGTCGAGCCGTGCCGGCTGGTCCGGGCCGACGCCGACGGCGTGGTGTACGACGGGCCCTCCGGTGCCGCCCCGCCGCCCGCGCCGCTGACCGCGAGCCGCTTCCTCGGCGGGCGCGACGGCAGCGCGGTCGGCGTGCTCCGGCTCGCCCTCCCGGCGACCACCGTCGGGCTCGACGGGCGCGAGGAGAGCACGCTGCGGGCCTACGGCGCCTCGCTCACCACCGCGATCCTCAACGCCCGGGCGTACGCCGAGCTGATCGCCGAGCGCGACCAGCACGCCCGCGACGCCCGCCGCGACCCGCTCACCGGCCTCGCCAACCGGCGCGCCCTGCTCGACCGGCTCGCCGAGGCGCGGGAGAGCACCGGCGGCACGCTCGCGCTCGCGCTGGTCGACCTCAACCGGTTCAAGGAGGTCAACGACACGCTCGGCCACGCCTTCGGCGACAAGCTGCTGGTCGAGGTGGGCGAGCGGCTGGGCGCGGCGGCCACCGACAACGGCGCGGTGGTGGCCCGGCTGGGCGGCGACGAGTTCGCGATCCTGCTCGAGCACCTGCCCGCCCCGGCCACCGCGATCCACCGCGCCCGCCGCATCCTCGACTGCCTTCGCGAGCCGGTCGCCCTCGCCGGCATGCAGGTCACCGTCCAGGCCAGCGCCGGCATCGCGCTCGCCGGTCCGGGCGTGAGCGCGGGCGAGCTGCTGCGCCGCGCCGACGTCGCGATGTACCAGGCGAAGCGGGCCGGTGTCGCCATCGTCGACTACCAGCACGGCCGCGACACCGCCGACCACCGCCAGCTCTCCCTCGGCGGCGAGCTGGCCCGGGCGGTGGCGGGGGGCGAGTTCACCGTCCGCTTCCAGCCGATCGTCGAGCTGGGCAGTGGCGAGGCGATCGCGGCCGAGGCGCTGACCCGCTGGCACCATCCGCGCCACGGCGTGCTGCTGCCCAAGCAGTGGCTGCCGATCGTGGAGCGCTCCGACCTGCTCGGCGCGTTCACCGCGGGCGTGCTCCGGCAGGCGCTGGCCGGTCTCCGCGAGTGGCGCGCCGCCGGCTTCGACCTGGCCGTCGCGCTCAACGTGTCGCCACACAGCCTGCTCGACCCCGCGTTCCCGGCGATGGTGCTCGAGGAGCTGGGGGCCCAGCGCCTCGACCCCGGCTCGCTGGTGCTCGAGCTGGCCGAGACCGCGTCGGTGGGGCAGCTCCAGGCCGTCGACCGCGTGCTCAACAGCCTCCGGGCGGCCGGCGTGCGGCTGGCGCTCGACGACTTCGGCACCGGCCACTCGTCGCTGTCGGTCGTCTCCGAGGTGCCGGTGCACGAGCTGAAGATCGACCGCACCTTCGTGGCCGCCATGCGCACCTCCGCCCAGGCCGCCGCCGCGGTGCGGTCCACTGTGGAGCTCGGCCGCTCGCTGGGGCTCACCGTCGTGGCCGAGGGCGTCGAGACCGCCGACCAGCGGCAGGCGCTGTGGGAGGTGGGCTGCACGGCCGGCCAGGGCCACCTCTTCGGCCGCCCGGTCGACGCCGCCGAGCTGCTCGACGCCCTGCGCGCCGGGGTCGACGGCGTGCGCGGCGCGCTGGCCGCCAGCCTCCACCGCGGCGCCACGGTGATCGCCCTCCGCCACCGCCCGCCCGCCTGACCCGCCTCAGTGCCCTGATCGAGGCGATCCGTTCCAGAGGACAGATTCGGGCTACCGCGATGTCCGCTGCGGTCCAGGCCGCCGCTCCCGCGGCCTCGCCCTCCGCGTCCCCACGACCCGCGGGCCTCACCCTCCGCGCTTCACGATCCCTCCCCGCGGCTGGCCTCTCGACCACCTCGATCGCGCCGGTTTCGAGGGCGGCGGCCAGGTCCGAGAGCAGCGTCATGGGTGGACCGTAGAGTCACCGCGCAGGTAGGACAAGGGGCCGTGGCGGTCGATGTACGCGTCGAGGAGCCGCCGCGCGACCGCGACCGAGTCGACGAGCGGATGCAGCGCGAAGGCCCGCAGCGCCGCCGCCCGCGACCCGCTCGTGGCCGCCTCCAGCACCGCCCGCTCCACCGCCTTTACGGTGGTGACCAGCCCTGCCGCGTGGCCGTCGAGCGGGGCGACCGGCAGCGGGCGGGCACCGGACACGTCGACCGCGCAGGGCACCTCGACCACCGCCTCGGCGTCGAGCGCGGGGAGCGTGGCGCGGTTGCGCACGTTGAGGATGAGCGTGGCCGGCCCGTGCCCGCCGAGCGCCCGCATGAGCGCGAGCGCGACCCCCTCGTAGCCGCCGCCCTCCAGGTCCGCCGCGTCGCGAGCCTCCCGGTACGTCCGCTCGCGGGCCAGGCGGGCCTCCTCCCACGCGGCCAGTGACGGGCCGGCGTAGAACGCCGCCTGCTGCCGCGCGATCTGCGCGCCGCGCGTCTCGCCTCCCGTCCGCGCGTCGGCCGCCGTGGCCTCCGTGGCGCGGGTTTCGGTCGTCCGCGCGGCGGCCAGCGCCTCGCGGGCGAAGTAGTGGTAATGCAGGTACTCGTTGGGGAGCGCGCCGAGCGCGCGCAGCCACTCGCCGCCGAAGAGCCGGCCCTCCTCGAACGAGGCCAGCGCCGCGTCGTCCGCCAGCAGCCGGGGGAGCAGGTCGACCCCACCGGAGTACAGGCCGCGGAGCCAGCCGAGGTGGTTGAGACCGGCGTAGTCGAGGCGCACCGCCGAGGGGTCGACGCCGAGCGCGCGGGCGGCCCGCCGGGCCAGACCGACCGGCGAGTCGCAGATGCCGATCACGCGGTCGCCGAGGTGCGCGGCCATCGCCTCGGTGACCAGGCCGGCGGGGTTGGTGAAGTTGACGACCCAGGCGTCCGGCGCGACCGTGGCGATCCGGCGGGCGAGGTCGACGGCGACGGGGACGGTGCGCAGCCCGTACGCCACGCCGCCGGCGCCCACCGTCTCCTGCCCGAGCACGCCCTCGGCGAGCGCCACGCCCTCGTCGATAGCGCGGCCGGCCAGCCCGCCCACGCGGATCGCGGAGAAGACGAAGTCGGCACCGCGCAGGGCCGCGTCGAGGTCGGTGGTGGCGGTGACGCGGGGGCCCGCTCCGGCCGCCCGCTCGGCGATCACCTGACCGACCGCGGCCAGCCGTCCACTGTCGACATCGTGCAGCACCAGCTCGGTGATCCGGCCGGGACCGCGGTCGGCGAGCAGCGCCGCGTGCACGAGCGGGACCCGGAAGCCGCCTCCGCCGAGGATCGTCAGCCGCGCCATCCGCCGATCGTACCCAGGAGAATTGTGCCCGGTTCGCAGGCGCGCTACGTTCGTGGCGTGGCCCCGGCCGCTCGGCGGGCTCCTCAAGCGCCTGGAGCGCGCGGGTCCGCTCGTCTGTCCACATTGGTGCCGCGCTGGCTCGTCGCGGGGGAGCGCCGGTTGGCGGGCCGCGTGAGTGACCGGGCGAGCTGGCGCGCCGCGCGAGAGCGTGGTGCCGACGAAGGGATGACGCACATGCGCGTGCTCCACACCGCGGTGGCCGCCGCGTGAAGGCGCGGGAGATCCACCTCGCTTCCCGCCCGACCGGTTGGCCGGTGCCGGAGGACTTCCGCCTCGTCGAGGTGCCCGTGCCACCGCTTGAGCCGGGTCAGGTGCTGGTCCGCAACCAGGTGATGTCCGTCGACCCGTACATGCGCGGCCGGATGGACGACGTCAAGTCGTACATGCCGCCGTTCCAGCTCGACGCCCCGCTCGACGGCGCGGCGGTCGGCGAGGTGATCGCCTCCGAGTCGCCAGACCGAGGCGTCGGCGACATCGTCGTGCACAACTTCGGCTGGCGCGACCTCGCGGTGCTGCCCGCACGCCGCACGCGCGTGGTCGACGTATCGGTGGCACCGGCGGAGGCACACCTGGGGCCGCTGGGCGGGCCGGGGCTCACGGCGTACGTCGGGCTGGTCGAGATCGCCCCCATGAAGCCGGGCGAGACGGTCTTCGTCTCCGGCGCGGCCGGCGCGGTGGGCAGCCTGGCCGGGCAGATCGCCAGGCTCCGCGGTGCCGGCCGCGTGGTGGGCAGCGCGGGGTCGCCGGCGAAGGTGGCGTACGCGCGGGAGCTGGGCTTCGACGCCGCCTTCGACTACCACGACGGCCCGATCCGCGACCGACTGCGCGAGGCCGCGCCGGAGGGCATCGACGTGTACTTCGACAACGTCGGCGGCGAGCACCTCGAGGCGGCGATCGGCGCACTCCACGTCCACGGCCGCGTGGCGCTCTGCGGGGCGATCGCACAGTACAACGCGACCGAGCCCACGCCCGCCCCGCGCAACCTCGTGCTCGCGGTCGGCAAGCAGTTGACCCTGCGCGGCTTTATCGTGACCTCGTACGGCCATCTGGCGCCCGCGTTCCAGGCCGAGATGGCGCAGTGGCTCCGCACCGGCGCGATCCGCTACGACACAACCTATGTGGACGGTCTGGCCGAGGCACCGTCCGCCTTCCTCGGCATGCTGCGGGGCGCCAACGTCGGCAAGATGCTCGTCCGGCTGTAGCGCCCGCGTCGTCGCCCGCTGCCGCGGGCGGTGGCCGGTGCGCGCGGCGCCGGCCGAGGCGCCTCACTGACAGGCGGAGCCGTTGACGGCGCAGGCCGAGGGGGAGATGTCGCGGCCCCAGCGCTGGAACTGCACGCGCAGCGCCACCTTGCCCCGGGCGGCGACCGGTGCGCGGCTGGTGAAGACGTAGGTGGTGCCCTGGCGGTCGACCTCGGGCGGGGGTGCGCCGTCGACCCAGAAGGTGTGCAGGCGGCCCACGTCGCGGCCGAACTGGAGGCGGACGGTCCAGCCGCGGGCGGTGGCCGACGGGTTGGTCACCAGGATCTCGCCGATGAAGCCGTCGCGGTAGGTGTCGACCACCCCGTAGCGGCCGGTCAGCGGCGGCGGGGGAGGCGGTGGCGTGGTGCGCGGCCTGGTGGTGGTGCGGCGGACCGTGGGGGTGGGGGAGAGGGGCGGGATGGTGGCCGGGATGAGCGAGGGGGAGGGGGCGCGGGTCGTGGCGGCGACCGGTGGTTGGTAGGCGACCGGTGGGGTCCAGGCGTAGTCGATGGAGGCGCGGGGCGCGGGGCCGGCGCCGGAGCCGCGGGTGACCGCGACCGCCGCGATGATGGTCAAGGCCACGGCCACGCCCAGGGCGGTCGGGGCCCAGAGCAGCAGCACCTCGGATGTGCTCGGGCGGCGCAGGCCACCGCCGGTCGGGGATCCCACCGCGCTGCGCAGGCCGCCGCCGGGCGGTGCCAGCGACCGGCGCGGGCCGCTCGCGTCCGTGGGCGCCGGCCACCCGCGCGGGGCACCGCCGCCGGTGGACGCCGGCGACCTGCGGCGGCCCGGCTTGGGCGGGGACGCGTCGGCCGGCCTCAGGGCATGGCGGCCGGCGTCGCGGGGCGACCGGGGGTCCGGGCGGGTGGGCACTCACTCTCCCTGCGGCGGCACGGCGGAGGGGTCGCCCGTGGAGGGGGACGGGCGGACGGACCGGCGGCGCCGCCGGCGCGCCACAGCGTATCCCGATCGGTCCCAGCCGGGAATCCCCTCGGTTGAAACAATCCATTGACATCGATCAGGATGGAGGGCGCGAGCAGCGTCAAGGCGTCGGTGACCTGCGGCGCCGGCACGGCCGGTGCCTCCTCCACGATCGGACTTACCGGCGCCGCCCCGCGTAGCCTGTCCCGATGGAGGTGTTGTTGCGCGCCGCGACGGCGGCCGACAGCGACTTCTGCTACGCGCTGCACGAGGCCGCGCTCGGCCCGTACGTCACCGCGGTCTGGGGCTGGGACGAGGCGGTGCAGCGCGGCTTCCACGAGCGCGGCTTCGACCCCTCCAAGATCAAGATAATCATGGTGAACGGGCGGGAAGCCGGCCGCCTCGACGTCGAGCGCCGTCCGGACGGGATCTTCCTGGGGCTGATCGAGCTGCTCCCGGCGTACCAGGGGAGGGGCGTCGGCGGGCGTCTGGTGCGCGACCTGATCGCGGAGGCCGCCGCGCGCGGGCAGCCGCTCTCGCTGGAGGTGCTCGTGGTCAACGTCCGCGCGCACGCCCTCTACACGCGCCTCGGATTTCGCGAGACCGGCCGCGACGAGGTCAAGGTGCGGATGCGCATCGAGGTCCACCGTTAGCGGATGGGTCCCGCGCGGCCGCCCGCCGTTCCGTTCCTCGGCCGCGCGAAGCTCGCCAGCGCCGCTTCGCACGGGCACGGAGCGGCGCGACGGACGACGCGCGGGAGGTTTGGGGCTGAGCCGCCGCTCAGCCGGCCTGGTAGCGGTGCCCCGCCCGCGCCGCGAACGTCGCCTGTGGACCGTCGAGGGTCACCGGCACCGGCCGCCCCGTGTCGAGGTCGACGAGGCCGGCGGTGGTGAGCAGCGGGCTGCGTACGGTCAGGCGGCCGGTACCGCCCGCCGTGACCGTGACGCGCGTGGCCGCGCCGCGGCTCCACGTCACGTCCACTGTGGCATTGCCCCGCGCGCGCAGCCCGGTGACCGAGCCGTCGGCCCAGGCGGACGGGAGCGCGGGCAGCACGTCGATGACGCCGGTGTGGCTCTGTAGCAGCATCTCGGCGATGCCGGCGGTGGCGCCGAAGTTGCCGTCGATCTGGAACGGCGGATGCGTGTCCCACAGGTTGGCGAGCGTGCTGCCGGCCAGCAGCTCGCGCAGCAGCGCGTGCGCCCGGTCGCCGTCGCGCAGCCGGGCCCAGAAGTTGACTTTCCAGGCCCTGCTCCAGCCGGTGGCCCCGTCGCCGCGGGCGTCGAGCGACACGCGGGCGGCGGCCGCGTACGCGGGTCTGGACAGCGGCGAGACCTGCCGTCCGGGATGGAGGCAGTACAGGTGGGACACGTGCCGGTGCGTGTCGGCGGGGCTGTCCCAGTCGCCCTTCCACTCCTGGAGCTGGCCCCACGAGCCGACCCGCAGCCCGGGGTCGAGCCGGTCCAGTGTGGACTGCCAACGCGCCCGGTCGCCGGCGTCGACGCCGAGCGTGCCGCTCGCCGCGATCGTGTCGCCCAGCAGCTCCCAGACGATCTGCTGGGACATCGAGGCGCCGGCGGTGAAGTCGCCGTTTTCCGGGGAGTAGCTGGGCGACACCACCAGCGTCCCGTCGCGCGGGTCGGTGTGCAGGCTGGCGCACCAGAAGTCGGCGACCTCCCGCATCGCGGGGTAGGCCCGGTCGCGCAGGAAGGCCGTGTCGCCGGTGAACCGGTAGTGGTCGTACAGGTGCCGGCACAGCCACGCCGCCGCCTCGGGAAACCAGAACGACGTGGGCCAGTCCTGCACGCCGGTGTATCCGAACGGCGTGGTCTCGTCGTGCACGACCCATCCCGGCGCGCCGAACATCGACGCCGCGCTGACCCGGCCCGGCGGACGCAGCCCGTCGATGAAGTCGAACAGCGGCGCGGCCGTCTCGCCGAGGTTGGTCACCTCGGCGGGCCAGTAGTTCATCTGGAGGTTGATGTTGACGTGGTAGTCGGCGGCCCACGGTGGATTGGTGGAGTTGTTCCACACGCCCTGGAGGTTGGCCGGCAGCGAGCCGGCGCGCGACGAGGCGATGAGCAGGTAGCGCCCGTACTGGAAGAAGAGCGCCTCCAGCGCCCGGCCGCCGAGCTTGACCAACTCGTCGGTGGGGACGGCCGGCATCGACTCCGCGATGTCGAGCCGCACGCGGTCGAAGAGCGCGCGGTGGTCGGCGACGTGCTCGGCCCGCAGCGCGTCCCACGACTGGGCCGCGGCCGCGTCGACGGCGGCGGTGACGCGGGCGTGCGGGTCGGCCCCCCGGTAGGTCGGGTACGCCTGCGCGTAGTCGGTGCCGGCGGAGAAGACGACCGTCGCGCTGTCCGCCCCGGAGACGGTGATGCGGTCGCCGCCGCTCGTCAGGCTCCCGCCCTCTGCGACGACCCGGAACTGCGACTCGTACACCATCGCGTTGTCGGCGAGCGTGCCGCGTACGGTGACCCGGTCGCCGCGGACCGTGAGTGTGGCCCCGGCGTGCGGCGAGGTGTGCCGCAGTACGAACGAGACCCGCCCCGCCTCGCTCGCGGTGAACCGGGCGGCGATCACGGCACGGGGATGGCTGGCGATGTACTCCCTCCGGTACGTCACGCCGCCGTGCGCGTAGCTGACCGCCGCGACCGCCTCGGCGATGTCGAGCTCCCGCCGGTACCCCTCCACGGCGGCCGGCGTGCCGGTCATCTCGAGGTGGAGGTCGCCGAAGTTCTGGTAGGCGCCGTAGCCGGCCCGGGGAGCGCCGAGCCGGCCCGCCACAGTGGAGGGTGACACGCGCAGGTCGCGGTCGATCAGCGCCCGCGTCTCGGCGATGGCGGTGGGACGGGGCGCGGTCCAGTCGCCGTTGGCGTACGCCCCGCTGCCCGGGCCGCCGGTCCACAGTGTCTTTTCGTTGTACTGGAGGCGCTCGGCCTGGGCGCCGCCGAAGACGCTCGCGCCCATCGCGCCGTTGCCGATCGGGAGCGACTGCGTCTCCCAGTCGGTGGCCGGCTCGTCGTACCAGAGGGTGAGGGCGGGGTGCGGCACGACCGCGAGCGTAGCCGGGGAGGCGCCCACCCCCATGAGCGCCTCCCAGCGGGACCGGACTACCGGGCGACGGCGCCGGCCAGCTCCACCGAGTGCTCCGGGTCGGGCGGGGTCGGCAGGTGCCGCTCCGGCTGCCCCTCCACATGCAGCTCGGGGAGGATCCGCCCGAGCCAGCGCGGCATCCACCAGTTGGCCCGGCCGAGCAGGTGCATGACCGAGGGGACCAGCAGCATGCGTACCACGGTGGCGTCGACGAAGATCGCGGCGGCCATGCCGACGCCGATCACCTTGAGCACGACGTCGGGGCTCGGCACGAAGGCCGCGAATACCGCGATCATGATGGCCGCGGCGGCCGTGACCACGCGGCCGGTGCCGGCCAGCCCCTCGGTGATCGCCCGGCTGTTGTCACGCGTGCGGTTCCACGCCTCGCGCATCCGGCTGACCAGGAACACCTCGTAGTCCATCGAGAGTCCGAAGAGGACGGCGAACATCAGCACCGGCACGAACGACGGCAGCGGCGTCTCGGTGTCGATGCCGATCAGCCGCCCGGCCCAGCCGCCCTCCAGGACGTAGGCGACCACGCCGTACGCGGCGGCGACCGAGAGCAGGTTCATCGCCGCGGCCTTGGCCGCCACCGCCACGCTGCGGAACGAGGCGAGCAGCAGCACCATCGACAGCGCCACCACGCCGGCGATGAGCAGCGGCAGGCGGCGGGCGATGTTCTCCGTGCTGTCGATGGACGCGGCGGTCACGCCGCCGACCCGCACGACCGCCCCCGAATCCTGGGTCGCGGCCGGGATGGTCTCGTCGCGCAGGCGGTGTACCAGATCCTCGGTCCGCTCGTCCTGCGGCCCGGTGGCCGGGACGACGGTGAGCACCGCGGTGTCGCCGACGGGGTTGAGCTGCGGCGGCGTGACCATCGCGACGCCCGGTGTCGCCGCGACCGCCGCGCGGAGCCCGTCGAGTGCGGCCGTGTCGCCCGGCCGCGACAGCTCCGCGGCCAGCACGAGCGGGCCGTTGGCGCCCGGGCCGAAGCCCTCGGCCTGCAGGTCGTACGCCTGCCGTGTCGACGTCTCCTCCCGGCTGTTGCCCGCGTCCGGGAAGCCGTAGCGGACACCGAGGAACGGCGCGGCGAGCGCGAGCAGGATCGCCACGCCGGCGAGCGCCGCGACCACGCGGTGGCGCTGCACGAGGCGGCTCCAGGCCAGCCAGCCGCGGCTCGGCTCGATGTGGCCGCCGACCGCGACCTCCGCCTCCCGCCGCCGGCCGAGCGGCAGCCGCAGCCGGTCGACGTGCCGGCCAAGGTAGCCGAGCAGGGCGGGGAAGAGCGTGACGCTCGCCGCCATCACCACGAAGACGCCGAGGATCGTGACCACCGCGGCGCCGCGCATGAAGGACAGGCCCATCGCGAACAGGCCGAGCATGCTCACCACGACCGTGCTGCCGGCGACCATCACGGCGCGGCCGGCGGTGTCGAGCGTCGCGACCGTCGCCGCCTCCGGGTCCAGGCCGGCGGCCCGCCACTCGCGGAAGCGGGTGACCATGAGCAGCACGTAGTCGATGCCGATGCCGATGCCCATCATCGTGGCGAGGGCGGTGGACCAGTCGGGCGCGTCGACGGCCAGCAGCGCCAGGCCGGTGAGCGAGCTGCTGACCGCGAGGCCGGCGACGGCGGTGAGGATCGGAAGGCCGGCGGCGACCACCGAGCCGAAGGTGAGCAGCAGGATCACCGCGGCCGCGAGCAGCCCGATGCCCTCCGACCCGATCTCGCCCTGCTCGGCCACCGCGATCGCCTGGCCGCCGAGCGCGACGTCGAGGCCGGGGCGCTCGGCCGCGTCGGCGATCTCCAGAAGCCGCTCGCTCTGCGCGTGCGGCATGTCGTTGGCGTTGGTCACGTCGAGGCGCAGCTGCGCGACGAGCGTGCCGCCGTCGGGCGAGATCCCGCCGGGCGTGGTGAACGGGTCGCCCACGCTCGCCACGTGCGGCACGGTGGCCAGCTCGGCGAGGAGCGCGCCGACGTCCGCCCGCGCCGCCTCGACACCACCGTCGGCCCGCACCACGACCTCGACGACCTCTCCGGACTGGGCCGGGAACCTCTCCTGGAGCAGCTCCTGCGCGGCCTTGGAGTCGGAGCCGGGCGCGGAGTAGTCGGCGGCGAAGTCGCCACCGAAGGCCGCCGAGAGACCGGCGGCGAGCATGAGGGCGGCCAGCCACAGCAGTAAGGTGCGGCCGCGGTTGCGGTAGGCGAGTCGGGCGATCCGGCCCAACGGTCCTGGCTCGTTCATGTCCATTCCCCGAGTGAAGGTATGTCAGTCGCGTTAAGCTCCATAACAAACACGATGGTTCGTCACTTGTCAAGCGTCTTCACGTCTGTAACGATGCTTAACGCAAGGCGTAACATGGAGGGACCAGACGATGAGCCCGAGCCCGCGGACCGCCCCCCGCCGCGAGCGGGCGAGAGCAGCCACGATCGACGAGATCAAGCAGACCGCCCTCGCTCTCATGCGGGAGCGCGGGACGGTGGAGGTGCGCTTCACCGACATCGCCCGCGCGATGGACATGACACCTCCGGCGCTGTACCGGTACTTCGCCGACCGCGACGAGCTGATCAGCGCCCTCATTCAGGACGCCTACGACGCGCTCGGCACCGAGGTCGCCGAGGCCCGCGCCGAGGTGCCGGCGGACGACATCGGCGCCGCCTTCCTGGCCGCCGCGCAGGCGTACCGCCGGTGGGCGCACCGGGAGCCGCAGCAGTTCGCGCTGATCCTGGGCATGCCGCTGCCCGACTACGCGGCGCCGGAGGACGGCCGCACCAGCGAGGCCGCCGGCCGCGCGATGGCCCAGCTGTCGTCACTGTTCATCGAGGCGCGCCAGCGCGGCGAGCTGGCGTCGCCGCGGCTGCGCGAGGTGCACCCGGCGGTCGAGGACTGCGCCAAGCTGAAGCACGGCCACCACTCGATGGTCGAACCGGAGCACTTCCAGGCGATGCTGCACGCGTGGGCGTCGCTGCACGGGTTCACGTCGCTGGAGGCCAACGGCCACTTCGACTGGATGGAGGAGGCCGCCCGCGATGCTCTCTTCGGCGGCCAGATGCGCCTGGTCGCCGAGGTCGCCGGCCTGCCGGTGCCGCCGCCTCTGTAGGCCGCGCGGTACCCGGCGGCTCGGCTTGTGCGCGTCGCTCGCTGGGACGGTGGCCGGGCGAGGGCGGATCAGGTCGGGCTCGGCGCCGCCCGGTGCCGAGGGGCGGGCGGCATCGCGGGAAGGGGCAGCGGGAGGCCGGGGAGGCCGTCCATGCTGGTCGCCACGTGCTCCTTCTTCTCGAAGTAGGCGCTGAGCGAGGCGTCGTCCTCCCGGGCGAACCGCTTGCCGTGCAGGTCGCGGTCCGCCTCGTACGCCATGAACGGCACCGCGTAGCCGCAGGTGTCGCGGATCAGCTCCGCCCGCACGACGATGATCGCGCGCAGCCCGTGCTGGCTTGCGTCGATGTCGGGGAAGCGCGCGACCAGTTCGCCCCACCGCGGGTCGTCGCGGAAGACCGGCTCGCCTCGGCCGTGCACGCGCACGATGTTGGGCGGCCCCTGGAAGGCGCACCACATGAGCGTGATCCGCCCGTTCTCCCGGAGGTGGGCGATGGTCTCCGCGTTGCTGCCGGCGAAGTCGAGGTAGGCCAAGGTCAGCTCGTCCAGGACGGCGAGCGAGCCGCGCAGCCCCTTGGGCGAGAGGTTGAGTGTGCCGTCGCAGGCGAGCGGCGCGGTGGCGGTGAAGAAGATCGGCTGAGCCAGGATGAAGTCGCGCAGCCGCCCGTCGATACGCTCGTGAATCTTCCCCATGATCACAATTATCGCCCGCCGCCGGTGGGCCCGTCGCCGCCGATTCCGCGTGGTGGACTCGCGTCGCGGCCGCCATCGCCGGTCGCCGTCGGACCGGCGCGCCGTCGAGCACCACCTCGCCGGGCGCGGCTGGCGGGCGAGAGGGCCCGTGCCCGGTGGATGCCCATGCCGATCCCGCCCGTCAGACCACCGTGGCCATGGTGGATGGTACTGGCGCGGCCGGGGGCTGCGTCGCCTGTTTGTGCGTCCCACTGGCCCGCCACTCAAGTGCCTCGGGCGTCTCGTGGTACGCCACCAGGTGCTGGCCCGCGATCTCCTGGAGCAGGTCGCGCACCTGGGCGGGGTCGGCATAGAAGAACTCGCGCCGAGTGTTGACCTTGTTGACCCGCTGCTTGTCGAGGGCCGCGTGCAGCCGCGCCTCGAGGCCCACCGCGTCGTGGCTGAAGATGAGCGCGTGCGTGTCGAACTTGAACGGGACTGACGCGTCGCCGAGCTCGCGTACGCGGTCTTCGGGGTCGAGCCGGCGAGTCATTCCGATCTTCACCATGTTGGGCCCGAAGGCGCCGATGTTGGAGATCACGTAGACGTACCCGGTGCGGATGTTGGCCTCCCGCGCCTCGACGCCGGCGATCGCCTCGCCGATCTCCGCGAGCTTCGCCTCCAGGTCGGCCGCGCCGGCCAGGTCGCCCTTGGCCTGGAGCTTCGCCAGCGCGGCCTGGTAGTGCGACTGTTCCTTGGCGAGGCGCGCCTTCTCCCGCTCGAACTCCAGCAGCGCGGCCCGCTCCTCGCGCTGCCGTTCCCGTTCCTCGCGGACGCGCTCCTTCTCCTCCTCGACCTTGGCGCGGTAGTCGGCGGTCAGGGTGATCTCATGAACGCGCAGCCGGTGGTAGTCGGGCCCGATGCGGATGCCCATCGTCTTGCCGAGCCGCGCGATGGTGGTAGCCACCTTGTCCAGCCGCTCGATGGTCGTGTGCACGCGGTGCGGCTGGACCCGGGCCACGCAGTTGTCGGCCTCCGCGTTGTACGCGCGCAGCATCAGCTTCGAATACTGCGCGACCATCTTTCGGCCCTCGGCGACCGACCCGTTGATGGTCCAGCCGGTTGCGGCCTCGACCGCCGTACCGCCCCGCGCCATCGCCTTGATCCGATCGGTCAGGTCGGCGATCTGCGCCTTGTACGCGACCGCGTCGGCGAGCGGATGCTGGTAGCGGTAGATGCCCACCTCCTGTAGCTCGGCTTCGGTCGAGGTGCGGACCAGCTCCGCCCGCACCGTCGCCACCTGCGCCTGCAGCGTGGTGTACTCGGCACGGAGCGCCGCCACCTGTGTTTGGAGGGCGGCCGCCTCGGCGGCCACCGCCGCCGCGTCCATCCCGAGGAGAGCGTTGATTTGGCGGCGCAGCTCCTCGTTCTCCTCCTCGGCGCGCTTTCGACCACCGAAGATCCCACCGAGCCCGCCACTACGCGCCGGCGTGACGGCCAGCGGGGTGACGGCCTGGGGCATCGGCGGTGAGGGCGGGACCGACTCCGCCGGCGGGCGCGGCGCGGTGGCGGCCGGCCGGGGGCCGGGTATAACCGGAACGGTGGCCGCGCCCCGCGCGCCTTCCGGCCCAGCCGGCGGCACCTCGGTAGTCCACCACTGCCAACCCGGCGGCGCGGGCGGCCATGAGGGGTCGGGCTGCCACCCCGCCGGCGGTTTCCAGCCCGGCGGTGGCGTCGGCCAGCCCGGCGGCGAGTTGAACCGTTGCGTGGGCATGGCTGCCCCTCCAAGCGACTACGCTGCGTATTGGGAGGGCTCACTGTAGCGATCCTCGCTTCCTTGGAACTATCACCTGAACGGTGCGGAATGCCGCCGAAAAGCGAGCGCTGTGGCCGATCATCGGAACCGAGAGTGCCGGCATGTCGAGAAACGGTCGGCCGCTCCGACCTCACTCCGGAACTCGTCATCCGACAGAGGAGTGAGACATGGGTACGACCGAGGTGCGGAGGCTTCCCGTGCCGGGCGCGACGCTGCACTACGAGGTGCGCGGCGCCGGGCCGGTGCTGCTGCTGATCTGCGGCGGCGTGTACGACGCGGCCGCGTTCGCGCCGCTGGCCGAGCGGCTCGCTGACCGGTACACGGTGGTGACGTACGACCGGCGGGGAAACTCGCGCAGCCCGCTCGACGGGGCGCCCGGGCCGCAGAGCATCGAGGAGCACGGTGACGACGCGTACCGCGTGCTCGGCGCGGCGGGGGTGAGCGCCACGACGCCCGCATACGTGTTCGGCAACAGCTCGGGCGCGATCATCGGGCTGGAGCTGGCCGCCCGCCATCCGGAGCTCGTGCGGGTACTGGTGGCGCACGAGCCGCCGCTCTTCGAGCTGCTGCCCGAGCGGGACCACTGGCGGGAGGTCCTGCGTGAGGTGGCGGCCGCGTTCCAGGAGGGCGGATCGGCCGCCGCCGGCCAGGTGCTGGGCGCCGCGCTCGCCATGTCCGGCGCACCGACCGACGAGCCGAAGCCCGAAGGCGGCCGCGAGCCGGCCACCGCGACAAAGCCCGAGGGCGGCCGCGAGCCGGCCGCCGTGGCGGAGCCGGAGGGCGACCGCGAGCCGGCCGTCTTCGGGAGCGAGGCCGCCACGGGAGAGGGCCACGGCGGCGGGGGACGGATTCCCGGCGGGAGTGCGGCGCCGGCCGAGCTGGACCCCGAGACCGCGGCCATGCTCGCCCGCTTCGCGGTGAACAACGAGTTCTTCCTGGAGTTCGAGGTGCCGCCGTTCGCCCGGTACGTGCCGGACGCCGCCGCGCTCAAGGGCTCGGCGACCCGGGTCGTGCCGGCCGCTGGCGCCGTCTCGGTGGGGGAGCCGCCGGCCCGCGCGGCGCACGCGGTGGGCGGGCTGCTCGGCGTGCCGACGGCGACGTTCCCCGGTGACCACGGCGGGTTCGGCCTGGCGGTCGAAGACTTCGCCCGCCGGCTCGACGAGGTGATCACGGAGGGCTGACACCGGGCCGGTCCGTGGCGAGTTCCTCATCGTGGAGGGGCAGAAACTCGCCACAGACGCACGCCGAGCCGTCGACCGCCACCGCGAAGGCGGCACGATCGGCCGGCCGCGCCCGCCTGCCGGCACCGGCCGAATCGGACGGTCCGGGCGGGCTGACCGGCCGATCAGCGGGCGCCGAGCCGGGGCATAGGATGCGGCGCCATGGTGCAACGGCGGCGGTGGCGCGTGGTCCGGCGGATCGTCCTCTTCGGACTGGTGGGGCTCACCGCGTTCGCCGTCGTGAGCGGGCTCGTCTCGGTCCGGGCGGTGCGCCGCTCCTTCCCGCGGTACGGCGGGGAGGTTGCCCTGCCCGGCCTCGCCGCCGAGGTGACCGTGTACCGCGACGCGTAAACCGACCGATCATCGACGGCGGCGGTGTGGCCCGCGGCGCCTTCGTGGCGGCGGACACCGGAGGAGGCGGGGGTTGGCTAGCATCTCGACGAGTACACCGAGACCATCAAGATCGCCGGTGGTGGGCCGGTCACCATCACCGTGCGGAGCAGCCGCAACGGCCCGCTCGTCTCGGACGCCTCGGCCGAGCTGCGGAAGGTCGGCGACCGGTACGCGGTGGCGCTGCGCTGGACCGCCCTCGACCCGGGCCGCACGATCGACGCGCTCTTCGCGCTCAACCGGGCCCGCGACTGGGCCACCTTCCGCGCGGCGGCCGCGCTCTTCGACGTGCCCTCGCAGCTGCCGAGCGTGCTCAACCCCGCCCAGGGGTATGTGGTCACGGCCAACCAGTCGGTCGTCGGCAGCGGCTACCCGTACCTGCTCACGCACGACTGGTCGTACGGTTACCGTTCGGACGACCAGATGCTGACCGCGGCGCCGGAGGACGCGGAGGCGGAGCTGACCGACCGGTTGGGCGACGATCCGGCGGCGCGGCGGTGGGGCGATCTGCACACGCTGACGCTGCGCAACCAGAGCTTCGGCGAGTCGGGCGTGGCGCTGGTGGAGTGGCTCTTCAACACCGGCGCCGAGCCCGTCGCCGCCAGTCCCAGGCCGAGCCCGGCGACCGGCAGCGTCCATTGTGAACGCGACCGGCTGGGACGCGGCCGAGTCGTACGAGGCCGACAACGTGCCGTCGATGCGCATGGTCGTGGACCTGTCCAACCTGGACGGCTCGCGGTGGGTCCAGTCGAGCGGCAACTCAGGGCACGCGTTCAGCCGGCACTACGACGACCAGTTCGAGCCGTGGCGGGAGGGGCGGATGCTCCCGATGCGCTGGGACCGCGAGACCATCCGCCGCGAGGCCGAGCACACGCTGCGCCTGACCCCGGCCTAGCGGGCCTTCGCGGGAGACGGATCCGGGCCAAGGACGCCGACATCGAGCGGCGCGCCGCCACGTCCGCGAACGCCGGGCCGCGCGAGGTGACCAGCGTGTGGCCGGTCCGACGAGCCCCGGACCGGCCCGCGCTACCGGGCGTCGGACAACCGGGCGATCGTCGCGGACGCGCGGCGGACCGTGCGGATCGCGCCGGTCGGGATGGCGTCGTCGAGGAAGGCGTACCGGCGGGCGACCTCGGCCTCCGTCGAGTCGGCGTGACCTCGGGCGCCCCGCTCCCGCGCGGCCCGCCACCAGTCGCCGATGTCGCCCCAGCCGGGCGCGGAGAGCGAGCCGCCGAAGTGCTGCACCGAAAGCGCCGCCACCAGGTTGGCGAAGGCGAGCCGGTCGGCAAGCGGCCAGCCGGCGAGCGTACCGGCGATGAAGCCCGCCCCGAAGACGTCGCCGGCGCCGGTGGGGTCGAGCGCGTCGACCGGGATGCCGGGCACCGACGCCTCCTCGCCGGTACCGGCGTCGAGCGCGAGCGCGCCGGCCGGGCCGCAGGTGACCACCGCCACCGGTACGCGGGACGCCAGCTCGCGCAGCGCCCGGTCCGGCGTGTCGGTGTGCGTGTACCGCATCGCCTCGACCGCGTTGGGCAGGAACGCGTGGCAGTTGTCGAGCAGCGCCAGCGACTCCGCCGACCAGCTCCCCGTGGCGTCCCAGCCGGCGTCGGCGAAGACCAGCGTGCCGGCCGCCTGCGCGCGGCGTACCCAGGGCATCGGCTCCTGGCCGAGGCTCGCGTACGCGGTGCGGGCCGCCGGGAGGTCGCCGACCAGGCCGTCGACGGTCGCGGGCGGGGGATGGCCGTGCGTGATCATGCTGCGGTCGCGCTCGTACGCCAGCGACACCGTCACCGGCGAGTGCCAGTCGTCGAAGCGGCGGGAGGCGGAGAGGTCGACGTTCTCCTCGCCGCCGAGGATCTGCCAGCAGAAGTCGCCGTACGCGTCGGAGCTGATCGGCGCGCTGAGCCCGGTGCGCACGCCGAGCCGGCTGGCCGCGACCGCGAGGTTGGCGATGCCGCCGGGGGAGGAGCCCATGCCGTGCGTCCAGACCTCGGTGCCGGGCGCGGGGAGGGCCTCCAGGCCGGTGAAGATGATGTCCAGGTAGACGATGCCGGACACGAAGAGGTCGAGAGGTTCCCCGTCCACAGTGGCCGACATCTGCCGATCATGCCACGGCGGGCTCGTTCAACCGGGGCAGAGTGACCCGGACCAGCAGGCCGCCCCCGTCGCGCGGCGCGGCGGTCACCTCACCGCCGTGGGCACGGGCGACCGACCGCACGATCGACAGCCCCAGCCCGGCGCCCCGGTCGCGGTCGACGCGCTCGGCGCCGTACCGGCGGAACGGCTCGAAGAGCCCGGGGATCTCGTACCGGGGGACCACCGGCCCGGAGTTGGTCACCGTCACCTCGACAAGGCCCTCGGGGACGGTACGGCAGGCGACCCGGACCCAGCCGCCGGCTCCGGTGTTGTGGCGGATGCCGTTCTCGACCAGGTTCTGCACCAGCCGCTCCAGCAGCACCGGGTCGCCGAGCGTGGGCGCCGCCGCGGGCTCGCCGCCGACGCTCACGCCCGCCTCCTCCGCCTCCGGCGACAGGTGCGAGACGGTGTGCGCCACGATGTCCGCGAGGTCGACTGGCGTGCTGTCGATCATCTCGTTGTCGGTGCGGGCGAGCAGCAGCAGCCCGTTGATCAGCCGTTCGTGCCGCAGGTTGATGTCGAGCAGCAGCTCGGTCAGCTCCCGCACCTCGGGGGTGAGCTGGTCGCGGTGCGCGGCGTACTCCAGGACCGCCCGGCTGAGCGTGAGCGGCGTGCGCAGCTCGTGCGACGCGTTCGCCACGAACCGGCGCTGGCCGTCGAAGGACCGGTCCAGCCGCTCCAGCATCGTGTCGAACGTGTCCGCGAGTTCCTTGATCTCGTCGCGCGGCCCGGCCAATGCGATCCGCTCGTGCAGCCCTCGGTCGGCGGCGGGCGCGGCGGCGATGCGGTGCGCGGTCTCGGTGATCCGGTGCAGCGGCTGGAGGGCGCGCCCGGCGAGCAGCCAGCCGAACGCCACCGCCACCGTGGTCACCAGCACCAGCGCCACGACGCTGGTGGTGAGCATGCCGTCCAGCGCCGCGTCGCGCATCCTGGCCGGCAGCTCCGCCGTGTAGAACTGGTCGACCTCCGGCATCGGCTGGTCCCTCGTGCCGGTGCGGGTGAGCAGCTTCATGGTGGTCGGCAGCCGCTGGCCCACGAGCACGTACGTGACCGCCACCAGCACCGCGCCCGCCGCGAAGAGCAGCCCCCCGTAGAGCACGGTCAACCGCGCCCGGATCGTCAGCCGGTTCACCGGATCACGTACCCGTCACCGGGCACCGTCTCCACGACCGGCGGGTCGCCGAGCTTGCGGCGCAGCTTGAGGATGGTGACCCGGACCGCGGCGGTGAACGGGTCGGCGTGCTCGTCCCACACCTTCTCCAGCAGGTGCTCGGCGCTGACCACCGCGCCGTCCGCCCGCATCAGCTCGGCCAAGGTCGCGAACTCCTTCCGGGACAGCGCCACGTACCGCCCGTTCCGGTAGACCTCCCGGCGAGGCAGGTCGAGGGTGATGCCGGCGCGGGCGAGGACCGGCGGGGCGGCCGGGCGGGCCCGCCGGCCGAGGGCCAGCACGCGCGCGGCCAGCTCGGCGAAGGCGAAGGGCTTGGGCAGGTAGTCGTCCGCGCCGAGGGAGAGCCCGGCGACCCGGTCGCCGATCTCGGCCGCGGCGGTGAGCATGAGCACGCGCGTCTCCGCGCCGGAGTCGACCAGCGCGCGGCACACGTCGTCGCCGTGCACCACCGGCAGGTCGCGGTCGAGCACCACGACGTCGTAGTCGTTGACGCCGAGCCGTTCCAGCGCGGCGTCGCCGTCGTACGCGACGTCCACCGCGTGGGCCTCGCCGCGCAGCCAGCGGGCGATCAGGTCGGCGAGCAGCCGCTCGTCCTCGACGACCAGTACACGCATCGCCCAATGATCACCCACGGGCATGTTCGTTCCGCGTTAACGCCGGTGGAAACCGCCGGGTAACGGGGCGGAGCGTTGACTCGCCACCGGTCGCCGGCCGCTGGGGCCGGCCGGACGTGGAGACGCGATGAGACGGACGGCATGGGCGGTCGCGGCGGCGGTACTCGCCCTCGCGCTCGCCGGCTGCGGCGGGGACGGTGGGAGCGACGGCGGCGGGATCGCCTCGGCGGGCGGCACCGCCGGCCCCGCCCCGGGCGCGAGCCCATCGGCCGGCAAGGACAGCTACGAGGCGATGCTCGAGTTCACCGAGTGCATGCGGGGCGAGGGCATCGAGATGGACGACCCGCAGCCCGGCGGCGGCGTGCAGTTGCGCCTGCGCGGCAGCGACCCGGCCAAGGCGGAGGCGGCGATGGCCAAGTGCCGCCACCTCATGCCGAACGGCGGCGAGATGCGGCGGGCCGACCCGGAGCGGATCGAGCAGGCCCGCCAGTACTCCAAGTGCATGCGCGACAACGGCGTGCCCGGCTTCCCCGACCCGGACCCGGAGACCGGCGGCATCATGATGCGGGCCGGGCCCGGCAGCGGCCTCGACCCGGACGACCCGGCGTTCGCGGCAGCCCAGAAGACCTGCGAGAAGCTGCGCCCGGTCCGGCCCGGGGCGGCCGGATGAGCGAGCGGAGCGAGCGAAACATCGGACTCGGCGCGCGTGGAGCCTCATGCCCGCCCGCGAAGCGAGGACGGGCATGAGCGAGGAGACTTTCGCGGCGCCGGAGGGCGCCGCGAAGGCGAGGACGACGCGCCGGCGCCGCCGGGCACTGCTCGCCGCCGGGGTCGCGGTCGCCGCGGCGGTCACGCTCGACGGCGGCAGCGGCGGCACGGCCGGCGGCACCACGCTCCCGCCGGCCACCGCACAGGTCGAGCGCTCGACGCTGGTGGACGCGGAGACGGTGGACGGCACGCTCGGGTACGGCTCCGAGACCACCGTCACGCCCCGCCTGCGCGGCACGGTCACCTGGCTGCCGGCGGCCGGCGCGACGGTCGAGCGGGGGGAGCGGCTCTACAGCGTGGACGACCAGCCGGTCGTGCTGATGCGCGGCGCGCTCCCGCTCTACCGGCCGCTCCGAGACGGCGTCGAGGGCGCGGACGTCAAGCAGTTCGAGCAGAACCTCGCCGCGCTCGGCTACGACGGCTTCACCGTCGACGACGAGTACACCGGCGCCACCGCCGATGCCGTCCGCGAGTGGCAGGAGGACGTCGGCCTGCCGGAGACCGGCACTGTCGAGGTCGGCCGGGTCGCCTACGCGACCGGAGACATCCGGATCCACGACGTGCGCGGCCAGGTCGGCGACGCCGCCGGCGCCCAGGCGGTGCTCTCCTTCACGGGTACGACCCGAGTGGTGACCGTCGACCTCGAGGTGGACCAGCAGCGGCTGGCGACCCGGGGCGCGGCGGTGGGCGTCCAGCTCCCCGACGGCCGTACCGCCCAGGGCGAGATCTCCGCCGTGGAGACCGTCATCGACCTGGGGAGCGCGGGCGGTGCCGGCCAGGAGCAGGAGCCGGAGACCAAGCTGGAGGTGACCGTGGCGCTCGACGACCAGAAGGCGCTCGGCACGCTCGACCAGGCCACGGTCGACGTCTCGTTCACGGTCGAGAAGCGGGAGGGCGTGCTGAGCGTCCCGGTCGCCGCCCTGCTCGCGCTCGCCGAGGGCGGCTACGGCGTGCAGGTGGTCGAGGGCACCGCCACGCGGATCGTGCCGGTGGAGATCGGGCTCTTCTCCGGCGGCCGGGTCGAGGTCTCCGGCGAGGGGCTCGCCGAGGGCATGACCGTGGGGGTAGCCGCGTGACTGGTCACGTTCTGGAGCTGGACGGCGTCACCAAGTCGTACCCGGGCGGCGTCGCGGCCGTGCGCGGCGTCTCGCTGGCCGTCTCGCGCGGCGAGATGGTGGCGATCGTCGGCCCCTCGGGCTCCGGCAAGTCGACGATGCTGCACCTGATCGGCACGCTCGACCGCCCGACCACGGGGACGGTCCGGGTCGACGGGTACGACGTCGCCCGCCTCTCCGACCGGGAGCTGTCCGCGCTGCGGGCGACCCGGATCGGCTTCGTGTTCCAGCAGTTCCACCTCGCCGCCGGGGTACGCGCGGTGGACAACGTCGCCGACGGCCTGCTCTACGCCGGGGTCGCCCGTCGCGAGCGGCGCCAGCGGGCCGCGGCGGCGCTGGAGCGGGTCGGGCTGGGGCACCGGCTCGACCACCGGCCGCACGAGATGTCCGGCGGCGAGCGGCAGCGGGTCGCGATCGCCCGCGCGGTGGTGGGGGAGCCGGCGCTGCTGCTCGCCGACGAGCCCACCGGCAATCTGGACACCGCCTCGGGCACCGCGGTGATGGCGCTGCTCCGCGAGCTGCACGCGGCCGGTACGACCATCGTGGTGATCACGCACGACCTGGAGATCGCGGCGAGCCTGCCGCGCCAGGTGCGGATGCGCGACGGCCGGGTCGAGGCGGCGGTGCCGGTATGAGCACGCACCGCTTGGCGCCCGCGCGCATGCGGGCGTCGGATGTCCTGCTCGTCGGTGGCGCGGGGCTGCGGACGCGGCCGCTGCGCGCGTTCCTCTCCGCGCTGGGCATCGCGATCGGCATCGCCGCGATGGTGGCGGTCGTGGGCATCTCCACCTCCAGCCGGGCCGACCTCCAGGAGACGCTGGACCGGCTCGGCACCAACCTGCTCACCGCCGGCCCGGGCAACGACATCTTCGGCGACGCCGCGACCCTGCCGGTGGAGTCGGTCGACATGATCGGGCGGATCGGGCCGGTCACGGCGGTCTCCGCGGTGGGCAAGGTGCCGGACGCCAAGGTGTACCGCTCCGACCGCATCCCCGAGATCGAGACGAACGGCCTGCTCTGCCTCGCCGCCCGCCTCGACCTCCTGACCACGGTGAGCGCCACGGTGGCGAGCGGTACGTGGCTCAACGAGGCCACCGCGCGCTACCCCGCCGTGGTGCTCGGCAGCGCCGCCGCGGCCCGGCTCGGGATCGGCGCGGCGGGGCAGGACGTGCGCGTGTACGTGGGCGGCGAGTGGTTCACCGTCGTCGGCGTACTCGACCCGGCCCCGCTGGCGCCGGAGCTGGACTCGGCCGCGCTGGTCGGCTGGGCCGCGGCGGAGTCCTATCTGGACTTCGACGGGCATCCGACCACCGTGTACACGCGGGCGCGGGAGGCGTACGTGCCGGCGGTGCGGGACGTGCTCGCCGCCACCGCCAACCCCGAGGCGCCGAGCGAGG
The DNA here is from genome assembly GCF_042433955.1 of Phytohabitans kaempferiae. Taxonomy (NCBI): domain Bacteria; kingdom Bacillati; phylum Actinomycetota; class Actinomycetes; order Micromonosporales; family Micromonosporaceae; genus Phytohabitans; species Phytohabitans kaempferiae. The sequence continues at coordinate 1,499 of NZ_JBHLUH010000035.1, read as the reverse complement.
TGGACGTCTCCCGGCCGTCCGACGCGCTCGCCGCCAAGCAGGCCGCCGACCGGGCGTTCACCGGCCTGCTGCTGGGGCTCGGCGCGGTCGCGCTGCTGGTCGGCGGCGTCGGGGTCGCCAACACGATGGTGATCTCGGTGCTCGAACGCCGCGCGGAGATCGGCCTGCGCCGCTCGCTCGGCGCGACCCGGGGGCAGGTGCGGAGCCAGTTCCTCGCCGAGTCGCTGCTGCTCTCCGCGCTGGGCGGCGCGGGCGGCGTGGTGATCGGCATGGCGGTGACCACGGGGTACGCCGCCACGCGGGACTGGCCCCCGGTGGTGCCGCCCTGGGCGGCGGTCGGCGGGGTCGGCGCGACGCTGGTGATCGGCGCGATCGCCGGACTGTACCCGGCGATCCGGGCCGCCCGCCTCGCCCCGACCGAGGCGCTCGCCACGCCCTGACCCCGGCCCTGGTCTCGCGCCCGTACCGTGGGGCGGGCGCGAGATCCGGCGCCCGGACGCGTCATCTTCTCGCGTCTCGGGCGTTGGAGGGGTTGGGGAGGGGGACGCTGATGGACGGTACGGGGAGGCGACCACCGGCTTCGGTCGAGGACCAGCGGGCCTGCTCGCTGCGCCGGCACCGCACGCCGGCCGGCGCGGTGCGGGACGGTTGGCGGGCGGCGGCCGAGCGGAGCGGCGTGGCCAGCCCTGACGAGTGGTGGCATCCGGCGGTCGAGGCGCTCGCGCGGGCGGTCGCGCGCCGCCAGGACGTGCGCCCCGCGGGCACGCACCTCGGCCACGCCCGGGCCCGCTCCGGCTGGGGGATCCGGCGCACGGTCGACGACATCTTCGCGCTGTACCGGCAGATGCCCCTCGCCGGTCCGCCGTCCCGCCTGGTCCGCGCGGTGGTCGAGGCGTGGGCCGAGGTGGTGCTCGCGCCGACCGACGTGACCCTCTGCGGCGACCCCCGCCGCGGCTCGGTGACCGCGGGCTACCTCGCCTCGCTGCTCGGCGGCGTCTACCAGCTCGGCGGCGAGGACGGCCCGCCGCTCTCCGACGAGTTCATCGTGCTGGTGGTCGACGTGCCCGCCCCGATCGGCGGCACCGGCTGGGAGCCGGTCACGCTGCTGCTGGAGCTGGGGCCCGCGCTGCTGCCGGTGCTGCCGGCGCACGCGCTGCTGGTGACCTTCTCACCGGGCCGGGTCGGCACGCTCGTCCGCCGCACGCCCGAGCTGCCGGCCGTGGTCGCCGAGCTGACCGCCCAGCTCCCCGACGGCGACGCGTCCGCCAGCGTCGTACTGACCGCGGAGATCCCCCAGGACGTCCCGGCCGCCCACCGCCTACTCGACCGCGTCGCCACCGTGTAGAGAGTTTCGGTGCCGAGGTCTGAGTGGATCGCGCGGCGTCCGGACCGCCCACCGGGCTGGGCAGTCTCTGGATCGAGACGGGTTATGGCTGCTATGACGCCATAGGTCGTCTAACTCGAAAATCGACGGTGACCGGACGCGGGGCAGCGTCCCG
>NZ_JBHLUH010000034.1:0-4177 GCF_042433955.1 Phytohabitans kaempferiae | reverse complement strand
TCGGCCGGCTGGTGGGGTGCGGCGGGCGGGGGTGTCGTCGTTCGGTTTGAGCGGGACGAACGCTCATGTGATCGTGGAGGAGGCGCCGGAGCCTGTAGAGCCCTTGGCGTCGGCGGAGCCGGTGGTGTCGTCGCTGCCTGGTGTGGTGGCGTGGCCGGTGTCTGGTGTTTCTGGGCCGGCGTTGCGGGCGCAGGCCGCTCGGTTGTTGGAGTTCGTTGCTGGGCGTGGCGAGCTGGATCCGGTGGATGTGGGTTCAGCTTTGGTCAGGTCGCGGTCGGTGTTCCGGCATCGCGCGGTGGTGGTCGGCTCTGACCGTGACGAGTTGTTGCGTGGGTTGGCCGCGCTTGTCGACGGGGAGCCTGGTGCCGTTCAGGGCACCGCTGGTGGTGGTTTGACGGCGTTCTTGTTCGCCGGTCAGGGCGCGCAGCGGCTGAGCATGGGCTCAGGGCTGCTGGAGGCGTTCCCGGTCTTCGCGGAGGCGTTCGACGCGGTGTGTGTCGAGCTTGACCCGCATCTGGATCGCCCGTTGCGTGAGGTGATCGCCGACGGTTCGGGCGGGCTGTTGGATCTGACTGGTTGGGCGCAGCCGGCGTTGTTCGCGGTTGAGGTGGCGTTGTTCCGGTTGTTGGAGTCCTGGGGTGTGGTCCCTGATCTTTTGTTGGGGCATTCGGTTGGTGAGTTGGCGGCGGCTCATGTGGCCGGTGTGTGGTCGTTGCCGGATGCGTGTCGTTTGGTGGCGGCTCGGGCGAGGTTGATGCAGGCTCTGCCGTCCGGTGGTGTGATGGCCGCGGTCCAGGCGTCCGAGGCGGAAGTTCGTGGGCTGCTGAGTTCGGGTGTGGATGTCGCGGCGGTGAACAGCCCTGGGTCGGTGGTGGTCTCTGGTGACGAGGGGCCGGTCGCCGCGGTCGAGGCCCATTTCGCCGGTCTGGGTCGGCGGGTGAAGCGGTTGCCAGTCTCGCATGCGTTTCATTCGGTGCGGATGGAGCCGATGCTTGCCGAGTTCGCCCGGGTGGCCGAGTCGTTGTCCTATGCCGCACCGACGATTTCGGTGGTGTCGAATCTGACTGGTCGGGTTGCCGCGCCTGAGGTGTTGTGTGACCCGGGGTATTGGGTGCGTCAGGTGCGTGAGCCGGTCCGGTTCGCCGACGGGGTGGCTACTCTCGCTGGGCTGGGCGTGACCCGGTTCGTCGAGGTTGGTCCGGATGCCACGTTGACTGCTTTGGCGGGGGAGTGTCTGGGCCAGGACGCTGTTCTGGTGCCGGTGTTGCGCAAGGACCGGCCCGAGCCGCATTCCGCTGTGACCGCTTTGGCCCGGCTGCACGTGCATGGCGCATCTGTTGACTGGACGGCTGTGTACGCCGGTCATTCCGCCCGGCACATCCCGCTGCCCACGTACGCCTTCCAAACCCAGCGCTACTGGCTGGAAGCGAGCGGCTCGGCCCTACCCGGCATGGAGGAGCACCCGCTGGTCGGCCCGGCGGTCGAGCTCGCCGGAAACGACGGCATGCTGCTCACCGGACGGGTGTCGGTGGGCACCCACCCGTGGCTCGCCGACCACGTGATCGGTGACCAGGTGCTCTTCCCAGGCACCGGGTTCGTCGAACTGGCGCTGTACGCGGGCGCCCAGGCCGGCTGCCCACACCTCGCCGAACTCACCCTTCACACACCGCTCGCCCTCCCGCAACGGACCACTGTCAAGCTCCAGGTGAGCGTCACCACGCCCGACCAGAGCGGCCAGCGCGGCATCACCATCCACTCACGGCACGGCGACGCCGACCCTGACGCCGGGTGGATCCACCATGCCACCGGCACTCTCGCCCGTACCGGTCACGCCCCGGCGTTCGAGTTGAGTCATTGGCCGCCGCCCGAGGCGACCCCCGTCGAGGTGGCCGCCACCTACCCGGACCTGGCCGCCCAGGGCTACCACTACGGCCCCACCTTCCAGAACCTGCGCCGCGCCTGGCAGCATGACGGCGACCTGTACGCCGAAATCGCTCTCCCCGACACCGCCACCACCGATGCCACCAACTACGGGCTGCACCCCGCGCTCCTCGACTCCGCATTGCACGTGGCCGGCATCGCCGGCGGCTTCGGGACCGACGAGCTCCGCGTCCCGTTCGCGTGGACCGAGGTCAGCCGCTGGGGGAGCGGACTGTCCGCGCTACGGGTGCGGATGCGGCGGACTGGCACCGACGCGATCTCGATCGAGCTGGCCGACGACACAGGTGCACCGGTCGCCTCCGTCGACTCGCTCCTGCTCCGAGCGGCATCGTCCGCCCAGGCCCCGCGCGAATCCATGTACCACGTGGTGTGGTCACCCGCAGCGCTGCCGACTGTGCACGACGCCGGAGAAACCGACCCGCACCTCCTACTCGTACCGTCCGATGCGGATGCCGAGCCGCCGGCCGCGGCACGGGAAGCGTTGGCGTGGCTGCTCGGCCGGCTGCAGGAATGGCTCGCAGCGGAGCGCGACGGGGCAGCACGCCTCGCCGTCGTGACGAGCAGAGCCGCCGTCACCTCCAACGACGACGACGTGAACCTCGCCCACGCACCGCTCCTGGGCCTGGTGCGCGCCGCGCAGGCCGAGCATCCCGGCCGGCTGGTCCTCGTCGACCTCGACGGCACGGAGAGTTCGCGCGCTGCGCTGCCGGCGGCGCTGACGTCGGGCGAACCCGAGTTCGCGCTGCGGGCCGGGCACATGCTCGTTCCTCAGCTCGTCCGGACGCCAGCCGACCCGGCGACGGACAAGCCAGCACCGGGGAGCGCGGGGACCGCCCTGATCACCGGGGGCACCGGCGGCCTCGGCGCGCTCGTCGCCCGCCACCTTGTGACCGCGCACGGCATACGGCACCTCGTTCTGGTCAGCCGCCGAGGCATCGCCGCTCCAGGCGCCGGCGACCTGGTCGACGAGCTGGTCGGGCTGGGCGCGACCGTTTCGGTGGTGCCCGGCGACGTCGCCGACCGGAGCGTACTGGCGGACGCGTGCGGGCGGATTGCGCCCGAACACCCGCTCACCATCGTCGTGCACGCCGCCGGCGTGCTTGACGACACGGTCGTCACCGGGCTGACCCAGCAACGGCTGGACGCGGTGCTGCGCCCGAAGGTGGACGCCGCCTGGCACCTGCACGAGCTGACCCAGGGGCACGACCTTGCCGCGTTCGTAATGTTCTCCTCGGCGGCGGGGACGTTCGGTGCGGCGGGGCAGGGCAACTACGCGGCGGCCAACACCTTCCTGGACGCCTTGGCCCAGCACCGGCACGGCCTCGGCCTGCCGGCGGTGTCGCTCGCCTGGGGGCCGTGGGATCGCACCGGCGGCATGACGGCGCGGCTCGGCGATGTCGACGCCCGGCGACTGAGCCAGGCCGGAATCGGTGAACTCGCGGCGGAGGACGGCCTCGCGCTGCTCGACAGCGCGCTCGGCACCGACCGTGCGGTGCTGTCCCCGATCCGGTTGGAGCTAGCGAAGCTGCCACCGGCCGACCAGGTACCCACGATCCTGCGCGGGCTGGTCCGTCCGTCGACCCGGCGAAACGCGATCGCCAGCGGCGGCTCCGTGTCGCTCGGCGAACGGGTCGCCGCCATGACCAAGGCGGACCGCGACCGGCTCCTGCTGGACCTGGTGCGCGCGCACGTCGCGATGGTGCTCGGCCATTCGACCGGCGAGTCAGTCGCGCCCGACCGGCCGTTCGACGAGTTCGGATTCGACTCGCTGTCAGCGCTCGAACTCCGCAACAGGCTCAGCGCGGCCACCGGAGTCCGGCTGCCAGCCACCCTGATCTTCGACTATCCGACGCCGACCGCGGTGGCCCGGCACCTCGACACCGAACTGGCCGGCACCGAACCGGCTCGCCCCGACCGCATGCCCCCAGCCACGGCCGAGCCCATGCACAACGGCGACCCGATCGCGATCGTCGGTATGGCCTGCCGCTACCCAGGTGGCGTCTCTTCGCCCGAATCGTTGTGGGACCTGGTCGACGGCGGTGTCGACGCGATCGGGACGTTTCCGACCGATCGCGGCTGGGACGTCGAAGCGTTGTACGACCCCGACCCCGACCGGGATGGCAAAAGCTACGTACGTGAGGGGGGCTTCCTCGACGACGCCGGCGCGTTTGATCCAGAGTTCTTCCGGATCAGTCCGCGTGAGGCGTTGTCGATGGATCCGCAGCAGCGGTTGTTG
>NZ_JBHLUH010000033.1:0-1094 GCF_042433955.1 Phytohabitans kaempferiae | reverse complement strand
TCGACGCTGGCGGAGAAGGTCCACGACAACCGGTTCCTGCGGCTGCTGTGTCACATGCTGCAAGCCGGATACCTGGAGGACTGGGTCTACCACGCCACGCTCAGCGGGGCACCGCAGGGTGGCGTGGCATCCCCGATCCTGTCCAACATCTACCTGCACCGGTTGGACACATTCATCGAGACGGTGCTCATCCCGGAGTACACCCGAGGAGAACGTCGGGCAGAGAACCCGGCTCACCAAAGCGTGACCGGGCATATCAGGCGGGCTCGCGCTCGTGGTGACCGTGCCGCGGTGCGGATACTGCGTAAGCAGCAACGCTCGTTGCCCAGCAAGGATCCTAACGATCCTGGCTATCGGCGGCTGCGGTACATCCGCTACGCCGATGACATCCTGCTCGGGTTCGCCGGACCCAAGTCCGAAGCCGAACAGATCAAGCAACGCCTGGCCCAGTTCCTACGCGACGATCTCGCTCTGGAACTGTCCCAGGACAAAACTCTGATCACGCACGCCCGCACCCAGGCGGCGCGGTTCCTCGGCTACGAGGTCACCGTTCAGCACAACAACCGACATCTTATCCGTGGTCGACGCTGGGCCAACGGCACAGTGTGGCTGCGTGTGCCGCTATCGGTGATCAAGGAAAAATGCGTCCCATACCTTAAGCGCGGCCAACCCGCGCACCGTAACCGGCTGGTCCAGGAAGACGACTACACCATCGTCGCGACCTACGGGGCGGAATATCGGGGCATCGTCCAGTACTACCTGCTGGCCGGGGACGTCCACCGACTCACACGTTTGAAGTGGGCCATGGAAACCTCGATGCTGAAAACGCTGGCGGCGAAGCACCGCTCCACGGTGTCGAAAATGGCGGCCAAGTACAAAGCCAAAATCGAGACACCGCACGGGAAACGGACCTGCTTCGAGGCCGTCGTCGAACGCGCCGGCAGGAAAACACTGGTCGCACGGTTCGGCGGTATACCACTCAAACGGCAGAAGGTGGCGGACCTTATCGACCGACCACCGATCCGGGTCACTCATGTGTGCAAGGAGCTCATCGGACGGCTCCGCAAAGACACGTGTGAGATCTGCGGGCAGAA
>NZ_JBHLUH010000032.1:0-3598 GCF_042433955.1 Phytohabitans kaempferiae | reverse complement strand
TCGACGCTGGCGGAGAAGGTCCACGACAACCGGTTCCTGCGGCTGCTGTGTCACATGTTGCAAGCCGGATACTTGGAGGACTGGGTCTACCACGCCACGCTCAGCGGGGCACCGCAGGGTGGCGGTGCGACACGGAAGGTGCACGTTGTGAGTGGATCGCGGCGGTTGGAGGTTCGGCTTATGCCGGGCACGTGATCTCGGGTCAGTGTCCATGATGGCCTGTCCTCGCCTTGGCGTGCGTCGCTGGTAACGGCGGGGTGCGAAGCCCAAGGGAAAGCCGAAGGACCTCCGCGCCATCTCGGGGGTTACGGGCGAGAGGAAGATCGGACGGGCGAATAGGGTGAACCTTCGTTGATGCCTCGTGACTGCGGATCCCCCGCGGATGGACTGTTGTGGTGGGGGTTCAGGGCTGGCCGCTGGGAAGCGGCGGATGCTGGTGGGGATATTCCTTTCCTGCCGGGTGGACACCATCGCCCCGGGGTCAAGAAGGCGCCCACCCCGATCGGGTCTCATGCGTGCGCAACGTGGCAACCCCGTCGAGGTCCAGCCGCCGGTGGTGGCTGGTAGGCCGACCGTGAGGGAGGCGGAACTCCTCGGCGGGCGCAGGACGGTCCAAGAAGCGAATGCCGGTGCGTCGAAAGGCGACGGGAAAGCGGCACACCACGACCGCCGCTCCAGCGGTCGTGTCATATAACCGGCCGGATACGGGCCCTGGTGGCCCGCCTCGAAAGAGGGCTGACGTGGACCGGGTGGGTCTGCGAAGACAACATGACGAGCCGTTGGAACCTGGGGGCAAGTTGGACACTGGAACGCCGCCCGTGGGCGGGGTTGGGGTGAACGGACCCAAGGACGCTGGTGTGGAGTGGGACGCTGTCGATTGGCGTGCCGCTGAGGACCACGTACGGCGGTTACGGCAGCGGATCTTCGCGGCGACGCGGGCCGGCGACCTGAAGAAGGCACGCAGCTTGCAGAAGTTGATGCTCCGGTCCCGGTCCAACACGCTGATCAGCGTGCGGCAGGTGACCGAGCGCAACGCTGGTCGTCTCACTGCTGGCGTCGACGGTCAGCTCGCGTTGACGTCGGTGGACAAGGAACGTCTGGTGGCCGATATCCATCGGTCACCGCGACGAGCCAGGCCGGTGAGACGGGTGTTTATCCCGAAGGCGAATGGAAAGCTGCGCGGACTTGGCATACCCGTGATCTTCGATCGTGCCCAGCAGGCTCGGGTGCGTAACGCGCTGGAGCCAGAGTGGGAGGCTCGGTTCGAACCCAAGAGCTACGGGTTTCGGCCGGGCCGGGGATGCCATGATGCGATCGAGGCGATCTACCAGGTCGTGAAGGGCAAGAACCCGAAACGGCAGTGGATTCTCGACGCCGACCTCCAAGGAGCGTTCGACAACATCGATCACGACTACGCCCTCGGCCTGATCGGGTCGTTCCCCGGCCGGGGGATGATCCGGGCCTGGTTGAAGGCGGGCGTGGTCGCCCACGGTCGGTACGCGCCGACGGAGCAGGGTGCCCCGCAAGGGGGCGTGATCAGTCCGTTGATGCTGAACATCGTGCTGCACGGGATGGAAACGGCGGCCGGGGTCCGCTACTTCAGACGCAGTCGAGGCGGTATCGAAACCGCGCCCGACGCCCCGGTGCTGGTCCGCTATGCCGACGATCTGCTGGCCTTCTGCCACAGCCGAGAGCATGCGGAAAAGGTCAAACAGAAGCTGGCCGAGTGGCTGCAACCTCGTGGACTGGTGTTCAACGAGGAAAAGACCCGGATCGCGCACGTCAGCCAGGGGTGCGACTTCCTCGGGTTCAACATCCGCCGCTACCACGGCAAGCTACCGCTGATCAAACCCAGCAAGGACGCCGTGAGGCGCATCCGGTTGAGGCTGCGCACCGAGATGCGCGCTCTGTTGGGCGGCAACTCGGCGGCGGTGATGCGCAAGCTCACCCCGATCATCCGCGGGTGGGCCGCCTACTACCGGACCCAGGTCTCCAGCGAGGTGTTCTCCGCGCTGGACGACTACATGTGGAAGCTGCTCTACAAATGGGTCAAGCGAACACATCCCAACAAGTCCAGGTGGTGGAGGATGGACCGCTACTTCGGTCGGTTCAACCCCTCCCGCAACGACCGGTGGATCTTCGGCGACCACGACAGCGGCGCTTACCTACCCAAGTTCGCCTGGACGAAGATCGTCCGACACCCGATGGTCGCTGGGTGGGCATCGCCAGACGATCCCACCCTCGCCCGCTACTGGGCCGACCGTCGCGGCAGGCAGCACAACGGACCGCTCAGCGTGCTCCTGCTCGCCCAACTCAAGGCGCAGCGGGGACGATGCCCGCGCTGCGGCACGCTGCTGCTGCACGCCGACCGCGAACCGCAATCCCCACACGAATGGGAACTGTGGCTACGGGCCGTGCGATGGCTTGTCCGCAAGGACAACATCACCGGCGCAAGCGCGGACGATCAACGCCTCATCCACACCGCCTGCCGAGGCCGCAACGGCAGCTCGACGGCACCAGCACTTCTGACCGCAACGCCCGCGTGACCTGCTTGAGCCGGATGATCGGAAACGATCAAGTCCGGTTCTGAAGGGGCCCCGGCGCAGCAATGCGCCGGGGCTACCTGACTGGCATCCCCGATCCTGTCCAACATCTACCTGCACCGGTTGGACACGTTCGTCGAGACGGTGCTCATCCCGGAGTACACCCGAGGAGAACGTCGGGCAGAGAACCCGGCTCACCAAAGCGTGACCGGGCATATCAGGCGGGCTCGCGCTCGTGGTGAGCGTGCCGCGGTGCGGATACTGCGTAAGCAGCAACGCTCGTTGCCCAGCAAGGATCCTAACGATCCTGGCTATCGGCGGCTGCGGTACATCCGCTACGCCGATGACATCCTGCTCGGGTTCGCCGGACCCAAGTCCGAAGCCGAACAGATCAAGCAACGCCTGGCCCAGTTCCTACGCGACGATCTCGCTCTGGAACTGTCCCAGGACAAAACTCTGGTCACGCACGCCCGCACCCAGGCGGCGCGGTTCCTCGGCTACGAGGTCACCGTTCAGCACAACAACCGGCATCTTATCCGTGGTCGACGCTGGGCCAACGGCACAGTGTGGCTGCGTGTGCCGCTATCGGTGATCAAGGAAAAATGCGTCCCATACCTTAAGCGCGGCCAACCCGCGCACCGTAACCGGCTGGTCCAGGAAGACGACTACACCATCGTCGCGACCTACGGGGCGGAATATCGGGGCATCGTCCAGTACTACCTGCTGGCCGGGGACGTTCACCGACTCACACGTTTGAAGTGGGTCATGGAAACCTCGATGCTGAAAACGCTGGCGGCGAAGCACCGCTCCACGGTGTCGAAAATGGCGGCCAGGTACAAAGCCAAAATCGAGACACCGCACGGGAAACGGACCTGCTTCGAGGCCGTCGTCGAACGCGCCGGCAGGAAAACACTGGTCGCACGGTTCGGCGGTATACCACTCAAACGGCAGAAGGTGGCGGACCTTATCGACCGACCACCGATCCGGGTCACTCGTGCGTGCAAGGAGCTCATCGGACGGCTCCGCAAAGACACGTGTGAGATCTGCGGGCAGAA
>NZ_JBHLUH010000031.1:0-97333 GCF_042433955.1 Phytohabitans kaempferiae | reverse complement strand
CCGGGTCAGCGTGAACAACAACGTGTCCGGCGCGGACGCCAAACCCCCCAACGTCCGTGAACGCCGCATCGTGATCGTGTTGTTCCACGTCGTCGTGGCCAGGTAGTAGTAGCCGTTGTAATGCGTCAACCACGGATCCGGACCACGCAACTTGATCGGATTCGTGAAGGTACGCGTGCCCGTACCCCCGTCGGTGTAGCCGGGCAGGCGCCACAGGCGGGCGGCGGCCGTGGCGCACGGCAGTTGCACCAGGCGGTTGTCGGTCGCCGGGGCGACGCACTTGCCGGAGTGGGTCGCGACGATCTGGAACGCGCCGGACGTCTGCTGGAGCCGGAACCGCTGATTGGTGCCGGTGTGGCAGGCGTACTGGATGACGGTGGCGTTGTCCGCGCTGGACGCGCCGGTCACGTCGACGCAGCTGCCGGCCGTGAGCGTGCGGATCGTGTACGTGGCGGCGACCCCGGCCACGGGTGTGAACGTGAACGTCTGGCGCGCGCCGGCGCCGCAGGCGGCCTGGCCGAGCTGGAGCGCGCTGGTCGAGGCGCCGCCGGGCACCTCGGCGCACGTGCCGGCGGCGTGGTTGACGACCGTGCTGGTGAAGGTGACCTCGGCGGACGCCGGGGCGGCGGGGACGACGATCCCGGCGACCAGGACCGCGAGGAAGATGACAGGCAAGCGGGGCACTCGACATCACATTCCATCCAGGATGGTGGATCGCCCGGCTAGTCGGCTGAACTTTATCCGATCGGAGACGCGCCGCGATAGCCCTGCCCCCGTTATCTTCCCGTGACCTACCTTGCCGGGAGCGGGCCGGGCCGGTCGGCTAGCGTGGCGCCCAGGATGCAGGCGGGTGCACACCTCCCCCCGAAACACTCATGAGCTAGATTCCGGCCGGTCGGGACGAGTCTCGTCGGCCTGGACCGCGCGGTGTGCGCCCACCCCTCACCGCAAGGGGAGGCCGAACGAGAGTCGTGAGCACGTGACGGGCGATGGGCGGAAGCCGATGCGGATTCTCCTCGTGGAGGATGACCGCCGTGTGACGGCGGTCATGACGTCGATGCTGCAACGGCGCGGCTACGAGGTGGAGCACGCCGCGACCGCCACCGCGGCGTTGGCCGCCGCCCCGTGCGACCTCGTCCTGCTCGACCTCAACCTGCCCGACGGCGACGGCGTCGACGTGTGCCGCGCGCTGCGCGCCCGCAGCGAGCACCTCGGCATCATCGCGGTCACCGCCCGCGCCGAGGAGCGCGACCGGGTCAACGGCCTGCGCGTGGGCGCCGACGACTACGTGGTCAAGCCGTTCTCGATGGCCGAGCTCCAGGCCCGCATCGAGGCGCTGCTGCGCCGGGCCGCCCGCCACACGCCGCCGCGCGAGGTGGTCGAGGTCGGGCCGCTGCGGATCGACCACTCCGCCCGCACGGTGCACCTGCGCGAGCGGGCGGTGAGCCTGACCCGCAAGGAGTTCGACATCCTCGCCTCGCTCGCCCGCCAGCCCGGCGTCGCCGTCACCCGCGAGCGCATCCTGCTCGACGTCTGGCAGACCACCTGGTCCGGCCGGCACACGCTCGAGGTGCACGTGGCATCCCTGCGGGCCAAGCTCGGCGAGCCAAACCTGGTGCAGACCGTGCGGGGCGTCGGCTACCGCCTGCGCACCACCGAGTAGGCAGGGCGGGGGGTTGTGCGCCGGCGACTCGTGAGCACGTACGTGCTGCTCCTCTGCATGGTGCTGCTCGCGCTCGAGGTGCCGCTCGCCGTCTCGCTGACCAACCGCGAGACGCAGCGGGTGATGGCCGACCGTCTCGCCGACGCGACCCGGTTCGCCGCGCTGGCCGCTCCGGCCCTGCGCAACGACGAGTTCGACCAGGTGAAGGCCGAGCTGCGCCGCTACCACGAGCTGTACGGCATCGCGTCCGTGCTGCTCGACCAGGACCAGGGGGTCAAGAGCGTCTTCGGCGGGCCGCTGCCGGCCGACGACCGGATGGAGCCGGCGATCCGCGGCGCGCTCGCCGGCCGCCAGGTGGGCTCGCCGACGACGCTCTGGCCCTGGTCGCCCGAGCCGCTGATCGTCGCGGTGCCGGTCAACGACGGGAGCGCCGTCCTCGGCACGGTCGTCACGATCTCGCCCACCAGCCGCAACCGGCACGCGGTGATCTCGTCGTGGCTGGAGCTGGGGCTGCTCGGCCTGCTCGCGGTCGTCGCCTGCGTGGTCACCGCGCTGCGGATGGCCGGCTGGGTACTGAGACCGGTGATCCGGCTCGACGCGGTCGCGCACGAGATCGCGGCCGGCGACAGCCTCGCGCGTGTGCAGCCCGAGCACGGCCCGCCCGAGCTGAGACGGATGTCCGCCAGCTTCAACGAGATGGCGGACGCGGTCGCCGAGTCGCTCGAACGGCAGCGCTCCTTCGTCGCGCACGCCAGCCACCAGCTCCGTAACCCGCTCACCGTGCTGCGGCTACGCGTGGAGGACCTGGGCACCAACCTCGTCGACGACGAGACCGCCCGCGCCGACCACGAGATCGCGCTTGCCGAGACCGACCGGCTGGCCGACGTGCTCGACGGCCTGCTCGCGCTGGCCCGCGCCGAGCGGGGGCAGAAGCGGGACGAGGTGGTCGACGCGGTCGAGGTCGCGCGCGACCGGTGGCTGGCCTGGCGGCCGATGACCGAGCGGCGCGGCGTCGACCTGGTCACGCTCGTGCCCGACCGGCCGCTGTACACCCGCCACGTCGCCACCGCGCTCGACCAGTCGCTGGACGCGCTCATCGACAACGCGCTGAAGTTCACGCCCACCGGCGGGCGGGTCGAGATCGAGGTCGCCGCCCGCGAGGGCGGGGTCGAGGTGGTCGTACGCGACAACGGCTGCGGCATGACCGAGGAGCAGTACCAGCTCGCCACCGAGCGCTTCTGGCGGGCGCCCGACGCGCAGAACGTGGAGGGCGCCGGGCTCGGCCTGCCGATCGTGACCGTGCTCGTGGAGGCGTCCGGCGGGCGCCTCACGCTCGGCCCGGCGCGGCCGCACGGGCTGGAGGCGCGGATGTGGTTTCCGGCGGCACCGGCGCCCGCCCCGCGGCCGGAGCCCGCGCCCGGCGCTCCCGCGGACCGGGCTACGGTTTGACCGACTTGAAGTAGTCGGCCGCGCCGGGATGCAGCGGCACGGGCAGCGTGGCGACCGCCGAGCGGATGTCGAGCCGCTCCGCCGCGGGGTGCGCCACGGCCAGCACGTCGCGCCGCTCCAGCAGCATGCGGGCCAGGTCGAAGGCGAGGTCGTCGGCCATCGAGCGGGGCACAACGAGGAAGTTGGGCACCGCGAGCGTGGAGACCGGCGGCAGCTGGTAGGTGGAGGCCGGCACGTCGCGCACCACGTACACGTCGCTGTACTCCTTGCGCATCGCGCTGACCCACTTGGCGAGGTCGACGATCCGCGTGCGGGTATTGCCGCTGAGCTGCTTGATGCCGGTCACCGGCAGACCGCCGGAGAAGAAGAACGCGTCGATGCCGCCGGTCGAGAGGGCCCGGAGCGAGTCGTCGAGGTTGAGCTTCTCCTGCGTGACGACGCCGGGCTGGCCCATGCCCGCCACCGTGAGCAGCCGCCCGACCGTCACGCCGGTGCCGGAGCCGGACGCGCCCACCGACACGCGCCGGCCGCGCAGGTGGTCGAGGGACTTGATCGGGCTGTCGTCGCGCACGACCAGGTGGAGCAGGTCGTCGTAGACCCGGGCGAGCGCGGCGATCCGCGGGTCGGGCGTGGTGCCGGTCACCAGGATGTCGGCCTGTGTGAAACCTATCTCCGCCTGGTCGTTGCTGATCAGCTCTACGTTTTCGGCGGACGCGGCGGTCACCATCGTGGTCGCCTCGACGCCCGGCAGCTCCTGCTCGATGATGCCGGCCAGGGCGGTGCCGACCGCGTAGTAGACGGCGGTGGGACTGCCCGTGGCGATGCGGATGTGTCGCTTTTCCGGACTGCCGCCCACACAGCCCGTGAGCGCCGTGGCGGCGAAGGCGGACAGCCCCGACAACAGAGTGCGGCGTGCCACACGGCGACGCCGGAGAGGCTGTGTCTGGGAGGTCACCCCGCGTCCCTCTCGACGGTGTGGCCCGTATGCACTTCGGTCCGGTCCGCGCAAGTTTCCCTCAAGTGTTCCTCGCCGGTGTACCGGCCGAACGGGCGGATCAGCGACGGTAGTCGCGTAACGGCGGGGAAGGGGATGGGCTGATGATCGACGATCGGGTACGCGCGGCACAAACACCGCTCGATGCCGTCGTCCCCGTGGACGTGCTGCCCGCCGCCTTCGAGGCCACCAGCCTCATCCAGTGCACCGACGTCAGCCGCGTGCCCGGCCGGCGGCGCCCCGAGTGGCGTACCGGCCTGACGATGGCGCCGCTGGTGCCGCCCGCAGTCGCCGAGTTCGACCACGAGGAGGCGGCCAGGCGCCTCGCCACGCTCCTGGGCGACCTGGGCTTCGCCGCCGGGCACGAGGTTACGACGGGGGGCGGGCGGCGTCGCTACCAGGTGCAGCGCGTGGTCGTACCGGCGGCCGAGCGGGACGGCACGCACCGGCTGCTCGCCACCGCCTGGCGCCAGGGCCGCCGCGCGCTGCTCGGCACCGACCCGATCGGCCCCTCGTCGCCGCGGAACGCCCAGCGCGTGACCCTGGCCCGGGCCGCCTGGCGGGCCGCGCTGCTCGCCGGCGGCCGCCGTCTCCGCGCCGACTCCCTGGGGGTACGCCTCGGCGACCAGGAGATGGCCGCGGTGCTGGTGCGCGCGGCCCGCCTGCTCGGCGTGACCGCCGGCGTGATGAGCCGCCCCGGCTGCCTGCTCGTGACGGTCGCCGACATCGACCAGCGCACGCGGGTGCTGCGTACGCTCAACACCGCCCGCCCGGCCGCCCGCGTGCCCGCCCTCGTCTGAGCGCCGCCCGGCGCGCGCCACCGCCTGGGCGGATCGGGCGTGGGGGAGGATGTACCCGTGCGGTACGGGGTGCTCGGGGCGGTGCAGGTGCTCGGCGCGGGCGGGGTGGCGCTCCCCGTCGGCGGTCCGCGCGCCCGGGCGCTGCTCGTGCTCCTGCTGCTCGACGCGGGGCGGATCGTGCCGGCCGAGCGGCTGATCGACGGCCTGTACGGGGACAGCCCGCCCGCCGGCGCCGCCAACGCCCTCCAGTCCCAGATTTCCCGGCTGCGCCAGACCCTGGGGGAGTACGCGCCGATCGAGTTCCACCCCGCCGGCTACCGGCTCGCGGTGGAGCCGGACGAGGTCGACGCGCACCGGTTCGTCCGGTTGGCCGCCGAGGGGCAGCGGGCGCTCGGCGCGGGCGACCTGGCCGGGGCGGCCGCGACCCTGCGCGAGGCCCTCGACCTGTGGCGGGGCCCGGCGCTGGTCGACGCGCCGCACGCCGCCGCGCGGGCGGCCCGCATCGAGGAGCTGCGGCTGACCGCCGTGGAAGACCGGATCGACGCCGAGCTGGGGCTCGGGGCCGGCTCGGGGCAGGAGGTCGCCGAGCTGCGCGACCTGGTCGGCGCGCATCCGCTGCGGGAGCGGCCGAGGGCGCAGCTGATGCGCGCGCTGTACGCGGCGGGCCGGCCGGCGGAGGCGCTGGCGGCGTACGAGGAGGCGCGCCGGGTCTTCGCCGACGAGCTGGGCACCGACCCCTCGCCGGAGATGGCCGCGCTGCACGTCGCCATCCTGCGCGACGAGGTGGCCCGGCCGCCAGGGCTGCCCGGCCAGTTCACCAGCTTCGTGGGGCGCGACGAGGAGCTGCGCCGGGTCGGCAAGCTGCTCGGCGAGGCGCGGCTGGTGACGTTGCACGGTCCGGGCGGCGCGGGCAAGACCCGGCTGGCCGTGGAGGCGGCGGGGCGGCAGGAGGGCGAGGTGGTCTTCGTCGACCTGGCCGCGCTCGCCCCGGCCGGGGTCAGGAGCCGTTCTACGGAGAGCGGCGACGAGCGCGGCGGCGACGTGCCGCGGGCGGTGCTCGGCGCGCTCGGGCTTCGGGAGGCGGGGCTGCGCGGGCCGGCCGATCCGCGCGACGTCACCGAGCGGCTGGTCGCCGCGCTCGCCGACCGCCGGCTGCTGATCGTGCTGGACAACTGCGAGCACGTCGTGGAGGAGGCGGCCCGGCTCGCCGCCCGGCTGCTGGCCGCCGCGCCGGGCGTACGCCTGCTCGCCACCAGCCGCGAGCCGCTGGGGCTGACCGGTGAGGCGCTCTGCCCGGTGCTCGGGCTGCCGGTCCCGCCGGCGGGCGCGCCGGCGGAAGACGACGCGGCCGTGGCGATGGCGGGAGGGGCGTACGCCGCGGTGCGCCTCTTCGCCGACCGGGCCGCCGACGCCGTGCCCGGCTTCGCGCTCGATGACTCCACTGTGGACGATGTGCTGCGCGTCTGCCGTACCCTCGACGGCCTGCCCCTCGCCATCGAGCTGGCCGCGGCGCGCCTGCGGGCGCTGCCGCTCGCGGAGGTCGCGGCCCGTCTCGACGACCGGTTCCGGCTGCTCACCCGGGGCAGCCGCGCCGCGCGGCCCCGTCACCAGACCCTCCGCGCGGTGGTGGAGTGGAGCTGGGACCTGCTTGACGAGGCGGAGCGGCGGCTCGCCCGGCGGCTGACCGTGTTCGCCGGCGGGGCCACGCTCGACGCCGTCGAGCGGGTCTGTGGTGCCGACATCGACGTGCTGGCGAGCCTCGTCGACAAGTCTCTGGTGGTCGCGGCCGGCGGGCGGTACCGGATGCTGGAGACCGTGCGCGCCTTCTGCGCCGAGCGGCTGGCCGAGGCCGGGGAGGCGGCGGAGCTGCGGCGGGCGCACGGCGCGTACTTCCTGGACCTGGCCCGCACCGCCGACCCCCACCTGCGCCGCGCGGAGCAGCTGGAGTGGCTGCGCCGGCTCGACGGCGAGCGGGACAACCTGCACGCCGCGCTGCGCCGCGCGGTCGACGACGACCCGTCCACGGGCATGCGCCTGCTCTCCGCGCTCTCCTTCTACTGGTGGCTGCGCGGCCTGCGCACCGAGGGGGCGGTGCTCGCCGCGCGGCTGCTCGCGGCGGTCGGGCCGGAGGCGCCGGAGGGGCTGCTGGAGGAGTACGCGATCTGCGGCATCACCGCCCACCTCGGCGGCACGGCCGAGCCGGACGCGCCGCTGGGCCTGTGGGCCACCGAGGTGATCATGCCGGCGCTGCACGGGCCGCCGCGGCAGCCGTTCGTGCTGTACCTCTCCGCCATGACCACCGGTCCGCCCGAGGGCGGGCCGCTCTCCGTCCCCGAGATGGTCGAGCGGTGGGGCGACATCTTCGGCCGCGACCCGTGGATCCACGCGCTCGGCGCGCTCGGCGTGGGGCTGATGCTCCTGTTCCACCAGCGCAGGGCGGAGGCGGAGGTGGAGGTCGCCACGTCGCTCGCCCACTTCCGGGCGCTGGGCGAGCGGTGGGGCATGATGCTGGCGCTGTCGGCCACGGCCGAGTTCGCCGACATGCGCGGCGACCACGCGGCCGCCGCCGCGCCGATGAGCGAGGCGCTGCGCCTCGCCGAGGAGCTGGGCTCGGCCGTCGACATCGCCGACCTGCTGCGTACCCGTGGCGACGGGCGGCTCGCCGCCGACGACCGCGAGGGCGCGCGGGCCGACTTCGAGCGTGCGGCCGCGCTCGCCCGTCGGGCCGGCGCGACCGAGTCGGTGGCCGCCGCGCACCTGGGGCTGGCCGAGGTGGCCCGCCACGCGGGCGACCTCGCGACCGCCCGGCGGTGGTGCGAGCAGGCGCTCGCCGAGTGCCCGAGCGGCTGGTTCAGCGCCGACGCGACCCGGTTCGGGGTGCTGCTGGCGCTCGGCGGGATCAGCGAGGCGGAGGGCGACGCGGCGGCCGCCGGCGACTGGTACCGCCGGGCGGTGGCCGGCACCGCCGGCATCCGCGCGCTGCCCACGCTCGCCGACGCGGTCGACGGCCTGGTCCGGCTCTCCACCGGCGAGCGGGCGGCGCTGCTGCTCGGCGCGGCGGCGGCCCTGGATCTGCTGCCGGTGGAGGAGGCCCGCGCCCGGGCCGGCGCCGACCACGCGGCGGCGGTGGCGAAGGGCGCGGCGATGACGCGGGCGGAGGCGATGGCGGCGCTGTCCGCCCGCTGACGGCCCCGTCAGCGGACGGTGCGTGGGCGGTCAGCGCCGCCCGGCACCGTTGCGGCATGACGACACAACCCCCCGCGGTGGTCGCCGAGGACCTGCGCAAGCGGTACGGCGCGACCAACGCCCTGGACGGGTTCCACCTCACCGTGCCGGCCGGCACGGTGTGCGGGATCCTCGGCCCGAACGGCGCCGGCAAGACCACCGCCGTACGGGTCCTCTCCACGCTGGTCCGCCTCGACAGCGGGCGGGCGTGGGTCGCCGGCCACGACGTGGCACGCCAGCCCGAGCGGGTACGCGGCGCGATCGGGCTCACCGGCCAGTACGCGGCGGTCGACGACATCCTCTCCGGCCGCCAGAACCTGATCCTCTTCGGCCGCCTCCACCACCTGCGGCCGAGCGCGGCGAAGCGGCGGGCGGACGAGCTGCTGGAGCGGTTCGGGCTGGTGGACGCGGCGGACAAGTCGGCCAAGGACTACTCCGGCGGCATGCGGCGCCGGCTCGACCTGGCGGCCAGCCTCATCCGTACGCCGCAGGTGCTCTTCCTGGACGAGCCGACCACCGGGCTCGACCCGCGCAGCCGCAACCAGCTCTGGGACGCGGTGCGCGAGCTGGTGGCGGGCGGGACGACGGTGCTGCTGACCACGCAGTACCTGGAGGAGGCGGACCATCTCGCCGACCGCATCTCCGTGGTCGACCACGGGCAGGTGGTCGCCGAGGGTACCTCCGACGAGCTGAAGAGCAAGATCGGCGCGGACCGCATCGAGGTGGTCGTGCGGGACGCGGCGGACCTGGGCGACACGGCCCGGCTCGTCGGCCGCGCCAGCACCGCCCGCCCGGAGATCGACGAGGACGTGCGCAAGGTGAGCGCGCCGGTCCTGGACCGGGTCGCCGCCCTCGGCGAGGTCATGGCGGCCCTCCAGGCCGAGCGCATCACGGTCGAGGACATCGGGGTACGGCGGCCGACGCTCGACGAGGCGTTCCTCCAGATCACCGGACATCGCGCGAGTGAGGGGGCGGGACAGTGACGTCGCTGCGCTGGGGACTGGCGGACGGGTGGACGATGACCCGCCGCAACATGGCGCACGTGGTGCGCGCCCCCGAGGAGATCGTCATCTACTTCAGCCTGCCGATCATGTTCGTGCTCGTCTTCGGGTACGTCTTCGGCAGCGGCATGGCCATCCCCGGCGGCGGCAACTACCGGGAGTACCTGCTGCCCGGCGTCTTCGTGATGACCATGCTGTACGGCCTCGGCGCGACCGCCACCGGCATCGCCGTTGACGTCAGCCGGGGCGTGGTGGACCGCTTCCGCTCCATCGACATGGCCCGCTCGGCGCTGCTGGTCGGGCGCAGCGGGGCCGACCTGCTCCGCGCGGTACTGGAGATGGCCACGCTGATCGTGTGCGGTCTGCTGGTCGGCTGGCAGTGGCGCAACGGCGTCCTCGACGCGCTCGCCGCGGTGGGGCTGGTACTGCTGCTCCGGTTCGCGCTGACCTGGGTCGGCATCTACTTTGGACTGATCGTGCCCAACCCGGACACGGTCGCGGTGATCGTCTTCCCGGTCGCGTTCCCGCTGACGGCGCTCTCCAACGTGTTCGTGTCGCCCGAGCTGATGCCGGACTGGCTCGGCGCGATCTCGTCGTGGAACCCGCTCTCCGCCACCGTCGCGGCCATCCGGGAGCTCTTCGGCAACCCGGGCACGGGCGGCGACTCGTGGGTCGCGCAGAACCCGCTGCTGCTGGCGATCCTGTGGCCGGTGCTGCTCATCGCGATCTTCGCCCCGCTGGCGGTGCGGCGCTACCAGCGGCTGAGCCGCTGAGATCTCGACAATTTCCCTGACTTTGCTGCCTCCCGTCGCGAGGAGGCAGCAAAGTCCGTGATTTTGCTGTTACGCGCCCGGGCGGATCGTGGGCCGCGGAGGGTGAGGCCGCGGGAGCGGCGGTCTGGAGCACGACGGGCATCGCGGTAGCCCAGAGTTTTTCGCGCCGCGCGCTACTCGGGGGTCAGCGTCACGCGGCGAAGGAGCTGGGCGTTGAGCGCGACCACGATGGTGGAGGCACTCATCAGCACCGCTCCAACTGCCGGGCTGAGCGTGAGCCCGGCCCAGCCCAGCACGCCGGCCGCGAGCGGGATCGCCACGACGTTGTAGCCGGCGGCCCAGGCGAGGTTCTGCACCATCTTGCGGTACGAGGCCCGGGAGAGCCGGATCACGCCGGTGACCCCGCGCGGGTCGGACGAGGCGAGCACCACACCGGCCGACTCGATGGCCACGTCGGTGCCGGCGCCGATCGCGATGCCCACGTCGGCGCGGGCCAGGGCGGGCGCGTCGTTGACCCCGTCGCCGACCATCGCCACACGGTTGCCACGCTCCTGGAGCTCGGCGACCGCGCGGTCCTTGTCGGCCGGGAGCACCTCGGCGAAGACCTCGTCCAGCCCCAGCGCATCGCCGACCGACTCGGCCACCGCGCGGGCGTCGCCGGTGATCATCGCGACCTTGCGGACGCCCTCCCGGCGGAGCTGGGCGATGGCCTCCCGCGCCTCGGGGCGTACCTCGTCCTCCAGCGCGAGCGCGCCGACCACGCGCGGCTCGGGGCCGTCGAGGCGGACGAGGTGCAGCACGGCCGCGCCCCGGCGGGCCCACTTCTCGGCCTCTGCGGTGAGGTCGTCGGGGACCGCCGCGCCCAGCTCTCTGAGCAGGGCCGGGCCGCCCACCGCGTATCCGGTGCCGTCGATCGTGGCCCGCACGCCCCGCCCGGTGAGGGAGCGGAAGTCGCTGGCCGGCGCGGGACGGTCGGCGGCGGCGACGATGGCGCGGGCGAGTGGATGCTCGCTGTCGGCCTCGACCCCGGCGGCCAGCCGGAGCACGTCGTCGCGGCCGGCGCCGGCGGTGGCGGCGACGCCGGTGACCTTGTGCGCGCCCCGGGTGAGCGTGCCGGTCTTGTCGAAGAGCACCGCGTCGACCGTGCGCATCCGCTCCAGCGCGAGCCGGTCCTTGACCAGGATGCCGGCCTTGGCGGAGACCGCCGTGGAGAGGGCGATCACCAGGGGGATGGCCAGGCCGAGGGCGTGCGGGCAGGCGATGACAAGGACCGTCACCGTGCGGACGACCGCCTCGTCCAGGTCGCCGGAGACCCACCACGCCGCGAACGTGAGCACGCCCGCGGCGGTCGCGACGTAGAAGAGCATCGCCGCGAACCGGTCGGCCAGCACCTGCGCCCGCCCGGCCGACGACTGCGCCTGGGCGACCAGGCGCTGGATGCCGGCGAGCGCGGTGTCCTCGCCGACGGCGTCGACCCGCACGCGGATGGCCGAGTCGGTGGCGACCGTGCCGGCGACGACCCGGTCGCCCACCTGCCGGGGCACCGGGCGGGACTCGCCGGTGATCATCGCCTCGTCCAGCTCGGCGGCGCCGTCGACGATCCGGCCGTCGGCGGGGACCCGGCCGCCGGAGCGGACCAGCACGACGTCGCCGGGCTGGAGCCGGGACGTGGACACCTTCTCCCCGCTGGCCAGCTCCGCCTCGTCGGGCAGCAGCGCGGCCAGTGCCGAGAGCGCGCCCTGGGCCTGGCCGATCGCCTTCATCTCCTGCCAGTGGCCGAGCAGCATGATCGTGACGAGCGCGGCCAGCTCCCACCAGAAGTCCAGGTCGAAGGCGCCGAGCGCGGTGGCGATCGAGGCCACGTACGCCACGGCGATCGCCATCGAGATCAGCAGCATCATGCCGGGCGCGCGGTCGCGGAGCTCGCGCACGCCGCCGACCAGGAACGGCCAGCCGCCGTAGAAGAAGACGAACGAGCCGAGGACGGGGCCGACCCAGCCGACGCCGGGGAAGTCGAGCGTGTAGCCGAACCAGTCCATGACCATCTCGCTGGTCAGCACGACCGGCACGGTGAGCGCGAGGCTCAGCCAGAATTTGCGGCGGAACATCTCCGGGTCGTGCCCCGCGTGCTTGTCGTGACCGTGCCCGCCGTGATGCTCCTGGTTGTGGTCTCCGTGGCCGTGGTCCATGCCTGTACTATACCCCCCTAGGGTATCTGGGGCGAGTACGATGGGTGGCCGGGAGAGGATGACATGGACGACACTCACGCACACCACGGCTACATCCACCAGAAGGACGACTACCTGAAGCGGCTGCGGCGCATCGAGGGTCAGGCGCGCGGGCTGCAGCGGATGGTCGAGGAGGAGAAGTACTGCATCGACATCCTGACCCAGGTGTCGGCGATGACGAAGGCACTCCAGTCGGTCGCGCTCGGGCTGCTCGAAGAGCACCTGAGCCACTGCGTCGCGCAGGCGGCGGCGTCCGGTGGCCCCGAGGCCGAGGAGAAGATCCGCGAGGCGTCCGACGCCATCGCCCGGCTGGTCCGCTCATAGGCTCGTGCGGCCCGGTGCGGCCGGGCGTAATTGAGCGGCGGAGCGGGCGCCCGGCCGGCAGGCTGTCCGGGTGACGACGTTCGACGAGTTGGTCGAGGAGGGGGCCCGCGCGCCCGTCGAGGGGTGGGACTTCGCCTGGTTCGCGGGGCGGGCCACCGAGGAGCGGCCGCCCTGGGGGTACGCCCGGCTGATCGGTCGCCGGATGGCCGGGGCCGCCGCCGGGCTCGACGTGCAGACCGGCGGCGGGGAGGTGCTCGCCACCATCCCCACGCCGCCGCCGGTGCTCGCCGCCACCGAGTCGTGGCCGCCCAACGTGGCGCTGGCCCGGCAGCGCCTCGCCCCGCTGGGCGGCGTCGTGCACGAGGTGGCCGACGACGCGGCGTTGCCGTTTCCGGACGGGACGTTCGACCTGGCGGTCAGCCGCCACCCCACCCTCACGGTCTGGGACGAGATCGCCCGCGTGCTGCGGCCCGGCGGGGCGTACCTGTCCCAGCAGATCGGCAACGGCACGATGCGCGAGCTGACCGTGGCGATGATGGGCCCGGTGCCGGTCGGTACGGCCCGCGACACGGGACGCGCGGTGGCCGCCGCCGAGGCCGCCGGGCTGACGGTGGTCGACCTGCGCGAGGTGGCGCTGCGGGCGGAGTTCTTCGACATCGGGGCGGTCGTGCACTTCCTGCGGAAGGTGATCTGGACCGTGCCCGGGTTCACCGTCGAGGCGTACCGCGACCAGCTCCGCGACCTGCACGAGCGGATCCGCGCGGAGGGGTCGTTCGTGGCGCTGAGCCGCCGTTTTCTGATCGAGGCGGTCAAGCGCTGACGGCCGCGGGGCGGGCGGTCCGGCGGCGGGCTCCGGGGGCGCGGGCTTTCTGGCCTGGGGGGATAAATCTGGCGTGCTAGAACGACTGCCGCGAGGTATCGCACACCGGACATGGCGTATCAGCGGCAGGTGCGAAACGCTCATGTCTGCGTGATGCCAAAATCGATCCCGTCCAATCAGCATCGTCCCGGGGCGCGCCGTGGACTTGCCGGTCGGCCGTTCGCGAGAATGGGTCCGGCGATCCGGGGGGACGGGATGGACCCAGTGGCGGAGGCGGATGCGCGCGATCTCGTCGAGCGGGTGCGAGGTGGCGACAACGAGGCGTGGGCGGCGCTGACCGACCGCTACGTCAGCCTCCTCTGGGCGGTGGCGCGGAGCATGCGGCTTTCCGAGGCGGACGCGGCCGACGCGGTGCAGACCACCTGGCTGCGGCTGGTCGAGGCGCTCGACGAGCTGCGCGACCCGGCGCGGGTCGGCGCGTGGCTCGCCACCACGATGCGTCGGGAGTGCCTCGCGGTGCTGCGCCGCCGCTCGCGCGTGGTGGCCGCCGAGGACTGGGACCAGATCGAGGGCGACACGGCCGCGCTCGACGAGGCGCTGCTGCGGCGGGAGCGCGACGCCGCGCTGTGGCGGGCCTTCCGCGGGCTCGGGCCGCGCTGCCAGTCGCTGCTGCGGATGCTCATGGCCGACCCGGCACCGTCCTACGCGGAGGTCTCCGCCGCGCTCGACATGCCGGTCGGCGGCATCGGCCCGACGCGGCGCCGCTGCCTCGACAACCTTCGCAAGATCATGCTGACCGGGGCGCATCCCTTCGAGGCCCCGTCGCCCGGCAACGCGTGAGGATGGCCATGACGACACAGCCCAGCGCCTCCGAGCGGGACGACGACGCGCTCATGGCCGACCTGCGTCGGATCGCCGCCGAGGTGGATCCGGTGCCGCCGGGCGTGATCGCGGCGGCCCGGGCGGCGATCGCCACTCGCCACCTCGACCACGAGCTGGCCACGCTCCTCGCCGACTCGGCCGACGTCGACGCCGGCCTGCTCTTCGAGACCGTGCGTGGCCCGGGGACGGAGAGCCGGCTGCTCACCTACGAGGGCGGCGGCGTGCAGGTCGACGTCGACCTCGGGAGGTCCGGCTCCGGGCTGCGCGTGATCGGCCAGTTCACCGACGAGGTCACCGACTGCGCCGTGGAGGGCGGCGACGGCGGCCGTGTCGAGGTCGACGTCGACGAGCTGGGCCGGTTCGTGGTCGACCTCGTCCCCGCCGGCCCGATCCGGCTGCGTTACCGCGGGGAGGGCGGCCACCTCGTGCGCACCGCGTGGCTCGTCCCATGAGCCGTGCCCCCGCGCGGCCCGCGCCGCGTGCGGGGTGCGGGAGCGGGTGTGAGGTCAGCGCCCCAGGGCGAGGAAGGACAGGGCCGTCGCGACCGTGACCGGGTCGTCGCCGGCGGCCCCGCGCACCGCGAGCAGCGCCTCGGCGAACGACGCGCCGGCGTGCAGCCGCTCGTGGAAGGCGACCATCAGCGGGGCGGTGGCACCGTCGTGCACCGGCACCACGCTGGCCAGGATGCTCGCCGTGCCGAGCGGCACCAGCGCGGTGACCATGCCGAGCAGCTCGTCGGCGGCGACCGTGCCGGCGCTGACCGCACCGGCGACGCCCGACTCGCAGGCGGAGAGCACCAGCCGCAGCGGCGCCCGGCGCAGCCGCCCCAGGTCGTGCACCATCAGTGGCCCGTCGTCCAGCGACAGCGCGGAGAAGAGCGGGTTCTCACCGTGAAACCTGCCGTGCGCGGCGACGTGCGCGGTCCACGCCCCGTCCAGCGCGGCCAGGGTCGCGGCGGCGGTGGCGGTGCCCTCGCCGAGCACCACCGCGTCCGGGTAGACGGCGGCGAGCTGCTTCAGCTCGACCGCGCTGGCGTCCAGCCCCGGGCCGCCCACCAGCGCCACTCGGCGCCGGCGCGGCGCGTGCACGGCACCGGCGCGCAGCCAGGTGGCGGCGGAGGGGGCGACCGCCAGCGGCGTCCCGCGCAGCGCCGGGAGCAGCGCCCACGGCACCGCGTGCAGTTGCGCGGGCGGCACGACGACCACCGGCGCGGCGCCGGCCAGGTCGGCCGCGGCGGGGCCGAGCAGCGCGCGCTGGAGTGCCGCGCCGGCCAGGCCGAGGCGGTCGAGCGCGCCGCGCGGCGCCCGCCCGTGGGCCAGCCGCCGCAGCATGAACCGGGCCAGCTCGACCTCCCGCTCGGCCTCCGCGAGGGACCCGACGGGGTGCGTGCGGACCCGCCGGCCGACGACCGTGGTGGCGTACAGGACGCCGTCGACCGCGGTCAGCTCGGCCAGCCGGTGGTCGCCCAGCCCGCCGAGGAGCGCCGCGAGGTCGGTGCCGGCGAAGCCACCGCCGGCCGGGTCGCCCGCCGCGCGCCGCGTGCGCGCCCGGATCGACGCCTCCAGCGCGCCCCGCTCGTGGTCGAGGCGCGCGGTCGGCGCACCCTCCGCGCGGGCCGCCTCCAGCCGGCGTACGACCGCGCGCAGCGCCCCCAGCTCGGCGACCAGCTCCGGGTCGTCCGGGGGGAGCGCCGGCGGTACGGCGAGCGCGCTGGCCCGCCACCGCTCGGTCCACCGCAGCAGCATCCGAGCGTCGCCTCGCTCGACGGCGTGCCGCAGCGCGATCGCGACCAGCTCGGTGCCGTACGCGGCGGCGTGCGCGCGCAGCTCCGGCGCCCCGAGCGTGCGCTGGTGCTCGCCGGCGGCGACCAGCCCTCGGCGGCAGGCGACCAGCGCGGCGGCGGTGTCGCCCCGCCCCCGTGCCCGCAGCGCCTGGGCGAGCCAGCCGGCCGCGTGGCCGAACGTGGGGCCGATGTGGCGGAAGCGGGCCGCGCGTGCCAGGTGCCGCTCGGCGTCGGCCGCCCGGCCCAGCCCGGCGGCGAGCCGGCCGGCGAGCAGGTGGGCGGCGGGCGCCTCCTCGGCCCGCAGCGCGTCCAGCCGGTGCGCCAGCTCGACCGCCTGCCGCAGGAGGCGGGCGCCGCGCTCGCCGGCCGCGTACCGGGACTGCGCCACCACGAACGACGCGCGGGCGTGCCACCACCGCCGGCCCTGGCGGCGGAAGAGGTCGCGGGCGGCCGCCGCCCGTTTCGACGCCTCCGGGAAGCGCCCCGCGGCGAGTGCCGCCCGCGCGGCCGTGAGGAGCAGCTCGGCGACCTTGGTGCGGTCGCCGCCGGTGCCGGCCCGCCGCACCGCCTCGTCGGCGACGGTGAACGCCTCGCCCGCGAGGCCGGCCGCGAGCAGCACCGCGCACCGGTCGATGGCGAGGTTGGGGCGGGTGACGCCGAGCGCCGCGTAGCGCTCGCCCGCCGCGTCGAGGAAGCCCAGCGCCCGCGGGATGTCGCCGCCCTGGAGGGCGAGGTCGGCGCGGTTGTGCACCGCCATCGCCGACTCCAGCTCCTGCCCGGCGCCGGCCAGGAGGCGCTCGGCGGTGGCGAGGTCGCGGTCGGCGCGGGCGGCCTGCCCCAGCGCGGCGTACACCAGGAAGCGGTGCGTGCGCGAGCGGGCCTCCCACACCGGGTCGCCGCCGCGGCGCAGCAGGTCGATCGCGCGGCGCAGGTCGGCGAGTGCCTCCTCGTACCGCCCGAGCACGCGCAACAGGCTGGCCCGGCGCATCAGCACGCGGCCGGCGAGGACACCGCCCGCGCAGCCCGCGACGGCGGTGTCCAACATGGCCAGTCCTCGCGCCGTACGCCCGGCGAACCCGAGCGTCGCCCCGAGCGTGGCCCGCACGTCGACGGCCCGGTCGGCCGAGGGGGAGCGCTGGGCGGCCCGGAGCGCCGCGCGCAGTTCGGCGATGGCCTCATCGACCCGGCCGGCGTCGCGCAGTACGATCGCCCGCGCCTGATGCGCGATGGAGGCGGTGGTCGGGTCGGGGTGCGTGGCGAGCACCTGCCCGGCCCGGACGATCGCGTCGGCCGGCCGCGACACGGCTAGCGCGAGCAGTGCCTCGTCCACCAGGACATCGTAGGAATTCCATGGAAGCGATGGGGACACCGGGGAGGATTCCGTGGCTGACAAGCCCGAAAGCGAGCTGAGATCGACCGAACAGATCCAGGCCGACCACGCGGTACGCGCGTTGGGCGGCCCGGACGTGGTGGGGATCGTCCGGAGTGGACCGGCCGAGGAGATCCAGTACCTGTACCGCAAGGGCTGCATCCTCGTCCGCGAGGAGGCACTGGGCCCGGTACGGTCCATTTTGGACCGCTACCAGGAGCGGGTCGGTGCCCGGCGGGGCGGACGCACCGGCTCCCCGCCGCGCGAGCGGGACTCGGTCGAGCACGTGGTCGACGGAGTCCGCCTCGTGCGGCTGCGTGGCCTGGAGACGCGTGACGCGCTCGACCTGATCCGGGACGGGCACGAGGAGTTCGACATCGCCGGGCTCGGCGCCGGCCTGGCCGCCCCCGACCATGCCGTACACATCTCCGGTGACGCGGCCACCTGCCCGGCGACCGAGCCGGAGCCGGTGGCGCCGGGCGGCGCGCCGTACCCGCCGGTGGCCGCCGACCCCTCGGCCGGGGCGGGCGTCAAGGTGGTGGTCGTCGACACCGGCTTCGACGCCGGGATGAGCGCCACGCCGTTCTGGCTGCACGGCGTCACCGGCGAGCCCGATCCGCTGGTGAGCCCGGACCGCGTCCTCGATCCGTACGCGGGGCACGGCACCTTCATCGCCGGGCTGGTGCGGTCGGTGGCGCCCCGGGCCGACGTGCGCGTGCTGAGCTTCTTCGGCCAGGGCGGCGGCACGTGGGAGTCGACGCTGGTGCGAAACCTCGACCACGCGCTCGCCACCGAGTTTCCCGACGTGATCAGCATGTCCGCCGGCACGCGCGCGTACGCTGGCGGGCTCCTCGCCTTCCAGGTCTGGGGCGAGCGGCGGCTGCGCCACCACAAGGGGGTCGCGCTGGTGGTGGCGGCCGGCAACGACGGGGAACGGCAGTTCTTCTGGCCGGCGGCGGCGCCGTTCACCGTCTCGGTCGGCGCGCTCGACGCCGACTGGCGCGGCCGGGCCGACTACAGCAACTTCGGCGGCTGGGTCGACGTGTACGCGCCCGGCACCGAGCTGGTCAACGCGTTCCCGGACGGCACGTTCACCTACCAGGAGCCGCCCAACATCCCGCCGACGCTGCCGCAGCCGAGGGTCGAGGAGTTTCACGGGATGGCGATGTGGAGCGGCACGTCGTTCGCCACGCCGATCGTGGCCGGACTGATCGCCGCCCGCATGTCCCGCACCGGCGAGAACGGGTGCGCCGCGGCGGCGGGCCTGCTCGCCGAGGCCCGCGCCCATGCGGTGCCCGGCGTCGGCGCGGTCCTCCTCCCGTAGGGCCTGTCCCACGAAAGGGGCATCGCCGGGCCGCGACGCTTATGAGGCGGGGCCCAGGGCGTGTTTCATAAGAGCATGCCCGGCCCTCATGAAACACGCCCTAGCGCCGCGCACAGGCGGTCCAGCTCCTCCTCCGTGTTGTAGTAGTGCACCGAGGCGCGGACCAGGTCGGGCAGGCCGCGGGCGGCGAGGTCGAGGCGGGCGTACTCCATCGGCGAGACGCTCGTGTTGATCCCCGCCGCCCGCAGCCGCCGGCTGACCTCGGTCGCCGGCACACCGTCCACTGTGAACGTGACGATGCCGCACCGGCGTGTGCCCGCGTCGCGTACGGTCACGCCGGGCACCTCGTGGAGCTGGGCGCGCAGCCGCTCGGCGAGGGCGGTGACCCGTTCCTCGATCGCGGCCAGCCCCCAGCCCAGCGCGTAGTCGACCGCCACGCCCAGCCCGATCTTGCCGGCGTAGTTGGTCTCCCAGGTCTCGAAGCGGCGCGCGTCGGGGCGGATCTCGTACGCCCCCGGCGCGGTCCACGTCGCCGCGTGCAGGTCGAGGAAGGGCGGTTCGAGGCGCTCGACCAGCCGCTCCGAGACGTACAGGAAGCCGGTGCCGCGCGGCCCGCGCAGGAACTTGCGGCCGGTGGCGGCGAGCATGTCGCAGCCGATCCCGGCCACGTCGACCGGGAGCTGCCCGACCGACTGGCAGGCGTCCAGCAGGTACGGCACGCCGGCCGCCCGGGCCAGCGCGCCGATCTCCGCCGCCGGGTTGACCAGCCCGCTGTGCGTGGGCACGTGGGTGACCGCTACCAGCGCCGCGCCCCGCTCCAGCTCGCGGGCGAGGTGGTCGAGCGAGGGGAGCCCGTGCTCGTCGGTCTCCACCACCTCGACCACCGAGCCGGTGCGGGACGCCACCTGGAGCAGCGCGATGACGTTGCTCGCGTACTCGGTGCGCA
The DNA here is from genome assembly GCF_042433955.1 of Phytohabitans kaempferiae. NCBI lineage: Bacteria > Bacillati > Actinomycetota > Actinomycetes > Micromonosporales > Micromonosporaceae > Phytohabitans > Phytohabitans kaempferiae. The sequence continues at coordinate 77,752 of NZ_JBHLUH010000031.1, read as the reverse complement.
CCGTCAGGATGCGGTCGCCCGGCCGGAAGCGGAACGCGTAGAAGGCCATGTCCCAGGCGCGCGTGGCGTTCTCCACCACCGCGACCTCGCCCGGCGCGCAGCCGATCAGGCGGGCGATCGCCGTGTACGCGCGCTCCACCTCCGGGGCGGCGACGTCGGCCGCCTCGTACCCGCCGATCCGCTCCTCCAGGCGGAGGTGGCCGACGACGGCGTCGGTCACGGCGGCGGGCGGGAGGGCGGAGCCGGCGTTGTTGAGGTGGGCGACGTGAGCGCAGCCGGGCGTCTCCCGCCGCGCCCGCTCGACGTCGATCACCGGCTGGCGGCCCGGGCCAGCGTCACGCCGAAACGCCCCGCCGGGTCGGTCCACCACCGCACCGGCTCGAAGCCGGCCGCCGCCAGCTCGGCCGCGATCCCCTCCCGGCGGAACTTCGCGGAGACCTCCGTGCGCAGCTCCTCGCCTTCCGCGAACGCCACGTCGAGGCCGAGGCCGGCGACGCGTACCCGCATCGGGCGCTCGGCGCGCAGCCGCATCTCGATCCACTCCTCGTCCGCGTCCCAGTGGGCCACATGGGCGAACGCTTCCGGGTCGAAGTCGGCGCCGAGCTGGCGGTTGAGCACGCGCAGCACGTTGCGGTTGAAGTCGGCGGTGACACCGGCGCTGTCGTCGTACGCCGCGACGAGCGTCGCCTCGTCCTTGACCAGGTCGGTGCCGATCAGGAACCACTCGCCGGGGTGCAGCACGGCGCGCAGGCCGGCCAGGAATCGGGCCCGCTCGGCCGGCTCGAAGTTGCCGATCGTGCCGCCCAGGAACGCCACCAGCCGCCCGTCGCCGGCCGGTATCTCCTCGAGGTGGCGGGTGAAGTCGCCGGCGATGGCGTGTACGTCGAGGTCGGGGTAGTCGGCGTCGATCGCGGTGGCGGCCGCGCGGAGGGCCGGCTCGGAGACGTCCAGCGGTACGAACCGGCCGAGCGTGCCGTGGCGGTGCAGCGCGTCGAGCAGCAGCCGGGTCTTGCCGGAGGAGCCGGAGCCCAGCTCGACGAGCGTCTTCGCGCCGGTCACCTCGGCGATCTCGGTGGCGTGCGCGGTGAGCGCGGCCCGCTCGGCCCGGGTCGGGTAGTACTCCGGCAGCTCGGTGATCCGCTCGAAGAGCTCGCTGCCCCGGCCGTCGTAGAACCACTTCGGCGGGAGGGTCTTGGGCGTGGCGGTGAGCCCGGCGCGGGCGTCGTCACGCAGCGCGCGGGCCAGGTCGTCTTCGGTCAGGTGGGTCTCGAGCCTCACAGGTCCTCCACGGTGTGCGTCGTCGGGTCGGCCACGACGAGCCGGCGGTCGGGGACGGGCTGCCAGGTGGGGTCGTCGTCGAACGGCTCCGACGCGACCACCACGAACCCGGCCGCGCCGTGCCGGCCTCCGCCCGAGGCGGGCTGGGCCTCGCGGGCGCCGCCCGAGGCGGCGCGGGCGGAGCCCGCGCCGGGCTGGGCCTCGCCCACAGCGGTGCGTGCGAAGCCCGCGCCGGGCTGGGCCTCGGCGGTGTGGCGGGTCGGGACGGTCTCGGCCGGGCGGATCCAGAGCGAGTGGCCGGCCGTGGTGGCGTAGATCCGGTGGCCGTCGGTGAGCAGCAGGTTGAGCCGCGAGTCGGGCGCGGCGGCGGTGACCTCGGCGACGGTCGCGGCGAGCGCGGTGGCCGGGTCTTCGCCACCGCGCAGCCGGTGCCGCACGAACGCCCAGAGGAACGCGGCGTCGGTCGGCGCGTCGAGCGTGAGCAGGTCGGTGACGGGGAGCCGCCGGGCGAGGTCGGCGACGCTCCCCGGCCAGCCCATGATCCGCCCGTTGTGGCTGAGGAGCAGGCCGTCGCCGGCGAACGGGGCGTTGGCGGTCTCGACCACCGGCATCCCGACCGTCGCGGACCGCACCGCCGCCAGTACCGCGGTCGACACGGTGACCCGGGCCAGCTCGGCCAGCCCGGTGTCACTCCACATCGGACTCGCCCGGCGCAGCCGTACCGGCCCGTCCACACCACTGGCCGCCGCGGGTCCGGTCCCGCCGGTGGCCTCGGGGGCAGGTGGATACCAACCGACCCCGAAGCCGTCCGCGTTGATCGTGCCGCCGCCGCGCATGTCGCGGGGCGCCCAGGACTGGCGCAGCAGCGAGTGTGGCGGGTCGAGGAGCAGCGCCGCGAGTGCGACGGGCGGCCCCACGTACGCCAGGTGCCGGCACACTAGGCGAACTCCTCGTCGGGGGCGAGCCCGCCGAGCGAGACCGGCGCGGACCGGGCGCACCGGAAGCCGCTGAAGATCTGTCGCCGGATCGGGTAGTCCCAGTTGCGGAACGTGCCCCGGCACGCCGCGCGGTCGGTGCCGAACGACCCGCCGCGCAGCACCTTGTACTCCGGGCCGAAGAAGACCTCCGAGTACTCCCGGTAGGGGAACGGGGCGAACCCGGGGTAGCCGGCGAAGTCGGACGAGGTCCACTCCCACACGTCGCCGATCAGTTGGTGTACGCCGGACGGCGAGGCGCCCGCCGGGTATGCGCCCACCGGCGCGGGCGAGAGGTGCCGCTGCCCCAGGTTGGCGTGGCGCTCGTCGGGGTCCTCGTCGCCCCACGGGTACCGGCGGGAGCGCCCGGTCGCCGGGTCGAAGCGGGCCGCCTTCTCCCACTCCGCCTCGGTCGGCAGGCGCTTGCCGGCCCACGCCGCGTAGGCCGCCGCCTCGTACCAGCAGACGTGCACCACCGGCTCGTCCGGCACGAGCGGCTCGCGCCGCCCGAAGCGCGTGTACGTGCCGTCGCCGTGCCAGTGCATCGGGCCGGTGAGCCCCGCCCGCCGCCGGTGCGCCCACCCCTCGGCGCTCCACCACCGCGCGTCGTCGTAGCCGCCCGCGTCGACGAACTCCTGGTACTGCCGGTTGGTGACCGGCGCGCGGTCGATCAGGTACGCCGGCAGGTCGAGCGTGTGCGCGGGTCGCTCGTTGTCGAGTGCCCAGGGCTCGGTGGAGGTGCCCATGGTGAACGCCCCGGCCGGGATCAGCGCCTCCCCGCCGGCGGCGGCCGAGGGACGTGGCGGCGGCGCGGCCGAGAGCACCGGCGGCCCGACCCGGAGCTGGTGGGTGGCGAGCATGGTCTCGTCGTGCTGCTGCTCGTGCTGCACGATCATGCCGAACGCGAACCCCTGGTCGACCAGCGGCCGCCCCTCCAGCGGCACGCGTTCGAGCAGGTCGAGCACCTTGTCGCGGACCGTGCGCGTGTAGGCGCGCGCCTCGGCCGGCCCGAGCAGCGGGAGCTGGGGGCGGTCGGAGCGGGCGTGCTTGAAGGCGTCGTAGAGCTGGTCGATGTCGGCCCGTACCGGCTCGCGCCCGCCGACGTCGCGGACGAGCCACAGCTCCTCCTGGTTGCCGACGTGGGCGAGATCCCACACCAGCGGCGACATGAGCGGGGAGTGCTGGCGCACCAGATCGTCGTCGTCCACGGCGTCGGTCAGGACGGCGCTGCGCCGCCGGGTCCGCTGGAGCTCGGCGGCGACCAGTGCGCGGACGTCGGTGTCGGTGGTCATGAGAGGCCTCCTCTGCTCAGCTGGTGGAGCCGTTCGGTCACCGCGCCGGCCTGCGCGGCGGTGAGGTCGGTGTCGGCGAGCGCGTCGCGGGCCAGCTCCAGCACCTCCGGCACGACCGCGCCGACCACCGGGTCGCCGAGGCCGTCGCGCGCCGCCGCCACCCACCGGTCCGCGGCGGGCAGCGCCCGCGCGGACGCCTCGTCGACCGTCTCCTCACGAGCGAAGAGCGCGGTGAGTACGGCCACGGGGGCGAGCCAGTCGCCGCAGGGCTGGGCGTCCAGGTAGCGGACCTCGAGGTAGCCCCGGGCCCGCACCGGCGTGAAGAGCGTGGAGAGGTGGTAGTCGAGATCGTCGTAGGTGGGCGGCCGCCGCGGCGCGCCCGCCACCCCGGCGATCCAGTCGGCGAACGTGAGCGGCCCCGGCAGGTCGCGCACCTCGGCGCCCTCGCGGACGAGGAGCACCGGCGTGTCGACGATGCGGCGGGCCCAGGCGTCCGCGTCGCCGTCACCGGGGGCCGGGGGATGGGTGCGGCTCGGGTCGGTCTCGCGCCAGGCGAGGACCCGGCTGGACGCCCATCCGGTCGCCGCGCCCGCCTGGTGGGGCGAGTTGGCGAAGAGGGCGAGCAGCACCGGGCCGAGCCGGTGGAGCGCGGTCCAGCGGGCGGCGACCCGCTCCGGCGTACCCGCGTCGAGACAGACCTGGAGCCCGGCGGACCCGCACATCCAGGCGCGGCCGTGCGGGCCGATCCGGTCGAACGCCCGCTCCATCGCGGCGTAGCGGGAGGTGCGCAGGATCCGCCGCGCCGGCCGGTGTGGATCGCACCCCTGGTCGCCGAGGCGCAGGCCGGCGCCGGCCAGGCGGGCCGTGAGGTAGTCGATGTCGGCCGCCGTGCCGGTGTGCAGTCGGGAGAGGGAGGACTCGGGCGGGGTGGAGATCTCCACCTGGCCGCCCGGCTCGAGGGTGACGGTGCCGCCGTGCGGCAGGGCCGCGTGCGGGCTGTCGGGCCGCAGGCTTGGCGGCGCGTGGTCACCGAGTGCCGCGGCGAGCGCGGCGGGGTCGAGGGGTCGGGAGGGGTCGTCGGCGTGGTGAACGGTCCATTCGAGCTCGATGCCCACGTGTCGGGGCGGCCCGGTCTTGAAACAGACCCGCCCCACGTAGCCCTCGGCACTGGCCCGATCCGTGACCACACTCCCCGGGGAGCGCGTCGTTACCGATTCGGGATGTGTTACCGATTCGAGATGTGGCACGGTCGCGACCATACCCCGCCCGTGTGACATCCAACCCACGGTTTGACCGGTCGTGGAGCCCTTGGCGAGGGTCAGGGCCAGCTCTCGCGCTGTCGCCGCAGCCCGTCCAGGATCAGGTCGAGTCCGACGTCGAACTCCTCGGTGTACGCGTAGCCGGGCCGCCCGCCGCGCTCGACGATCATCTCGGCCAGGTGCGGAAACTCGTCGCCGGGCAGTTCCTCCAGGATCGAGCCGGCCACGCCTTCGAGCCCGGCCGGCGACTCGAAGGGCAGGCTGAGCTCCTGGAGCGTGAAGCCGTAGATGTAGCTGTCCAGCACCGAGAACGCGTGCGCCGCGCCGGCGATCGAGAAGCCCTCCGACCGCAGGCGGCCGATCACCGCGTCGTGGTGGCGCAGGGTCGCGTGGCCGGGGTTGGTCCGCGAGTCCATCAGGCCGATCGCCCACGGATGCCGGATCAGCGCGCCGCGCATCGAGACCGCCCGCCGCCGCATGGCCACCTGCCAGTCGACGCCTTCCGGCGGCAGCTCGACCTCGCTGAAGACGAGATCGATCATGTGGTCGAGGAGCACGTCCTTGTTGCGGAAGTGGTGGTAGAGCGCCATCGCCTTGACGCCGAGCCGGTCGGCGAGATTGCGCATGCTCGGCACGCCGGTGCCCGCCTCGTCCGCCATCGCGACCGCCGCGTGCAGCACCGTCGTCCTGGTGAGCGGTTCGCGGCGAGGTGGACGCTCCTGAACCACTTTTTTGCCTCCTGTTCGATTGTCCGGGCTTGACGACCGTACACTGTACGGCCGTACCGTACAGTGTAAAGGCGCACATGGGCGGCGGATTGAGGAGGGTGTCATGGAAGGCGGAGTCGAGCGGCCGGGCGGGCGGGAGCGGGTGTGCGTCGTCGGCGCGTCCGGAAAGCTCGGGCGCCACCTGGTGCGGCACTTGCTGGACCAGGGCTACGAGGTCGTCGGCGTCTGCCGGGAGCGGAGCGTGCACAAGCTCGCCGACTTCGAGGGGCGGATGACGGTGATCGGCGGGGCGACCAACGACCGCGCGGTCATCGAGCGGGCGGTGCGCGGATGCGACGCCGTGCTCACGGTGCTGGTGCCGTGGGGGACCGACCACTACGCGTCGGGCACGGCACAGGCCGTGCTCGACCACGCGCCTCCGGACGCCCGGCTGATCTTCTCCTGCGGCTGGCACATCAGCCGGGACGGGAAGGACGTGTACAGCTGGAGGTTCAAGCTCGCCGAGGCCGTGGTGGGGCGGCTGGCGAAGCTCGCCCGGGTCATCGACGTGGGTGACCAGGTGGAGGCGTGCCGGCGGATCTTCGCCAGCGACACGCGCTGGACCGTCGTGCGCGGCAGCGACCTGGAGGAGGGTCCGAGCCAGGGCCTGCCGGTGTGGAGCCGGCACGTCGGCGACCCGATCCTGGCGAGCAACCGCACGCGCCGCGTCGACTACGCCCTCTTCATGATCGAGGCGATCGAGGACGACGCCCTCGTGCACGAGGCGCCGGCCATCGTCGGCCGGCTGACCCCGTCGGCCCTCGCGCACGCCAGCGGCCGGGCGTGAGCGTCCCGCCGGCCGGGCAGGGCGTGGGCGTAGCGAGGTTTGCGCTCCACGCGCTCGGGTAGCTGCGGGGGGAAGGTTAGAGAGCGGAGCCCGGGCTCGCGGTCACGCGTCCCCTGCCTGCCGGGCCCCGCCGTGGCGCCCCCGGGGAGGAAGCCGGACCGGCGGTGCGAAACGCCCGCCGCGCCGGCCGTTCGGCGCCACACTTGTGGTAACCCGAAGGAGCCCTGCCCAAACCGAGCAGGAGAGGTTGATCAATGGCTCGTCCACGGATCGTCATCGTCGGGGCCGGGTTCGCCGGCTACCAGTGCGCCCGCAAGCTCGGCCGGCTGGCGCGGGGGCGGGCGGACATCATGCTCCTCAACCCGACCGACTACTTCCTGTACCTCCCGCTGCTGCCCGAGGTGGCCACCGCTGGCCTCGAACCGCGGCGGATCGCGGTGTCGATCCCGGACACGATCGGCGAAGGCGTGCGGCTGGTGCTCGGCCGCGCCACCGGCGTCGACCTGGACGCGCGGCGGGTCGACTACACCGACCCGGAGGGCGGCACCGGCACGCTGCCGTACGACCGGCTGGTGCTCGCCGCCGGCAGCGTCAACAAGCTGCTGCCGATCCCGGGCGTGGCCGAGCACGCGCACGGCTTCCGGGGCATCTCCGAGGCGCTGTACCTGCGCGACCACGTGACCCGCCAGGTCGAGCTGGCCGACGCCACCGACGACCGGGCGGAGCGGGCGGCCCGGCTGACGTTCGTGGTGGTGGGGGCCGGCTACACCGGCACCGAGGTGGCCGCGCACGGCGCGCTCTTCACCCGAGACCTGGTCGCCCGCCACCCCCGCCTGGCCGACGAGCCGGTCCGGTGGCTGCTGCTCGACGTCGCCGACCGGGTACTTCCCGAACTCGACCAGCGGCTCTCCCGCACGGCCGACCGCGTGCTCCGCGAGCGCGACGTCGACGTGCGGATGGGCACCTCGGTGCGGGAGGCGACGCACGACGGCGTGCACCTGACCGACGACGGCTTCCTGCCCACGCGCACGCTGGCGTGGTGCGTGGGCGTACGCCCCGACCCGCTCGTCGCCGACCTCGGCCTGGCCACCAACAAGGGGCGGCTGGTGGTCGACGAGTACCTGGCGGTGCCCGGCCGCCCCGAGGTGCTCGCCTGCGGCGACGCGGCGGCGGTGCCCGACCTGACCCGGCCCGGCGAGATCACCGCGATGACCGCGCAGCACGCCAGCCGCCAGGGCCGGCTCGCCGCGCGCAACATCGCGGCGGCGTACGGCCAGGGGCGGCCCCGCGCGTACAAGCACCACGACCTCGGCTTCGTGGTCGACCTCGGCGGCGTGCAGGCGGCGGCCGACCCGTTCGGCATCCCGCTCGGCGGTCCGGTGGCGAAGGCGGTCACCGCCGGCTACCACCTGCTCGCCATGCCCGGCAACCGCGTACGCACCGCCTCCGACTGGCTGCTCAACGCGGCGCTGCCCCGCCAGACCGTCCAGCTTGGACTGATCCGGGGGCCGGCGGTGCCGCTCGACACGGCCCGGCCGCAGACCGCCAGGACGGGCTGAACGCCGTACCCTATGGATCATGGTGCGGTACGCGTCGCCCGCCGGCCGGTGGGTGCTGCTGGCCACCGTGCTCGGCAGCGGGCTCACGTTCCTCGACGTCACCGTGGTCAACATCGCGCTGCCCCACATCGGTGAGGAGTTCGGCGCGGGCGCGGCCGCTCTCCAGTGGACGGTCAACGGCTACACGCTCAGCCTCGCGTCGCTGATCCTGCTCGGCGGCTCGCTCGGCGACCGGTTCGGGCGGCGGCGCGTGTTCGTGGTCGGCGTGGCCTGGTTCGCGGTCGCCTCGCTGCTGTGCGGCCTCGCCCCCAACGCGGAGGCGCTGATCGTCGCCCGGGTCCTCCAGGGCATCGGCGGCGCGCTGCTCACGCCCGGCTCGCTGGCGATCCTGGAGGCGTCGTTCGCCGAGGACGACCGGGCCAAGGCGATCGGCGCCTGGTCCGGGCTGACGGGCGTGGCGGGCGCGGTCGGCCCGTTCCTCGGCGGCTGGCTGGTCGAGTCCGCCACCTGGCGGCTGATCTTCCTGATCAACGTGCCGCTGGCCGCGCTGGTGATCGCGGTCGCGGTGCGCCACGTACCCGAGTCGGCCGACCCCGACGCGGTGCCCGCCGCCCGCACCGGCCCCTTCGCGACCGTACGCGGCTTCGACATCGCCGGCCTGCTCACCGGCGCGGCGGGGCTCGCCGGCCTCACGTACGGCTTCACCGCCTGGGCGGCCGACGGCCCCGGCTCGCCGGCGGTGCTCGGGGCGCTGGCGGTCGGCGTGGCCGGGCTGGCCGCGTTCATCGTGGTCGAGCGCCGGTCGCGCCACCCCATGCTGCCGCTGGAACTCTTCCGGATCCGCGCCTTCACCGCCGCCAACCTGGTCACCTTCGCCGTGTACGCGGCCCTCGGCGGGGTGATGTTCCTGGTCGTGCTCAACCTCCAGGTGGTGACCGGATTCAGCCCGCTCGCGGCCGGCACGGCGCTGCTGCCGGTGACCGTGCTGATGCTGCTGCTCTCGGCCCGCGCCGGCGCGCTCGGCCAGCGGATCGGGCCGCGCATCCCGATGACCGCCGGCCCGGTCGTCTGCGCGGGCGCGCTGCTGCTGTTCGCCCGGATCGGCGCGGACGCCCGGTACCTCACCGAGGTGCTCCCCGCCGCCGCCCTGCTCGGCCTCGGCCTCTCGCTGACCGTCGCGCCGCTCACCGCCACCGCGCTCGGCTCGGTGCCGGAACGGCACGCCGGCATCGCCAGCGGGGTCAACAACGCGGTCGCCCGCGCCGCCGGCCTGCTCGCCGTCGCGACGCTCCCGCTGGCCGCCGGGATCGGCGCGGGCAGCCTCACCGACCCCGGCGACCTCGCGCCGGTGTACCACGGCGCCATGCTGATCAGCGCCGGGCTGCTGCTCGCCGGCGCGGTGGCGGCCGCGGTGTGGGTTCCCTCCCGGGTGACCCGGCCGGAGGAGTCGCCGGTCCGGGTCCACTGTGCCGTTACCGGCCCGCCGCTCCAGCCACGTAGGGAACAATCGCCAGGGTGACCGACATGCTGGCCTGGGAGGTGCGGCAGCCGGGTCCGATCGGCACGAGCCCCCTGCGCGCCGTGGCCCGGCCCCGTCCGGAGCCGGCGGCCGGGGAGTTGCTTTTGGCGGTACGGGCATGTGCCGTCTGCCGTACGGACCTGCACGTGGTGGCGGGCGACCTGCCGGTGCACCGCCCGCACGTGACGCCCGGTCACCAGATCGTCGGCGAGGTGGTGGCGCTCGGCCCCGGCGTGACCGGCTGGCGCGTGGGGGAGCGGGCCGGGGCGGCCTGGCTGCGGCACACCTGCGGCCGCTGCCGGTACTGCCTGCGCGGCACGGAAAACCTCTGCCCCGAGTCCCGGTACACCGGCTGGGACGCCGACGGCGGCTACGCGGAGTACGCGGTGGCGCCCGCTGCATACGTATACCGACTGCCCGAGCGCTACTCCGACGTGGAGGTCGCCCCGCTGCTCTGCGCCGGCATCATCGGCTTCCGGGCGCTGCGCAGGGCCGACCTGCCGCCCGGCGGGCGCCTCGGCGTGTACGGCTTCGGCGCCTCCGCCCACATCACCGTCCAGGTCGCGGTCGCCCAGGGCGCGCAGGTGCATGTCTTCACCCGCTCGGCGGCGGCCCGCGCGCTCGCCCTCGAACTCGGCGCCGCCACCGCGGGCAGCGCCGACGACGTACCCGAGCCGCTCGACTCCGCGCTCCTCTTCGCGCCGGCCGGCGGCCTCGTACCGGTGGCGCTGGCCGCGCTCGACCGGGGCGGCACGCTCGCCATCGCCGGCATCCACCTCAGCGACATCCCGGCGCTCGACTACGACCGGCACCTCTTCCAGGAGCGGCAGCTCCGCAGCGTCACCGCCAACACGCGGGCGGACGGTCGCGACCTGCTCGCCTTCGCCGGCGACCACCGGCTGCGGGTCGCCACCACCACGTACCCGCTGACCGCCGCCGACACCGCGCTGGCCGACCTGGCCGGCGGCGGGGTCGAGGGCGCGGCCGTGCTCATTCCCTGACGGCGCACCATACTGAGGCCCGTGAGTGAGTTCGAGCTCGGCACAGACGGTCCCAAGGTGCTCGTCGTGGGCGTCGACGGCTCGACCACGTCGATGCGTGCCGGCGCGTACGCGGCCGGCCTCGCCCGCCGCCAGCGCTCCCGCCTCATCGTCGTCTACGTCTCCCGCGTCAGCGCCTTCGTCGGCCTCGCGCCCGGCGCCGCCGCCGTGGCCCGGCAGGCCGACCACGAGCTGGCCGAGGACCTGCGCCGGCAGGTGGTGGAGGGGGCCGCGGCGGCCGGTGTGCGGGCGACGTTCCACGAGGTCCACGGCGACCCGTACGCCGAGCTGGTGCGGGTCGCCGACGAGGTCAGCGCCGACGGCGTGATCGTCGGCGCGTCGACGCGCGCCGGGCACCGCTTCGCCGGCTCACTCGCGATCCGCCTGGTCAAGGCCGGCCGGTGGCCGGTCACCGTCGTGCCGTAGCCCCGTTTCCCGGGCGCCGCGGCCCGGGCAGCTCGGCGTGCCCGACCCTGGCCTCCGCCACGGGAGGCGCCGCCGCCAACCGGGGCTGGATCTCGGTGACCGGCGGCCGGCAGATCGCGTTCCTCGGCAACCGGTTCGCCCGTACCGGGACGAGGGCGACCACCGCCACGCCGCTCGCCTATGTGTCCAGCGCGGTCGGGGTAGGCCAGGTGAAATGGGGTTTCAACACGTACGCCGGCTACAGCGGCGCCTCGGCCGTGATCCAGCAGGGCGCCGCGAACCGCATCGCCGCGCTTCCCGATCCGCTGTTGACCGTCACCACCGCCGCCTGACGCGACCTGGACGTCACGGCCAGTCCACGGAGAAGTACTGCGTCTCGAGGAAGGCGTCGAGACCGGCGCGGGCGCCCTCGCGGCCGACCCCGGACTGCTTCGTCCCGCCGAACGGCGCGGCGGGGTCGGAGACCACGCCGCGGTTGACGCCGACCATGCCGGCCTCGATCTGTTCGGCGAGCCGCAGCGCGTGACCGGCGTCCGCGGCGTACACGTACGCGGCCAGGCCCATCTCGGTCGCGTTGACCTGGCGCAGCAGGTCCGCCTCGTGGTGCCAGGCGACGATCGGCGCGACCGGTCCGAAGATCTCCTCGGTGAGGATGGCGGCGTCGGCCGGCACGTCGGCCAGTACCGTCGGGGCGAGGAACCAGCCCTTGGCGGCGGGGACCGTGGCGCGGTGGGCGACCCGCGCGCCCTGGCGCACGGCGCCGTGGATCAGGGAGGTGATCCGGTCGACGGCGGCGCTGGAGATCAGCGGTCCGATGTCGGCGCCGGTGTCGGCCGGCCCGACCGTGAGCGCCTCGACCCGCTCGCCGAGGCGCGCGGTGAAGTCGTCGACCACGTCGGCGTGGACGTAGAAGCGGTTGGCGGCGGTGCAGGCCTGGCCGCCGCCGCGAAACTTGGCGACCATCGCCCCGTCGACGGCCGCGTCGAGGTCGGCGCCGGCGGTGACCACGAAGGGCGCGTTGCCGCCGAGTTCCATCGACGTGTTCACCACGCGGTCGGCCGCCTGGCGCAGCAGATGCCGGCCGACGCGCGTGGACCCGGTGAAGGAGACCTTGCGGACCCGCGGGTCGCGCAGCCAGGTCCCCACCACCGCTTCCGGATCGGTGGTCGGGACGACGTTGACGACCCCGTCCGGGACTCCGGCCTCGGCGAGCAGCCGGACGAGGGCCAGTGCGGTCAGCGGCGTCTCGGCGGCCGGCTTGAGCACGGCGGTGCAGCCGGCGGCCAGCGCGGGCGCGAGCTTGCGGGTCACCATGGCCGCCGGGAAGTTCCACGGGGTCACCAGCGCCGCGACGCCGACCGGCCGGCTGGTGACCAGCGTGCGGGCGCCACCGCCGGGCGCGGGACCGTAGTCACCACCGGTGCGCACGGCTTCCTCGGCGAACCAGCGGAAGAACTCCGCGGCATAGGTGACCTCGCTGTGGGCGTCGGCGCGGGACTTCCCGTTCTCCCGGCTGATCGTCGCGGCGAGGGCGTCGGCGTCCCGCAGCATCAGCGCGTGGGCCAGTTGCAGGGTCTCGGACCGCCGGCGCGGCGCCCACGCGCGCCAGCCGTCGAACGCCGTCGCGGCGGCGGTGACGGCGTCGGCCGCGTCGGCAGCGTCACCGTCGGCGACCGAGGCCACGACGCGACCGGTGGCCGGGTCCTCGACCTCGAAGAGCCCGGCGCCGCCCCGGCGGTACCGGCCCCCGATCACCACGCCGCGGGCGGGGTCGAGCGTGTCGATCATGCCGGTACCTCCGCGAACGCGGTCTGGAGTACGTCCAGGGCTTCGGTCAGCAACGCGTCGGAGATCGTCAACGGTGGCAGGAACCGCAGGACGTTGCCGTACGTGCCGCAGGTCAGCACGATGACGCCCTGCCGGTGGGCCGCGGCCGCGACCGCGCGGGCGAGGTCCGGGTCGGGCTCGGTGGTGCCGGCCTTCACCAGCTCGACGGCGATCATCGCGCCCCGGCCGCGTACGTCACCGATCCGGGCGTCGGTGCCTTGGACACGGTGCAGTCGGTCCTTCGTCAGCCGCTCGATCTGGCGGGCGCGGCCGGCGAGGTCCTCTTCCTCGATCGCGGTGATGGCGGCGAGGGCCGCGACGCACGCGAGCGGGTTGCCGCCGTACGTGCCGCCGAGGCCGCCGAGGTGCGGGGCGTCCATGATCTCCGCGCGCCCGGTGACCGCGGAGAGCGGCAGACCGCCGGCGATCCCCTTGGCGGTGACGATCAGGTCCGGCACGAGACCTTCGTGGTCGCAGGCGAAGAGGTCTCCGGTCCGTGCGAAGCCGGTCTGCACCTCGTCCGCCACGAAGACGACGCCGTGCGCGCGACACCACTCCGCCAGCGTGGGCAGGAAGCCCGGGGCGGGTTCGATGAAGCCTCCCTCGCCCTGGATCGGCTCGATGACGAGCGCCGCGAGGTTGTCCGCGCCGACCTGTTTGTCGATCAGCAGCAGCGCGCGCCGGGCCGCCGCCTCGCCGTCGACCTCCTTGCCGTCCCGGAACGGATAGGACAGCGGCGCCCGGTAGATCTCCGGTGCGAACGGCCCGAACCCGTGCTTGTACGGCATGTTCTTGGCGGTCAGCGCCATCGTCAGGTTGGTGCGGCCGTGGTAGCCGTGGTCGAAGGCGACGACCGCCGGGCGGCCGGTGAAGCTGCGGGCGATCTTGACGGCGTTCTCCACCGCTTCCGCGCCGGAGTTGAACAACGCGGTGCGCTTCGGATGGTCACCGGGGGTGAGCCGGTTCAACGCCTCGGCGACCGCCACGTACGACTCGTAGGGCGTCACCATGAAGCAGGTGTGCGTGAAGGCGGCGACCTGCTCGGTGACCGCCTCGACCACGCGGGGCGCGCTGTTGCCGACGGTGGTGACCGCGATGCCCGAACCGAGATCGATCAGCCGGTTGCCGTCGACGTCCTCGACGATGCCGCCAGCCGCGCGGTGTGCGAAGACCGGCATGGTCGTACCGACGCCGCTGGCGACCGCCGCCAGCTTCCTCGCCATCAACGCGCGCGACCGGGGTCCGGGCACCTCCGTGACGAGATGGCGGCTTTGGGGAAGGGACATCGTTCACCTCTCAAAGGGGCTGGAGGTAAGCCTTGTTGAGCTGCCCTGATGCTGTCCAATACTCGCTTGCGATCAGGTTGATGCCTCAGAGGCATACAGTGCTGGGGTGGAGCTTCGAACCGTCGCCTACTTCGTCGCGGTAGCGGAGGCCGGCACCGTGCGGGGGGCGGCCGAGCGGGTCAGGGTCGCCCAGCCGTCGCTGTCGCGGCAGTTGCGGGGCCTGGAGCGTGAGCTCGGCGTGGCCCTGTTCGATCGGGCGAACGGGCGCCTGCACCTGTCCTCGGCGGGGCGGGCGCTGCTCCCCATCGCGCGCGATCTGCTGGCGCGGGCCGACGCGCTGCGAACGGCGGCCGAGTTGCAGGCCGGTGGCCGGCTCGCGCGCGTGACGATCGCCGCGCCGACCACCACGCTGACCGATGTCATCTCGCCGTTCCTGGTCACGCTGGCCGCAGACGACCCCGTCCCGGCGGTCTTCGCCTCCGACGGCCTGGGGTCCGAGGAAGCCGGGCGGCTGGGCGCGGACCTGGTCATCACGGTCGGGCGCCCGCGTCCGCCGCTGGAGTCGCGGGCGCTGCCGCCGCTGCCGCTCTGGGCGTACGCGCCACCGGGCCACGCGTGGGCGGCCCGGGCGGCGGTCACCGTCGCGGACCTCGCCGCCGAGGATCTGGTGCTGCCGCCGCCCGGCCACTCGGCACGCCAGGCCTTCGACGCGGCGGCCCTCGCGGACGGGGTCGCCCCGTCGGCGGTCATCGAGGCGAGCAACGGAACCGTCGCCCAGGCGCTCGCGGCCGCCGGACGGGGAGTCGCGGTGGTCTCCGACGATCCCCGGTTCGGCCTTGTCCAGATGGCCGTCCTCACGGCGGACCGGCGGCCGGTGAGCATCCGCCTGTTCTGCGCCTGGCCGGCGAGCCATCCCGCGGGCACGATCCTGGCCGACCTGGCGCGGCGGATCGAGCGCTACGTCGTGCGCACCTACGGCGGTCCGGCCGAGCGCCCCTGAGGCCGGCGACCCGCCACCGGTAGGCGGCTCGTCACGCCGACCGCCGACTCCGCGTGCTGCGAGATCAGTAGCTTTTGTCCTCTTCTTCGCCTGCCCGCGGCCAGGTTTTACGGGCCGGACCCACGCTGACACTTCCTGGAAACATTGTGTCGTGCTATGAAACCCTTGTGTCCTTCCGCAGGTGGCGGAGGGGGCCATCGGCTGTGAGGGAAGAGTGTCGAACAAACGTTCACCAGATGAGGCGGAAGGTGTCCCGGACTCCGCGGTCGCCGCGTTGGGCGCCCGGCTCCGGGCCGTGCGACTGCGCCGCCGCGAGACGCTGGAGTCGCTGGCTGGTCGCAGCGGGCTGACGAAGAGCTTCCTCTCCAAGCTGGAGCGGGGTCGCGCCTCGGTGTCGGTGAGCGCGCTGTTGCGGATCTGCGCGGCGCTCGACGTCCAGCTCGCCGAGATCATGAACGGGCCGGAGGGGCGGCTGGTCCGGGCCGGAGTGCTGACCCAGGTCGCGCTCGGCGGCGAGGGGCTGAGCGAGTACCAGCTGACCCCCGCCGACGAGCACCGGATCCAGGTCCTGCTCAGCGAGATCGAGCCGGGCGGCGGGTCCGGGGCGGAGTACTACACGTTCCCGGTCGAGGTCGAGTTCGTGCACGTCATCAAGGGCCGGCTCACCGTCTCGCTGGAGGGCGAGGTGCACGAGCTCGCCCAGGGGGACTCGCTCACCTTCGTCAGCGTGCCGCACGCGTTCCACAACCCGGGTCCGGGCCCCGCCACCGTGCTGTGGGTGATGACACCGGCCCTGCCTCGCAACGAACGGAGCACTTCCCGATGATCACGACATCTCGGCCGCGGCTGGGCTTCGCGGTCGGCTACGACCCCTCCGCCTCCGTGGGCGACATGGCGGCGTTGATGGCGCGGGCCGAGGCGCGGGGGTTCGACACCGGCTTCTTCTCCGAGACGTTCTACACCAACCGCGACTCGGTCTCCGCGATCTCCGCGTTCGCGATGGAGACCAGCCGGATGGCCCTCGGTACGACGCAGGTGGTGCGGCTGCGCAGCCCGCTGGTGATGGCGCAGACCGCGGCCACACTGGACGAGCTTTCCGGTGGCCGGTTCGTGCTCGTGGTCGGCGCCTGCACCAACAAGCACGCGGCCCGCAACGGCCTGCCGCCGCAGTCGCCCGGGGTCGTGCTCCGGGAGTACGTGGAGTGCATCCGCGAGCTGCTCACCGGTGCGCAGGTCACCTTCCGGGGCCGGTACGTGAGCCTGGACGCAGTGGGTCTGAACTGGACTCCCGCGCGCCCCGACATCCCGATCTGGATCGCCGCCGCGAGCCCGCTCGGCCTGCGCATCGCCGGCGAGGTCGGCGACGGCATCCTGCTCGACGCCGGCACGTCACCGGAGTACAGCGCCAACGCGCTGGCGATCGCCCGCGAGGCGCGGACGGCGGCCGGCCTCGACATGGCCGGTTTCACCGTCGCCCAGCTCGTCAACACCTCGATCGAGCCGACCAAGGCCGCCGCGATCGAGGCGGTGCGGTGGGAGGTGGCCTCCAAGTTCAAGTACCCGTCCACCGCGCGCGGGAAGGTGCTCGTCGGCGAGCCCAACATCAGCCCGGACGCGCCCGCCGAGCTGTCCGCGATCTACGCCGAGAAAGGGCTCGACGCACTGCTCGCCGCCATCCCGGACACCTACGTGGAGGCGTTGACGGCTGCCGGGCCGGTACCGGAGGTGCGCCGCCGGCTGGACCGGTACCGCGCCGCGGGCGTCGACCTGCCGCTGGTCCGCGCCGCCTCGGTCGGCCAGGTCGACCGGCTGCTGGCGGCGGTGGACGAGCTCACCGCGCCCGAGGCGGAAGGGGCGGCGCGCGATGTCCGCTGAGGGACGCCTCTGGGGCGGGCGCTTCGCCGTCTCGCCGGCGCCGGAGATGGCGGCGCTGTCCCGCTCCGAGCCGGGCTACTTCGACCTGCTCCCGTACGACGTGGCCGGTTCCCGGGCGCACGTCGCCGGGCTCTGCCGGGTCGGCGTGGTCACCGCCGAGGAGGCCGCGCGGGTCGACGCCGCGCTGGCCGCGATCGCCGACGAGTACCGGGCCGGCACGCTCGCCCCCACACCGGGCGACGAGGACGTGCACGGGTTCGCCGAGCGGGTACTGGCCCAGCGGCTCGGCCCGCTGGCGGGGAAGATCCGCGCCGGCCGGTCCCGCAACGACCAGGCCGCCAACAACCTGCGGCTGTACCTGCGCGACCGGGTCCGCGGCGTGTACGGCGGCCTGCTGGACGTGATCGACGCCCTGCTGGAGCAGGCGCGGCGGCACGCGCACACGGTGGCGCCGGGCTTCACCCACCTGCAACCGGCCCAGCCGATCGTCTTCGGGCACCTGCTGCTGGCGCACGCCCAGCGCGCGTGGCGGGACGCCGACCGCCTCCGTGACTGGGACGCCCGGGCGGCGCGGTCGCCGCTCGGGGCCGCCGCGCTGGCCGGTTCCCCGATCGTCCCGCATCCCGAGGAGGCGGCGCGCCGGCTCGGCTACGACGGTGTCTGTGCCAACTCCATCGACGCCGTGTCGGCCCGGGACCACGTGGCCGAGTTCCTCTTCACCGCGTCGATGGCCGGCCTGCACATGTCCGGACTCGCCGAGGAGGTCTGCCTCTGGGTCTCGGACCAGTTTCGGTGGGCCCGGCTGCACGACGCCTACGCGACCGGCAGCTCGATCATGCCGCAGAAGAAGAACCCGGACATCGCGGAGCTGACCAGAGGCAAGGCGGGTCGCCTGCTGGGCAACCTGACCGGACTGCTCGGCGTGCTCAAGGGCCTGCCGCTCGCGTACAACCGGGATCTTGCCGAGGACAAGCGCGCCGCCATGGACAGCGTGGAGACGCTGCTGCTGACCCTGCCGGCGATGGCCGGCATGCTCCGCACGCTGGAGTTCGACGCCGACCGGATGCGCCGCGACGCGGCCGCCAGGTTCGCCCTGGCCACCGAGGTGGCGGACTGGCTGGCGCTGCGCGGCGTCCCGTTCAGCGAGGCGCACGAGATCACCGGCCGCCTGGTGCGGCTCTGCGAGGAACGCGGATGCGATCTGCCCGACCTGGACGCGGCGGCGTTGCGGAGCGTCGACGCCCGCCTCGGGGCGGAGGTGCTCGACGTGCTGAGCATCGACGCGGCGGTGAGCCGGCGCACGGCCGTCGGGGCGACGGCCCCGCAGCGGGTCACCGAGCAGCTCGACGCGCTCGCCGCCGACGTCGCGGCGGCCCGGGACTGGGCCGTGGGCTATCCCGGACCGCGCGCATGACCACGACGATGTGGCCGGACGGCGCCGCCTCGTGCGTCGCGCTCGCCTTCGACCTCGACGGTCCGACCGGCGCGGCGATGCTGGACGGCAGCCTGTGGCGCTCGCCCCGGCACTTCGCGCTGGGCGGGTACGACCCGTACCGGGCACTGCCGAGAGTGCTGGACCTGCTCGACCGGTTCTCGATTCCCGCCACCTTCTTCGTACCGGCGCGGGTCGTCGAACTCTGGCCGGACGCCTGCCGGCGCATCGTCGACCGGGGGCACGAGGTGGCGCACCACGGCGACCAGCACGAGTGCTACTGGGACCTGACGCCGGAGCGGCAGCGGGAGGTGCTGGCCCGCTCCCAGGCGGTGTTCCGCCGCCACCTCGGCGCGCCGGCGGTGGGATTCCGCACGCCCTCCGGCGACTGGCATCCGCGGACGCCGGAGCTGCTCCTCGAGCACGGCATCGGCTACTCCAGTTCGATGCGCGACGACGACCGCCCGTACCGGCACGTCCTCGGCGGTGTGGTGACCGACCTGGTGGAGATCCCCGCCCGGGTCGACATGGACGACTACGCCTATTTCGCCTACCACCGCGACCCGGACTTCCCGCGCGGCCAGGACCGCATCGCCAGCTACCGGTTGACGCTGGACAACTGGCGGCGGGAGTTCGACGGCCACCACCGCGCCGGCGCCTGCCTGACCACGATCTGGCATCCCAAGGTCTCGGCCACGCCCGGACGGGCCATCGTGCTGGAACGGCTGCTGGAGCACATGACGGCCGCCGGTGACGTGTGGTTCGCCCGATGCCGGGACGTCGCGCGGTGGTGGCGGTCCCGCCCCGAGCCGGCGCCCGTACCGGGAGGCGCGTCGTGACCGGCGGCGAGATGGTGCGGCACGAGGACGGCACGCCACGCTGGCCGGCGGGGTACCGGTGCGCCGCGCTGGTCACGGTCAACTTCGACGCCGAGGCGCTGTTGCTGGCCGAGCCGGGGATGGCTGGCCGGCAGAAGACCCTCTCCGTGCTGCGGTACGGCGCGACACGCGGCGCCCGGCGGCTGCTGGACGCCTTGGCCGCCGCGGGGATGCCGAGCACCTGGTTCACGCCGGCCGTCACCGCCGACGACCACGCCGGCGTGGTGCGGGACGTCGTCACCTCGGGGCACGCGGTCGGCCTGCGGGGGTACGCGTACGAGCCGCTGGACCGGATGCCCGCGTCGGAGCGGACCGCGCGCCTGGCCCGTGCCGCCGAGCGGCTCCACGCCGTCGCGGGGGCGCCGGCGCGCGGCTTCCGCCTGCCGGTGGGGGAGTGGCCGCGATCCCTCGCCGCCGAGCTGGCGGACATCGGGGTCGCCTGGTCGTCGAGCTGGTTCGGCGACGACACGCCGTTCGCGCTGGCGGCCGGCGCCGGCCGGTCCCTGGTCGAGTTCCCGATCCACCACGCGCTGGACGACCGCACCGCCTTCTTCTGGAACGTGAACCCGCCCATCCCGGCCGGACAGTCCAGGATCTCCTCGTACGGCGAGGTGCTGGAGAACTGGCTGCTGGAGTTCGAGGGATGCCGGCGCGAGGGCCTGCTGTTCGTCCCGCAACTGCACCCCGAGATCAGCGGGACCCCGGGGCGGATCGGCCTTGTCGAGGAACTGCTCGCCACGCTCACCGCGGACCCGTCGGTGTGGCGCCCGACCGGTGACGAACTGGCCCGCTGGTGGGCCTCCGCGCATCCGGTGAACCCGGCCGGGCATCCGGCCGACGTCTTCTTCCACACCTCTGACCATCGAGAAAGTGAGACAACGCGATGACCGTACGCTTCTCGGCGCGCCGGACCGGGCTGCTCGCCCGCGCCGCCGCCGTCGCCGTCGCGATGCTGGCCGTGACCGCCTGCGGTGACGGCGAAGCCGACGACAGCGCGGCGGAGCCGACCGGCCCGACCGTCCAGCCGATCGAGGTGCAACTGCCGGACGACATCAAGGCGGCCGGCGTACTGCGGGTCGGCACCAGCTTCAACTTCCCGCCGCTGAACTTCAAGAACGACAAGAACGAGTACGACGGCATCGAACCCGACCTGATGGACGCGCTCGGCCAGAAGCTCGGCCTGCGGATCGAGCGGGTGGAGACGAACTTCGCCGGGCTCCTCCCCGGCCTGCAGGCGGACCGGTTCGACATCGTCGCGTCCGGCATGAACGACACCACCGAGCGGCAGGCCCAGGTGGACTTCGTCGACTACCTCGAAAGCGGGACGTCGGTGCTCGTCCGGAAGGACAACCCCAAGGGGATCGACGGGCCGGACGACCTCTGCGGCGCCGTACTCGGCGAGACCGTCGGCACCGTCTACATCGAACAGCTGGAGAAGCTCTCCGCCGACTGCAAGGCCGCGGGCAAGCCGGCCATAGACGTCCAGACGCTTCCCTCCGGCTCCGAGGTGGCCCAGGCGATCGTCACCGGACGGGTCGACGGGACCTTCGCCAACCACGTCGCCAACCTCTACTTCGCCGACCAGACCGGCGGGCAGCTGGCGACCGTCGGCGACCGGGTGAGCGCGGTGCCGCTCGGCATCGCCGTACCGAAGGGGGACAAGGTGCTCGTCGACGCCATCCGGGCCGCGCTGACCTCGATGATCGAGGACGGCAGCTACGGGCGGGTCCTCGACCAGTGGGGCATCTCCGACGCCGCCCTGACGACCATCACCGTCAACGGGAAGGCAGCCTGAGCGGTGACTTCGAAGATCCTCCCCTCCCGGCGCACCGGAACGGCTGGGCTGGACGAGGTGGTCGTGCCCCGCCGCCATCCCTGGCGGTGGGTACTGGCCGGGCTCCTGCTGCTCCTCGTGGTGATGATCGTCGAAGGTCTGGTGACCAACCCGGCCATGCGCTGGGACGTGGTCGCCGAGTACCTCTTCGCCGAGCCGGTGCTCGAAGGGCTCGTCATGACGCTTCAGATCACCGTGCTCGCCATGGTGATCGGCATCGTCCTGGGCGGGATCCTGGCCATCATGCGGCTGTCGGGCAACCCGGTGCTGGTCGCGGTGAGCGTCGCCTACTCGGCGCTCTTCCGCAGCATCCCGGTGCTCGTCCAGCTCCTGTTCTGGTTCTTCCTGTCGGCCGTCCTGCCGACGATCGGCCTGGGCATACCCTTCGGCCCGGTGTTCGTGGAGACCGAGACCAACTCGCTGATCAGCCGCTTCGGCGCCGCCCTGCTCGGCCTCGGCCTGGCCGAAGCCGCCTACATGGCGGAGATCATCCGAGCCGGCCTGCTGAGTGTCCCGCGTGGACAGTCGGAAGCCGCCGCCGCGCTCGGCATGGCTCCCGGCCGGGCGCTGCGCAGGATCGTCCTGCCGCAGGCGATGCGCTTCATCGTCCCGCCCACCGGCAACCAGGCGATCTCCATGCTGAAGATGACGTCGCTGGTCATCGCGATCTCCCTACCGGACCTGCTGACCTCGGTGCAGACCATCTACGCCCGGAACTTCCTTCAGATCCCGCTGCTCACCGTCGCCTGTTTCTGGTACCTGGTCATGACCGGCGTGCTCAGCATCGGGCAGTACTTCCTGGAACGGCGCTTCGGCAAGGGGGCCACCACATGACCGGCGAACCACTGGTGCGGGCCGAGGCGGTGACCAAGAACTTCGGCCACGTACGGGCGCTGCGCGGCGTGGACCTGGAGGTGTACCGGGGTGAGGTGGTCTGCCTGATCGGCCCCTCCGGATCGGGCAAGAGCACTTTTCTGCGCTGCGTCAACCATCTGGAGAAGGTCGACTCCGGACGGTTGACAGTGGACGGAGAGCTGGTCGGCTACCGCCGGGCGCGGGGCAAGCTGTACGAGCTGCGGGAGAACGAGATCTGCCGGCGCCGCGCCAACATCGGCATGGTCTTCCAGAACTTCAACCTCTTCCCGCACCTCACGGTGCTGGAAAACCTGATCGAGGCGCCGATCCAGGTCCGGCGCGAGCCGAAGGCCGAGGCGGTCGAGCGGGCACGTTCCCTGCTGGAGCGGGTCGGCCTGTCGGACAAGGAGCGCAGCCATCCGGCACAGCTCTCCGGCGGCCAGCAACAGCGGGTCGCCATCGCCCGCGCACTCGCGATGCGTCCCGCGCTGATGCTCTTCGACGAGCCGACCTCCGCGCTCGACCCGGAGCTCGTCGGTGAGGTGCTGGAGGTGATGCGCGGCCTGGCCTCGGACGGCATGACCATGATGGTGGTGACCCACGAGATGGGCTTCGCCCGCGAGTCCGCCGATCGCGTCGTCTTCATGGCCGACGGCGTGGTGGTGGAGTCCGGCCCGCCGGACGAGCTGTTGCGCGCGCCCAAACACGAGCGCACCCGCGCGTTCCTCTCCAAGGTGCTGGCCTGACCCGGCGCCCGACGCCCACGGAAGGTAGATCCTGTGCCCCACACCTCGTCCGCCGACGCTGGACACGTCGGTCCGGTGGACGCCCGCACCGTGCCCCGGTTCGCCGGGCCCGCCACGTTCGCCCGCCTGCCCCGGCTCGACCAGGTCACCGCGTTCGACGTCGCCGTCGTCGGCGTGCCCTTCGACACCGGCGTCTCGTACCGGCCCGGGGCCCGCTTCGGGCCGGGGCACGTACGCGAGAGCTCGCGGCTGCTGCGCCCGTACAACCCCGCGATGGACGTGCAGCCGTTCGCGGCCCAGCAGGTGGTCGACGCCGGCGACATCGCGTGCAGCCCGTTCGAGATCGAGGACGCCATCGCGTCGATCGAGCGCGGCGCCGACGAGCTGCTCGCCACCGGGGCCCGGCTCTTGACCATCGGCGGCGACCACACGATAGCCCTGCCGCTGCTGCGCGCCGTGGCCCGCCGGCACGGCCCGGTGGCGGTGGTCCACTTCGACGCCCACCTCGACACGTGGGACTCCTACTTCGGCGCGGACTACACGCACGGCACACCGTTCCGGCGCGCGGCCGAGGAGGGCCTGATCGACCGCGAGGCGAGCGTGCACGCGGGCATCCGGGGCCCGCTGTACGGCCCCGCCGACCTCGCCGACGACCGGCGCATCGGCTTCACCGCGGTTACCTGCCCGGACATCGAGGCGGACGGGCTGGCCGGTGCGATCGAGCGGATCCGGGCAAGGGTCGGCGACCGTCCGGTGTACATCTCCGTGGACATCGACGTCCTCGACCCGGCACACGCGCCCGGCACCGGCACGCCCGAGCCAGGCGGCCTTACCAGCCGGGAACTGCTCGCCATGCTCCGGTGCTTCCGGGATTCGAACCTCGTCTCCGCGGACGTCGTCGAGGTCGCTCCGGCGTACGACCACGCCCAGCTCACCGGCTTCGCCGGCGCGCACGTGGCGTACGAGCTGCTGTCCGCGATGGCCGCTGGGCCGAAGGTGGAACCGGCGCGGCGCGGGTAGTCCCGGCTCTCCGTCCCCCCTCGCCGGACACCACCGCCGGGATGTGCGGAAAATGTGCGGTTCTGTAGCCATCCTGGTGCTGCCCGCGTCCCGACTCGTGCTCGGTCGGACCGAGCGGGCTTGGTGCGCGCGTGGTGAGCGGGGGGACCGTGACGACATCTCGATTCGCTGCCGCCGGTTGGTCGATGGCTCTCCTGGCCGCGCTGGTCGTGGATCCCGCCGCGCCGGCGGCGGCAGCCCTTCCCGCGCCGGAGCGGGCCGCCCAGCCCCGGTCCCTGGCCGCCGAGCCGGTGGGCGGGACCGAGGCGGCCCGGGCGGCCGAGACCGCACGGCGCACCGGCGTACCCGTCGAGATCGTCGGCGAGCGCACCGAGACCGCGCGCGTGTTCGCGAACCCGTCCGGTACCCGCACTCTCGAGCAGTACCTGCTGCCGGTGCGGGCCAAGCGCGACGGCCAGTGGGTTCCGATCGACACCAGGCTGGTCCGCGGCGCGGACGGCGAGGTGTCGCCGGGCGCGACGCCGATCGGGCTGCGGCTCTCCGGCGGTGGTTCCGGTCCGCTGGTCACCGCCGAGCAGGATGGCGCCGAGCTGGCGCTGACCTGGCCGGCGCCGCTGCCGGAGCCGGTGCTCGACGCCGACACGGCGACGTATCCCGAGGTGCTGCCCGGAGTGGACCTGCGGGTCACGGTCAACCCGGTGGGCTTCTCGCAGGTGCTCGTCGTCAAGGACGCGACCGCCGCGGCGAATCCGGCGCTGCGCCGCATCCGGTTCGGCACCAGCACCAGGAAGCTCACGCTGCGCGCGGGGGTGGGCGGCAGCAGCGCGGCGGTGGACGCCACCGGCCGGGCCGTCTTCGCCTCCGGACCGCCGCTGATGTGGGACAGCACGCCGGAACCGCCCGAGGCGACCGGCGGAGCGTCGGCACGGACGGCGGACGCGGGGCCGGCCCCGGACCGCCGGCGCGTGATGGGCCTGGAGGTCAACGCCGGTGAGCTGGTGGTGGTCCCGGACCAGCGGATGCTCGCCGCCCCGGACACCAGGTACCCGGTCTACATCGACCCCTCGTACAGCGCGGCCCAGTACCTGTGGACCCTGGTCAACCACGACGACCCCGGCATCTCGTACTGGACCGACAACTTCTACCGCGAGGACGTGCGGGTCGGGACGGTGTACGGCAGCGGCGACGGCCCGTGGCGGACGTTCTTCCAGATGAACATCGCCCGCGTCGCCCGCGCGACGGTCTCCCGCGCCTGGTTCTCGATCTCCATGACGCACACCGCGAACTGCGCGGACACGACCGTGGAGCTGTGGCACACCAAGCTGATCGACCCCGCCACTCCGGTGACCTGGAACAACAGCGGGGCGCACTGGCTGCGTGGCGCGGCGCTGGACACGCGCAAGGGCAAGGCGAACAAGTCGAGGTGCGGCCAGCCGCCGATGCTGATGGAGTTTGGCCTGAGCCCCGACACGATCACGCCCGTCGTGCAGGAGGCGGTGTCGGGGGCGAACGGCCCGCAGGAGGCGATCGGCTTCGGGTTGCGGATCCCGTCCGGCAACGAGAGCACGGAGCTCTACTGGAAGCGGTTCGCGCCGGCCACCGCGCGACTCAACATCGAGTACAACACTCCGCCGGAGGCCCCGACGAGTGTCTCCACCGTGCCGCCGAGACCGTGCGGGACGGCCGCCGCGCCGACCCCCCTGCACACCGCCACTCCGACCTTCACCGCCGTCGGCTACGACCCGAACAGCGACAACGTCACCAACGAGCTGGAGATCCTCTCCGGCGAGCAGGTCGTCACGAGGCTCTCCTCGGGCACGGTCGGCTCGGGCAGCGCGGTGCGCTGGTCGCCGGTGCCCGCCGGGACGCTGCCCACCGATCAGCCCGACGCCGTGTTCAGCTACCGTGCCCGTACCCGTGACGCGGGGCTGCACGGCGGTTACAGCGAACGCTGTTGGTTCACCGTGGACACCGATGGGCCGGAACCGCCGGTGGTGACGTCCCAGGACTATCCCGGCCCGACGCCGGTGCGGTCGGTGGGCGAGGCCGGCACGGTCACCTTCGCCCCGGGCGGCGCGGAGGCCGACGTGGCCGGTTACCGGTACGGGTTCACCCAGGACGTCACCACCATGTGGGTCGCCGCCGGGGCGGACGGCCGGGCCACCGTACCGGTGACGCTCTGGCCGGAGTACGAGTCCGACACCGGTGACGTCCACCGGACCCTGTATGTGCGGGCGGTCGACCGGGCCGGCAACAACAGCGGGCTCAGCGAGGGATACGAGCTGGTCGCCCGGGGCCGTACCGTGACGGATCCACCGATCTCCGCGGACGTCAACGGCGACCGGCGCGCGGACGTGACCGCGCTGGTGGACCACGGCCACGGCCAGACCGCGGTGTGGAACCTGCTCTCCGCCCCGAGCGGCTTCCATCCCGGGTACGTCGCCTGGGACACCGGCGTCGCCGGCGGGTTCCCGGCCGACCTGGTACGCAGCGTGACCGGCGACTTCGACGGTAACGGGCGCACCGACGTGGCCATCTTCCGCGAGGACGCCGACCGGATCGTCCGGCTGTTCCTGCTGCCCGCCGACGGCAACCGGTTCTCCGCCATCAGCGAGCCGGTGTGGAGCGGCGACATGTTCCGGCTCAGCCACCTGAAGGTCGTCGCCGGGGACTTCGACGCGGACGGCGACGACGACATCGCCGCGCTCCAGGGCCTCGTGAACGGCCAGCTCAAGCTCTGGATGTTCCGCTCCACAGGGGACGGTTTCGCGGCCCCCGCGCTGAGCTGGACAAGTCCCGCCACTGGCCCCGGCGTGTCCGGTGCCAACCTGGTGGCGATGGACGTCGACGCGGACGGCGACGACGACGTCGTGGACATGCACGACATGGGCGGCGCCCAGACGCACATGCGGATCCACCACGCCAACGCCGGAGTGTTCAGCGCCCCGGTGACCCGGTGGGACAGCGGGCCCGGCGCCTTCGACGCCCGGCGTGCGCGGTTCGTCGGCGGGGACGTCGACGGTGACGCCGCACGCCGCCACGAGGTGGTCGCGCTCTACGACGACGGCAACGCCACCGCGCGGCTGGTGGTCTTCAAGGGGCAGGACACCGTCTGGACACCGACCACGCGGTGGAGCAGCGGCGCGGGCGGCTTCGACGCGACCCGCGGCACGCTCGCCGCCGGGGACTTCAACGCGGACGGCCGGACCGACGTCGCCTCGCTGTACGACACCGGCGCCGGGAAACGCCGCCTCTACACCTTCATCTCGACCGGTGGCGGCTTCGCCGACAAGCGCGCCGACTGGGAGGGCTACGTCAGCGAGGCCCAGCGGACCGTGCACGTCGACCCGAACCGCAGGTACCGCATCCATCCCGTGCACAGCGACAAGTGCTTCGACGTGCCAGGCGGCAGCACGGCGGACAACGTGATCCTGGACCAGTGGGACTGCGTCGTCACGGCGACCTGGGAGACGTTCCGTTTCGAACGCGTCGGTGGCTCGCCGTACCACCTCGTCAGGACAGCCGCCGACAAGTGCCTCGACGTCAGGCTGTACAGCCTGCTGGACAACGCGCAGACACTCCAGTACCCGTGCAACGACGGCGGCGCGGCCAAGCCCAACCAGCAGTTCCGCCTCGAGCTGGTGGCGGGCGGCGGGTACGAGCCCGTGGTGCGGTTGCGGGTCGTGCACAGCGGGAAGTGTCTGAGCGTCAGCGGGGCGAGTCTCGCCAACGGTGCGCAGATCGTGCAGGCGCCGTGTGCCGCCGTACCGCGGGACAACCAGCGCTTCGCGCTCCGCCTCGAACCATGACCGCGGCACCTCCTGTGCGCTTTCTGTGCTGGGACGACGCCATGATGGCCATCTACGTATCGAGATAAAGCAATCGATGTGACGTCTGTCCGCTTCCGGCCCGTGACCCTCTGTCCCTTGTGGAATGCCGGGAAGGGGGCCGGCGGCTACTTTCGGGCGACGGCCTTGCGCCAGGTCCGTTCGGAGAGCGGGCGGAGGTGGACGAGGTGCTTGCGCATGGCTTCCGCCGCGCCGGGTGCGTCCTGGGCGCGGATGCAGGAAAGTATCTCCGTGTGCTCGCGCAGGATGTCCTGATGGTCGCGCGCGTTGAGCAGCAGGCGCTCCGACCGGGCTTCGAGGACGGCGTACACCGGCTGTGCGGAGATCACCATCAGGCGGTTGTGGGCGAGCTCCAGGAGGGTCATGTGGAACGCGCGGTTCAGATCGCTGATCTCGGCGTGGGACAGGCCGCTGTCCGGGCCCGGCACGGTCTTGGTCAGCCGCGCGAGCTGCTCCTCCGTGCGCCGCATCGCGCCCAGCCGCGTGGCCTCCACCTCGATCAGCTCGCGCAGCTCCACGGTCTCGGCGATGCTCACCTCCTCGGCCGCGGTGAGCAGGTTGATCTGCGTCGTCATGAACTCGGAGACATAGTCGATCGTCGGGCGCATCACGAAGGAGCCGCCGGTCGCGCCCTTGGACGTCCGGATCAGGTTTTCGCTGGAAAGGACGCGAAGTGCCTCCCGGACCGTCGCGCGGCTGACGCCGAACGTCTCGGCGAGGTCGACCTCCCGGGGTAGCCGCTCGCCGGCCCGCAGCTCCGCCTTCAGGATGCTGTCGCGCAGCTGATCCGCGATCTGCTCGTAGGCCTTGCGAACGCGCTTGAGTCCTGAGCTCGTGTACACGTCCGTCCCTCTACCTTCAAGTCAGACATAGCGCATTTGGTGATGAAGCACGCGCTGAGACCTGACTGTACAGGATTTTTTCATCCAGGTGGGGCAGGGATCTGTGCTCACCGAACGTCGCCGAACAAAAGTCTAGCAAAAGCCCTCTTGAAGCTTTAGGGTTTCCTCGTTCGCTACCAGAGGAGGTCCGCAGTGCCCGACGAGGAGCGCGGCAGGAGTTTCGACGCCGTCATCATTGGCGCTGGCCACAACGGGCTGGTCGCCTCGTTCTACCTGGCTCGGGCCGGGCTGGACGTGCTGGTGCTCGAGCAGCGTGAGGACGCGGGAGGGCTCCTGGCGACGGCCGAGATCGTCCCGGGCTACCGCACCAACGCGGTGTCCAACTCTTGCCACAACCTCGAGCCGTCCATCGTCACCGAGATGCGCCTGCAGGACTTCGGGCTCCGGTTCGCCCACCCCGACCCGAGTTCGGTCATGGCGTTCGCCGACGGGCGCCGGTTCGTCGCCGCCAACTCCCGAAGTGCCCTGGCCGATGAGCTCAAGGCGCTCAACTCAGGCGACGTCGATGGCTACTTCGCCACGCTCCAGGTGATGTCCACTCTCGCCGAGAAGCTCGACGTCTCCTTCTACGAGGGCCCACCGAGCCTGGCCGACCTCTACGGCCGGCTCGACAACGACACCGACCGGGCGCTGTTCCACCGGCTCATGTTCGGCAGCGCCACCGACTTCCTCGCCGAGCGGATCTCCTCAGAGGAGGTCATGTCCCTGCTGGGAATGGTCGCCATCTCCGGCAACTACCTGGGCCCGAGCACGCCGGGGTCGGCGTACATGCTCTTCCACCGGCCGCTCTACCGAGGCTCCTCGGCCACGCGCAGCGGGGAACGCTTCCACACGCTGGGGACGAGCAAGGTCGCCCCGATCGGCGGGATGGCCGAGATCGCCCGCGCGATGACCGCGTCCGCCCGCGCGGCCGGTGCGGTGATCCGGACCGGGGCGGGGGTGGCCTCCATCGTCACCAGGCACGGCCGGGTCGCCGGCGTGGTCACCCGCGACGGCGAGGAGTACACGACCGACGCGGTGCTGTCGGCGGTGAACCCGAAACTGACCCTCACCGAGTTTCTGACGCCGGACCAGCTCGGCCAGGAGCTGGCCGAACAGGCGCGCGGCATCAAGATGGACGGCACGGCCTTCAAGCTCATGCTGGCGGTGGCCGGGACGCCGCGCTTCACCTGTGCCGTCGACGACGCCGAGAACGACCGCCTGCTCAAGTGCGGGTTCCGGATGGGAACGACCATCTCCGGGATGGACCAGGGGTACCACGCCGCGCTGGCCGGCGAGTGGTCACGTGAGCCGATCATCTGGGGGCTCATCCCGTCGTCCATCGACCCCACGCTCGCGCCCGAGGGCGGGCACGTGATGAGCCTGACCGTCTTCCACGCGCCGCCGAGGTTGGTGGGCAGCACGTGGGACGTGGAGAAGGACAGGTTCGCCCGCCACATCATCGAGCATCTCGACGCGCAGTACTTCCGCGGGCTCAAGAACATGCTGGCGGGGTACCGCGCGCTCTCGCCCGAGGACCTCCAGCGCGACTTCGGGCTCATGGGCGCCCACGTCTCGCACGGCGACATCACCGCGGGTCAGATGTTCGACGCCCGGCCCACCTTCGGGATGGCCCACTACTCCACCCCGGTCGCGGGGCTCTACCTGGGAAGCGTGGGGACGTGGCCGGGCAACTACGTCTCCGGGCTTCCGGGCCGTAACGCCGCCCGGCGGCTGCTCGCCGACCGCGCCGACCCGGACCGCTACGCGGAGTTCGGCGCGGCGGGGGCCAACTGATGTCCGGACTCGAGACGAGGGAGACAGCCGTGGAGCCTGACCGCCGCGGGCAGGCGGCATTCCTGGAGGCGTCGGGCGTGACCATGCGCTTCGGCGACCACGTCGCCGTACGGGACGTCACCCTGGGCCTGGCCAGGGGAGAGGTCGTCTCCATCATCGGCCCCAGCGGCGCCGGCAAGAGCACGTTCCTGCGCTGCGTCAACCTCCTGGAGATCCCGGACCAGGGGACGCTGCGGGTCGGCGACACGTCGCTCACGGTGGGGCCGGGCGGCAAACCGAAGGAGAAGGACATCCAGCCCTTGCGCCGCAAGTTGGGGATGGTGTTCCAGAACTTCAATCTCTTTCCCCATCTGACCGTGCTCCGCAACGTCTCGCTGGCCCAGGAGCGCGTGCTCGGCCGCTCCCCGGCCGAGGCCAAGGCGCGGTCGATGTCGCTGCTGGAGCGCGTCGGCCTGGCCGACAAGGCGGGCGCCTACCCCGGGCGCTGCTCGGGAGGCCAACAGCAGCGGGTCGCGATCGCCCGCGCTTTGGCGCTGGACCCGGCGGTGATGCTGTTCGACGAACCGACCTCGGCCCTGGACCCCGAGGTCGGCGCCGAGGTGCTGGCCGTCATGAAGGAACTCGCCGGCGAGGGCATGACGATGCTGGTGGTGACGCACGAGATGGCGTTCGCGCGGGACGTCTCCGACCGGATCGTGGTCATGGTCGACGGCGCCGTGGTCGAGGCGGGCGAGCCGCAGCAGGTCATGTCGGACCCGAGCCATCCGCGTACGCGCAGCTTCCTGAGCGCGGTGCTGGGCCGCTGATGTTCCAGTACACCGGATACATCCTGGCCGGCGTGGTGGGCACCGTGACCATCACGGTGGCCGCCTTCGCCATCGGCGCGCTGCTCGGTGTGCCGCTGGCGGTGGCCAGCCGCAGCGGCTACCGGTTCCTCCGGTGGCCGGCGATCGGCGTGATCGAGGTGCTGAGGTCGGTCCCGAACCTGGTCTGGCTCTTCCTCGTCTTCTTCGGCCTGCCCGAGGTCGGGATCCGGCTCGGCCCATGGGCGACCGCGATCCTCACGCTCGGCATCACCAGCTCGGCCTACCTCGCCGAGATCTACCGGGGCGGCTTCAGCGGGCTGGGCCAGGGCCAGTGGCTGGCGTCCAAGGCGCTCGGCCTGACGACGTGGGACCGCGGCCGGTACGTGCTGGCGCCGCAACTGGCCCGCGTGGTGAGCCCGACCATGGCGACGTACGCGATCAGCCTGCTCAAGGAGTCGGCGCTCGCCTCGACGATCGGCGTGGTCGAACTGACGTTCCGCGGTGGCCTGGTGTCGCAGCGGACCGGCGACGGACTCACCACCTTCGTCGTCGTCGGCGCGGTGTACCTGCTGCTGAGCCTGCCGCTCGCCTACACGTCCCGCCGGGTCGACAGCAGCCTTCGCGCGAAGTTCTCGGTCGGCTGAGGCGGGACGATGGACGGATTCCTCTCTGATCTCCAGATCCTGGGCCCCGGTCTCGGCACCGCTCTCCAGTTGGCCGGGCTGAGCCTGGCGCTCGCCTACGTGCTGGGCCTGGTGCTCGCGTTGCTCGTCGACGCGCGGCACCGGGTCGTGCGGATCGCCGCCCTCGTCGTCATCGAGGTGGGGCGCGGGCTTCCGCTGCTCGTCATCCTGTACCTCATCTACCGCGGCCTTCCGCAGGTCGGTTTCTACCTCGATCCCATGCCGGCGGCGGTGGTCGGCTTCACCTGGTCCATCGGCGCGTACGCCAGCGAGATCATGCGCTCCAGCCTCAACGCGGTCCCGCCCGGGCAGCGCGAAGCGGCGACGGCGTTGGGGCTGGCGCCACGGTCCACGTACCGCGACATCCTGCTCCCACAGGCGGCCCGGATCGCCATCCCACCGCTGATGAACCTGGCGATCAAGGCATTCCAGCTCACCTCGCTCGCCTACACCATCACCCTCTCCGAGGTCATGCAGGCCGCGTACCTGCGGGGCAGCGTGACCTTCGAGTACCTGCGCACCTTCGTCGCCGCGGCCGTGCTGTACGCGGCGGTCGCCATCGTGGCGTCCCTGCTGGTGCGGCGATTCGAGCGACGACTCAACCGCCATGTCTGAACCGATGGAGAACGATATGAAGAAGTCCCGCGCGGTCTTCGCCGTGGCCGCTCTTGTGTCCGCACTGGCCGCCACAGCGTGCTCCGATCCCACCTCTGACGAGGCGTCCGGCGCGCCCGGCGAGGACTGCACGCCGGTCCACCCGAACGTGCAGACGATCGCCGAGGGCACGCTGACGGTCGGACACTTCCCGAATCCGCCGTTTGCCGACAGCGAAGGCAACACGCTCACCGGCGTCGAGGGTGAGGTCCTGAGCCGGATCGCCGCACGGGAGTGCCTGTCGATCCGGATCGTGCGCGGCAACGTCGCGAGCATGATCCCGTCCGTGGAGTCGGGACGGGCGGACACAACGCTTGGCAGTTGGTACCGCACCGCCGAGCGCGCGAAGGTCGTCCGCCTCAGCGACCCCGTGATCACCGTCCACCTGGCCATCGCCTCGCGCAAGGGAAGCGGCATCGAGCAGATCGACGACCTTCGCGGACACGCCGTGGGGTCGGCCATCGGCTCCCTCTGGGTCGAGGACGTCAACCGCCTGATCGGCAACGACCAGAAGCTCTACGAGACGCTGGAGGCCTCGTACGCCGACCTCAAGGCGGGGCGGATCGAGGCCATCCTGAACTCGCAACCCACGGCGGTGCGGCAGATCGAGATGGCCGGCCTCCAGAACGACGTCCAGGTGGTCGTCCCCGAACCCAACGACGCGGTGCGGGCGACCCTCCACCCCGGACAGACCAACTTCCCGGTGAACCCGCAGAACGCGAGCCTCCAGGAGGCCATCAACGACGGTCTGGCGGAACTCCGCAAGACCGGCGAGTTCCGCAAGATCCTGGAGAAGTACGGGATCCCGACCGACGCCGACAACCCACAGCCACTCCAGACCTTCTGACTCCCCGGCAACAGACCCGAACCCCTATCGAGGAGACCCGACCTGTCATGAACGCCAAGAATCGGCTCGTCGTCGACGCCCTGCAGAGCAGCAACTTCACCCGAGAACGCTTCCTGGAGATCCGTGAGGGCGGCATCGACTGCATCCACGCCACGGTCGTCATCTGGGAGGACGCGCGGACGACGCTCGACCTGATGGGCACCTGGAATCGGCTGTTCCGGGAGAACGACGACCTGATCGCGATGGCGCGCAACGGACAGGAGATCCGTGACGTGGCGGCCAGCGGGCGGGTCGCCGTGGTGCTCGGGTTCCAGAACGCCTCGTCCTTCGAGGACGACCTGGACCTGGTGGAGGTCTTCTTCGACCTCGGCATCCGGGTCGCCCAGCTCACGTACAACATCCAGAATCACGTCGGTGCCAGCTGCTACGAGACGGAGGACGCCGGCCTGACGCGGTTCGGCGGCTACGTGGTCGGCGAGATGAACCGGCTCGGCATGCTCGTCGACCTGTCGCACGTGGGGGAGCGGACGTCGCTGGACGCGATCGAGCGGTCCGCCCGCCCGGTCGCGATCACGCACGCCAACCCGGCGGGGGTCTGGCCGCACCCCCGCAACAAGTCGGACGAGGTCCTGCGCAAGCTCGCGGCCCGCGGCGGGGTGCTCGGCGTCGCGCCCTACGCCCACCTGACCGGCGGCGGCCCGGTCAGCCTGGAGGAGTGGACGAGCATGGTCGCGTACGCGGTCGACCTGATCGGCGTCGACCACGTCGGTATCGGCAGCGACGCCAGCCACGGCTGGGACGACGAGAAGCTCCAGTGGATCCGAAAGGGACGGTGGTCGCACGAGACCCAGCTCGGTCCGGCGAGCGCCGATGCCCAGGGCTGGCTCCCCTGGCCCGACTTCTTCAAGACCCCCGCGATGTTCCCCGTCATCGAGCAGGGGCTGCGGGACAAGGGCTTCAACGACGTCGAGGTCGACAAGCTGGTGGGCGGCAACTGGATGAGAATCTTCGACGAAGGGCTGACGCCGAGCGGGGGTGCCCCGGCGCGGCTCGCGAAGGCATCCGCATGACGGTGACGTTCACCCGCATGAAGGACGGCACCCGGGAGGAGTACGACCTCCTCGACAGCCGGGAGCGCGCCTTCAACCAGGGCCTGCCGGACCGGATCATCCGCGCGCTCCACGACCTGGACGCGTCCTTCGACGGCCACCGCGTCACGCGGCTGGAGCACTCGCTCCAGACGGCCACCCGTGCCCTGCGCGACGGCCGCGACGAGGAGTACGTCGTCATGGCACTCGTCCACGACGTGGGGGACAACCTCGCGCCGTACACGCACAGCGAGATGGTGGGAGCCCTCGTGCGCCCCTTCGTGCGGCCGCAGCTGACCTGGATCGCCCGCCACCACGGCGTCTTCCAGCAGTACTACTACACGAACCTCCCGTGGGAGGACCGGAACGCGCGCGACCGGTTCCGCGACTCGCCCTGGTTCGACGACTGCGCGGAGTTCTGTGAGCTCTACGACCAGGAGAGCTTCGATCCCGCGTACGAGGCGTCGCCGCTGGCGTCGTTCGAGCCGGCGCTGCGCCGGATCTTCGCGGAACCCCGCTATCTCCAGGAGGAGGCGACAGCACGATGACGGCAGTCGAGACGGCAGCTTCGCCACCGGCTCAGCGGCGGATCCTGCGGACCGAGATTCCCGGTCCGCGGTCCCGTGAGCGGCAGGCGGTACGTGACGCCAACGTCGCCGCTGGACTGGGGCAGACACTGCCCGTCTTCGTCGAACGGGCGGGCGGCGCCGTCGTGGTGGACGCGGACGGAAACCACCTCATCGACCTCGCCTCGGGGATCGCGGTCACCGCGGTCGGCGCGTCCCACCCCCACGTCGTGCGCCGGATCAGCGAACAGGCACAGCGCTTCACGCACACCTGTTTCCTGGTCACCGAGTACGACGGATTCGTCGACCTCGCCGCCGCGCTCAACCGGATCACCCCCGGCGACCACGCCAAGCGGACCGCCCTGTTCTCCACGGGAGCCGAGGCGGTGGAGAACGCCGTCAAGATCGCCCGGGTCGCGACCGGCCGGCCCGCGGTGGTGGTCCTCGGCAACGCCTACCACGGGCGCAGCCTGCTGACGATGACCATGACGGCGAAGGCCGCGCCGTACAAGGACGGCTTCGGGCCGTTCGCGCCGGAGGTCTACCGCGCGCCGGCGCCGTATCCGTACCGCTGGCCGGGAGGTCCGGAGCGGTGTGCCGAGGAGGCGTTCGAGGCGCTGCGGGAAGTGGTCGAGACCCAGATCGGTGGGCACCGGGTCGCCGCGATCGTCCTGGAGCCGATCCAGGGGGAGGGCGGCTTCATCGTGCCGCCGCCCGGATACCTGCCGCGGGTCCGCGAACTCGCCGACCGGCACGGGATCGTGTTCGTGGCCGACGAGGTGCAGACCGGGCTCGGACGCACGGGTGACATGTTCGCCTGCGACCGGGAGGGCGTCGTCCCGGACCTGATCACCACCGCCAAGGCGCTGGGCGGCGGCATGCCCATCGCGGCGGTGACCGGGTCCGCGCGGATCATGGACGCGGTTCCCGCCGGTGGGCTCGGCGGCACGTTCGCCGGAAACCCGGTGTCCTGCGCCGCCGCACTGGCCACATTGGAGGTCATCGAGCGGGAAGGGCTGGTCGAGCGGGCGCGCGAGATCGAGGCGCTCGCCCTGCCCCGCCTGCGGGCCCTGGCCGGCCCGGACTCCAGCGTCGGCGAGGCGCGCGGTCGCGGGGCCATGCTGGCCATGGAGTTCGTACGCCCCGGCAGCCACACGCCCGACCCGGAAGCGGCTCGCGCGGTCGCGGCGGCCTGCCACCGGCAGGGCGTCCTGGTGCTGGTCTGCGGCACCTACGGCAACGTCGTCCGGCTGCTGCCGCCGCTGGTCATCGAGTCCCACCTGCTCGACGAGGCGCTGAGCGTGATCGAGGAGGCGGTGAGGAGCCGATGACCTCGGCCGCCGCCGAGACCAGCCACGACCCCCGCACGGGACTGCCGGCCACCACCGCCCGGCCCACGAGCCCGGAGGAGTTGGCGCGGACCATGGCGCGGGCCGTCGCCGCGGCCGCCGGGCTGTCCCGCGTCCCGCCGAGGGAACGCGCCCGGTGGCTCTACGCGGTCGCCGAAGCCGTCGAGGCGGCACGGGACGACCTCGTGCGGCTGGCCGACTGGGAAACCGCACTGGGCGACGTCCGGCTGCGGGGCGAACTGACCCGGACCACCGACCAGCTCCGCTTCTACGCCGACGAGGCGGCCGCCGGTCACTACCTGCGGGTCGAGCACGACACCGGCGACGAGCAGGTGCCGAGCATGACCCGCGTGAGCGTCCCGCTGGGGCCGGTGGGCGTCTTCGGGGCCAGCAACTTTCCCTTCGCCTTCGGCGTGCTCGGCCACGACACCGCCTCGGCGCTGGCGGCCGGCTGCCCGGTGGTGGTCAAGGCGCATCCGGCACACCTGGGCGTGAGCGACCGCCTGTTCCAGATCGCCCACTCCGCCCTCGCCGCCGCCGGCGCTCCGGAGGGCACGCTGGGCATCGTCCACGGTTTCGAGACCGGCGTCGCGCTGGTGAAGCACCCCGACCTGGCCGCCGTCGCGTTCACCGGCTCGCAGGCCGGCGGGATGGCCCTGTGGCGGCTGGCCAACGACCGACCGGTGGTCATCCCCGTCTTCGCCGAGATGGGCACCGTCAACCCGGTCGCCGTCACGCCGCTCGGGGCGGCGCGGAGCGACGAGGTGGCGCGAGGGCTCGTCTCGTCGTTCACCCTCGGGCACGGGCAGTACTGCACGAAGCCCGGCCTGGTCCTCGCCCCGCGCGGCGAGGAGTTTGCCGCTCGCGTCGCCGCGGAGCTGGTCCGGGTCGCGCCCGATCCGGTGATGCTCACCCGCCGGATCGCCGAGTCTGTCGTGTCCGGCATCGAGGCCCTGCGGGGCGCCGGCGCCACGACCACCGTACGGCTGGGCGGCGACGGTCCCGGCTGGTCGGCCCCGGCGGCCGTACTCGAGGTGCCGCTGGGCCAGGTGAAGGCGGGCAGCGAGGTACTCGAGGAGGTGTTCGGCGCGGTGGTCGTCGTCGCCGAGTACGACTCGCCCGAGCAGGTCCTCGACACGCTGGCGCAGTGGCCGGGAGCACTCGCGGCGACGCTGGTCGCCGGCCCCGGCGAGGATCCGTGGGCGGTCCGGTGGCTGGAGGCGTTGAGCGGCCGGGTCGGCCGCGTGGTCCTGGACGGCTGGCCGACCGGGGCGCCGCTCACCCGCGCCCAGCAGCACGGCGGTCCGTGGCCCGCGACGACGCAACCGACCGCCACCTCGATCGGGGCACGGGCGCTGGAACGTTTCGTGCGCCCGGTGGCCTACCAGGGCTTCCGGGACGAGCTGCTGCCCCCGGCCGCCCGGCGCGGCAACCCGTGGTCACTTCCGTGCCGGGTCGACGGCACCTGGACCGACGGCGGGACGTCATGACGGCGGTGCTCGACGGGATCGTCGTGGCCGACTTCAGCAGGGTGCTCGCCGGGCCGCTGGCCACCGTGACGCTCGCCGACCTCGGCGCCACCGTGATCAAGGTCGAGCGGCCGGGCGTCGGGGACGAGACCCGCCAGTGGGGTCCACCGTGGACGGCGGCGACCAGCGCGTACTTCGAAGCCGCCAACCGGTCCAAGCTGAGCGCCGAGCTTGACCTCGACGATCCGGCGGACCTGGAGGTGGCCGCCAACCTGGCGTACGAGGCGGATGTCGTGTTCGAGAACTTCCGCACCGGGTCGCTGGACGCGCGCGGTCTCGGGTACGACGCCGTCGCCGCGCGGAACCCCGGCGTCGTCTACTGCTCCATCTCGGGATTCGGCCCCGGCTCGTCGCTTCCGGGATACGACTTCCTGGTCCAGGCCGTCGGCGGGCTCATGAGCATCACCGGCGACCCGCAGTCACCGCCGTCGAAGGTCGGTGTCGCGCTCGTCGACGTGCTGACCGCCAAGGACGCCGTCGCGGGCGTCCTGGCAGCGCTCCTGGAACGCACCACCTCGGGGCGGGGACAGCACGTACAGGTCAACCTCCTGTCGAGCCTGCTCGGCTCGCTGGCCAACCAGGCGGCGTCCTACCTGGCGACCGGCACGTCTCCCGGCCGCCTCGGCAACCAGCATCCGTCGATCGCCCCGTACGAGACGCTGGAGTGCGCGGACGGACAGCTCGCGGTGGCGTGCGGCAACGACGGGCAGTTCCGGCGGCTCGCCGAAGCCCTCGGGCGGCCGGCGCTCGCGGCGGACGAGCGGTTTCGCACCAACCCGGCACGGGTCGCGCACCGGGACGAGCTGGTACGGGAGCTGGAGTCGGCGCTGCGCCAGGCCGACGTCGACACATGGCTGGGCCGGCTGGAACGCGCGGGGGTGCCGGCCGGGCGGGTCGGTGACGTAGGCTCCGCCTTCGCGCTCGCGACCCGGCTCGGCCTGGACCCCCGGGTCTCGCTCGGCGACGAGGCGATGGACCAGGTCCGCCATCCCGTCACCTACTCGCGGACCCCGGTGACGGACTACCGCAGACCGCCGCGGCTGGGCGAGCACAACGACCTCGTCCGCGACACCTACGCCAGCAGGAGCCCTCGATGACCACCTCCCCGGTACGCCAGCCCCACCCCCTCGACCTCCTGGATCTCGACGCCCACCTCACGGAGAGCGAACGGGCCGTCCGGGACTCGGTCCGCCGGCTCTGCGACGACCTCGTCGAGCCCCACATCGCCGAGTGGTACGAGAACGGGCGGGTCCCCGGGCTGCGCGAGCTGGCCGCCGCCCTCGGTGACCTCGGCCTGCTGGGCATGCACCTGGAGGGTTACGGCTGCGCCGGCATGAGCGCCGTCGAGTACGGGCTGGCCTGTCTGGAGCTAGAGGCGACCGACTCGGGGCTGCGGTCGCTGGTCTCCGTGCAGGGCTCGCTGGCCATGTACGCCATCTGGCAGTGGGCGAACGAGGAGACCAAGCAGCAGTGGCTGCCCCAGATGGCCAGCGGTCGGGCGATCGGCTGCTTCGGGCTCACCGAGCCCGACCACGGCTCGGATCCGGGCTCGATGCGCACCCGCGCCCGCCGCCAAGGGGGCGACTGGATCCTCGACGGGACCAAGACGTGGATCACCAACGGCTCGGTGGCCGACGTGGCCGTGATCTGGGCGGTCACCGACGACGGTGTACGCGGCTTCGCCGTGCCGACCGACACGCCCGGCTTCACCGCCACGGAGATCAAGCACAAGGCGTCGCTGCGAGCCTCGGTCACCAGCGAGCTGGTCATGGACGGCGTACGGATACCGGACGCGTTCGCCTTCCCGGACGTGCGTGGCCTGAAGGGGCCGCTGAGCTGCCTGAACGAGGCACGCTACGGGATCACCTGGGGAGCCATGGGCGCCGCGCGCAGTTGCCTGCGGGCCGCGCTGGACTACACCTGCCAACGGGAACAGTTCGGCCGCCCGCTGGCCGCGTTCCAGCTGACCCAGCGCAAGCTCGTGGAGATGAACGTCGAGTACTCCAAGGGTCTGCTGCTCGCCTGGCACCTCGGGCGCCGCAAGGACGCGGGCGTGCTGGCCCCGGCACAGGTGAGCCTTGGCAAGCTCAACAACGTCCGGGAGGCCATCGAGATCTGCCGGACCGCCCGGACCCTTCTGGGCGCCAACGGCGTCTCGCTCGAGTACCCGGTCATCCGGCACGCCAGCAACCTCGAGTCGGTGCTCACCTACGAGGGAACGGTGGAGATGCACACGCTCGTGCTCGGCCAGTTGATGACCGGGCTGCCCGCGTTCCGGTGACCTGAGGCGGGTCAGCCGGCACCGCGAGCGTCTACAGTGTCCGGTCCCATCCCGGCTCGAGCGACGCCGTCGAGGAGGTGGCGTGTGATCCACAGCGGCGACGTGACCGCGTTGCCGGCCACGACCGCGAAGGCGCCGGCCCGGAACGCGCCGGCGACCTGCGCCGCGGTGCGGTAGCGCCCCTCGGCCAGGACCGGCACCGTCAACCGCGCGGCCAGCCGCGTGACCAGGTCCAGGTCCGGGCCGGGCGGCACCGGTCCGGCGGTGTACCCGGAGAGGGTCGTGGCCACCGCGTCGGCGCCGGCGTCGACCGCGGCGAGCCCTTCGTCGAGGCTGCTCACGTCGGCCAGCACCAGGGCGCCCCGGCCGTGTACGGCGCGTGCCGTGTCCGCGAACGTGCGCCCGTCCGGCCGGGGGCGGTCCGTCGCGTCGACCGCGACGATGTCCGCGCCGGCGTCGACCACCTGTTCGGCGTGCGCCGCGGTGGGGGTGATCACACAACCCGCCGTGCCGTGCTTGAACAGCCCGATCAGCGGTACCTCGACGGCGGCGCGGATCGCGGCGATGTCGGCCGGGCCGTTGGCGCGGATGCCGGCCGCCCCACCGAGCACCGCGGCGGCGGCGACCCGCGCCTGCACGGCGGAGTCCCGCATCGGGTCGTCCGGCTGTTCGGGGAGGGGCTGGCAGGACACCACCAGGCGGTGCCGCAGCCGGTCGAGTACCGTCATGTCCGCTCCTTGTCATGAGTCATGGCGAGACGGGCCGCGCCGACCGCGACCGCGTCAGCGGCCAGCGCGCCCGGCAGCAGCGGCACGTCGGCCCACGCGGGTAGCAGCTCCCCGGCGTACGCGTCACGGGCGGCGGGCAGCAGGGTCGCCGCGGCCCCGCCGGTGACCACGATCGCGCCCGGGTCGAGCAGCGCGGCGAGGCCGGCGAGGACCCGGCCGAGGACCAGACCCGCGGCCGCCAGGACCGCGCGCGCCGCCGGCTCTCCCTCGGTCGCCCGGCCGGCGACCTGACGCCCGCTGGCCCGGATTCCGGTGGCGGCGGCGTACGCGGCGGCCAGGCCGGTGCCGGACGCGATCGCCTCCAGGTGCCCGAGGCGGCCGCAGGAGCACCGCAACCGCTCGGCTCCGGGGACGGGGAGGTGGGCGATCGCGCCGGCGAGCCCGGTGGCGCCCCGGTCCAGCCGCCCGCCGCGGACGAGACCGGCGCCGATGCCGGTGCCGACCGCGACGAGCAGCAGCCCCGGACGGTCGCGACCGCCGCCGGTCCACGCCTCGCCGACGGCGGCGGCGTTGGCGTCGTTCTCGACCCGGACGGTACGGCCGAGGCGGGCGCCCAGCTCCGCGGCGACCGGCGTGCCGCCCCAGCCCGGCAGGGTCTCGGTGGCGAAGCGGATCCGGCCGGTCCGGACGTCCACGGTCCCGGCCGTCCCCACCCCGACGGTGGCGCCGGAGCCGGGCGGCAGCAGGCTGGCGGCGAGCGCCGCGGCCGTGTCGAGGACCTCGGCCGGGCCGCCGCGGGCCGGGGTGTCGGCCCGCGCCCGGCGCAGCACCTGTCCGCCCGCGTCCACCGCCGCGGCCAGCGTCTTGGTGCCGCCGATGTCGACGCCCACCCACGTCCGGTCGCCGGTCATCCCTTCAGCCCGGTGTGTGCCAGACCC
Organism: Phytohabitans kaempferiae; assembly: GCF_042433955.1. Classification (NCBI taxonomy): domain Bacteria; kingdom Bacillati; phylum Actinomycetota; class Actinomycetes; order Micromonosporales; family Micromonosporaceae; genus Phytohabitans; species Phytohabitans kaempferiae. Next base: position 36,103 of record NZ_JBHLUH010000031.1, on the reverse strand, counting down.
TCCACGAACTGCTTCTGCGCCACGACGAACACGACCAGCACCGGGACCGCGGTCATCGACGCGGCGGCGAGCTGGAGATTCCACATCGGACCGCCGTACGCGTCGACGAACTGGGTCAGCGCCTGGGGCAGGGTGAACAGCTCCGGACTGGAGAGCAGGACGACCGGTTCGAGGAAGAGGTTCCAGCTGTGCAGGAACGTGAAGATCGATACCGCGGCGAGCGCCGGGCGGGCGAGCGGCAACGCGACCCGCAGGAACATCGCGAACCGGCCGAGGCCGTCGATCCGGGCCGCCTCCTCCAGCTCGGCCGGGAGGCTGAGGAAGTACTGCCGCATGATGAAGGTGGCCAGCACGCTGGGCGCGCCGAAGATGGGCACGAGGATCAGGGGCCAGTGCGTGTTGACCATCCCCACCTTCAGAAACATCTGGAACAGCGGGACGATGGTCACCTCGCTGGGGATCAGCAGGCCCACGAGCACGACGAGGAAGAGCACGTTCTGGCCGCGAAACCGGATGCGCGCGAAGGCGTAGCCGGCCATCGAGGAGACCGCCAGCGTGCCGACGGTGACCAGGGCGGCGATGTAGACGCTGTTGAGGTACTGCCGCGCGAACGGCTGGACCTCGAACACCTCCCGGTACGCCTCGAACCGCCAGGTCGTGGGGAGCAGTTGCGGCGGCAGCGCCAGGATGTCGGCGACCGGTTTGAACGAGGAGGTGACCATCCACCAGGTGGGGAACACGAACGGCACCGCCAGCACCATGAGGAGGGCCCAGAACACCAGTTGGGCGCGGCGCGACGGCTTACGACTCATGGAAGACCCACCTCCGGCGCATCCGCCACTGCACGATGGTCAGGACGAGCACGATCGCGAAGAGCAGCACCGACAGCGTGGCGCCGTATCCGAACTGGTGGAACTGGAACGCCTGTTGGTACAGGTAGTAGACGAGCACCGTGGTCGAGGTGCCCGGTCCGCCCTGGGTGAGCACCGCGATCTGCGCGAACACCTGGAGCGAGCCGACCACGGTGATGATCGACGTCAGCAGGATGGTCGGACTGATCATCGGCACGGTGATCCGCCAGAACTGCCGTATCCGGCCCGCGCCGTCGATCGACGCCGCCTCGTAGAGGTCCGCCGGCACGCCCTGGAGCGCGGCCAGGAACAGCACCATGTTGAGCCCGACGTTCTTGAGTACCTGCACGACGATGACCGAGAGCATCGCGGTGTTGTCGCCGCGCAGCCAGTTGGGCCCGTCCACGCCGACGAGCTGGAGTGCGCCGTTCACGCCGCCGTTGTCCTGCAACAGGAAACCCCACACGATGGTCCACGCGACCAGGGAGACCACGACCGGCGAGAAGAAGAGCGTGCGAAACAGCACCGTGCCGCGCATCCGCTGGTTGAGCAGGACGGCGAGGAAGAGCGCCAGGCTGAGGTTGAAGACGACCAGGCCGGTGGAGAACGCGGCCGTCGCGGCCAGCACGCCACGCAGGGTCGGGTCGTCGAGCACGCGGCTGTAGTTCTCCCCGCCGGTGTACTCGAACGTGCCGGCCAGCACGTTCCACTCGTGCAGGCTGTACCAGAACACCAGGCCGAGCGGGAGGAAGACGAAGACTAGGCTGCCGGCCAACTGCGGCGCGATGAACAGGTACCCGGCGAGTTGGTCGCGGCGGCGAGTGGTCCAGGCGAACCGCGCCCGCCCGCCGGGAGGCCCGGTGGGCGAGGCGCTGGCCTCGCCCACCGGGACGGCGGTGGAGATCGACACTGCCGGTCCTACTTCGCCAGTTGCGGGGCGATGGACGCGCAGACGGCGCCGAGCACCGCCTTGACGTCGGCGTCGGGCTTCCAGAGCGGGTCCAGCGCGGCCCGTACCGCCTGGTTGAGTTCGGCCTGGCCGGTGTGGTTGGGCTTCACCACGCCCTGTGTGATCCCGTCGATGACCACGCTCTGCAACTGCTCCGGGCTGAGCAGCGGGTTGGTCTTGGCCAGCGTGTCCGCGGTCAGGAGCGTGGTGCGTGGTGGCGGGAAGAACTGCGCGAGCTTGGCGGAGTTGGCGGGATTGGTCAGGTACGCCAGGAAGTCCGCCGCGACCTCGGCGTTCTCGCCCCGCTTGAGCACACCGATCCCGCCCTGGCCGATGACCGCGTACGGCCCCTTCGGCCCGGCCGGAAGCGGCACCAGATCCCATTTGAACTTGCCGTCCTGGAGCAGCGCCGCGCGGGATATCTGGGTCACGGTGAGGGCGGCCTCGCCGGCGAAGAAGTCGGCGGCGGTACCCGGTCCGGGCAGCGCCTTGTCGACGAAGATGGCCTTGTGCAGGACCGTCATCGCCTCGACCATCTCCGGGGCGTCGAAGCCGCAGGTCTTGCCGTCATCGCTCCACGCCTGCGCGCCCCATCCGGTCCAGACGGTGGAGAGGTTGTCCCACGCCTTGTAGTCCCAGTCCCGGACGACCAGCCCGGCCTTGCCGGTCTTCGCGTTCACCGCGGTCGCGAGGTCGAGCGCCGCGGTCCAGTCCCACTTGCCGGCGGCGGCCAGCTCCGCCGGGTTCTGCTTGCCGGCGGCCGCGACCAGGTCGGTGTTGACGAAGACGCCGAACGGTGAGGTGGAGAAGGGATAGGCGTACAACTGCCCGTCGCGCTGCCACAGCTTCAGCGCGGCCGGGACCAGCGAGTCGTACTCGTAGCCGGCGGTGTCCTTGAGCGTGTCGTCCAGCGGTACCAGCGCGCCGGAGGAGACGAAGTCGGGGGCCGAGTTCTCGAAGAGCCACGCCAGGTCCGGCGGGTTCCCGCCGGCGATCTGTGTGGTCAGCGTCGTGGTGTACGTCTCTAGCGGCAGGCTGTCGTAGGTGATCGAGGCGACGTTCGGATGTTCGGCCCGGTACGCCTCGGCGATCTCGTTGAACAGTTTGAGGTGCGCCTCGTTCGAAGACCAGATGGTCATTCGCAGGGACACCGGGCCGTCGGACCCGGCGTCGTCGCCACCGCACGCGGCGGTGCCGGCAAGCACCGCGGCGGCGAGGGCGGCTGCCGCCACTCTCTTCCTCATCGTCACTCCTCGCTTTTCAGTAGCCGACCACTTCTGGCCAGCGCAGCTCGACACCGTCGCGGGCCAGGCGATCCTGGAAGTCGGTCAACAGGTGGGGGTTGTCACGCGTGGCCCGCGGGGTCGCCGCGCGGTCCAGGCAGAAGGCGGCCAGAGCGCCGGCGGCCTCGCCGATGTTCCACTCGACCGGGTGCAGGCGGTAGCAGCCGTTGGTGATGTGTGTGGTGCCGATGTTCTTGTTCGCCGGCAGCAGGTTCTCCATCCGCCGGGGGATCAGGGCGCCGAGCGGGATCTCGAAGGGGCACGACCCGACGTCGATGTAGTTGTCGCCGCCGGTCGACGGGTGCAGGTCGATCCGGTACATGCCGACACCGACGGTGTCCGGGTACCGCACCGCGCCCGCCTTCCCCCGTACGGCCAGGGACAGGTCCTGCTCGGCGATGGTGTACTCGGCGCGGATGCGCCGCGACTCGCGGATGTACGGCGCCTGCGCCAGCCCGTCCGGGCTGCCGGTGACGTCGCCGCGCAGCCGCAGGCCCGGGAAGCCGGTGCCACCGTCCGGGCGGGGCGCTTCGGTCTGCAACCAGAACAGGACCGAGCGGGACAGCTCCCGGGCCGCGGCGAGGTGGACCTCGGCGTCCGGCACGTCGAAGACCGGCCCTTCGAAGTAGTCGATCATCGGCCAGTTGACCAGGGAGACGTCGCTCTCGTACGCGCCGTCCACGAAGTTGCGCCGGGCCGCGATGCGCCGGAACGTCCACAGGTTTCCGTCGCCGGCGTTGCGGCGCTGGTCGGCGTCGACCGACAGCGGGTCGTCGTCCGGGTTCGGGGCGAATGCCCGTTCGACGATCTCCAGCGTGCGCGGGTTCGGTGAGCGCCAGGAGAGCAGCCGGTCGCCCCAGAAGTCCGGCTGGTAGTCGCGCCAGGTGGAGTAGCTGGTCGGCTTGTCGATGGTGTGGTCGCCGTCCACGTGGTCGATCGCGAAGCAGACCGACACCGCCTGCATGTTGAGCGGCTGGGCCTGCGCGGGCGCGCTCGGCTCGCCGGTCTCCTCGCGCGACTCGAAGCCGGTCACGTACTCGGTGCCGGTCAGCGGGAGCAGCTCGCCGGTTTCGGTGGCGTCCAGGACGTACCGCGCCGTGACGGTGACGCGGTCGTCGCCGTCCCGGTGCGCGAGGGTCACGGCGGTGACCCGGTCGCCGTCGGTCTGGGCGGCGACGGGCCGGAACGGTTGGAGCACCTGGAGGCGGCCACTGCCGCGGAAGGGCGCGAGCATCTCGTCGATGACCGCGACGGCGACGCGCGGCTCGTGGCAGAGGCGGCTGACCCAGCCGGCTCCGGGGTTGAGGTCGGTCCACGCGCGGGAGCGCGCGGTCAGCGGGTAGTGAGCGCGGTAGTACGCCCGGATGCCGTCGCGCAGCGCCTGGTAGCTGGCCGTGACGCCGAAGCTCTCCACCCAGGAGTGCTCGTCGGGCGGGACCGCCTGGCTGGTCAACTGCCCGCCGAGCCAGTCGTACTCCTCGCTCAGCACGACGGAGCGGCCGGCGCGGAGCACCGCCAGGGCGGCGGCGACACCGCCCAGGCCGCCACCGACGACGAGTACGTCGGCGCTTGTCTCGTTCACGTGGTTCCCTTCTGGATTCGGGGCGGAAGCCGTCCGCTTTTCCAAGGCGGGCACGGCCCGCACAGGTCAGCGGCGCGGCGCCGCGAGGGTCCGGCCGTCCACGAGCGCGCAGGGGAGGAGGCGCTGCCGGTCGGTCGGGCGCGCGTGCAGGATGTCGATCAGCAGCTCGACCGCCTGCCAGCCCATCTCCCGGCGGGGGATGCGGAAGCTGGTGAAGTCGTGCGAGACGGCGCTGGGGTGCAGGGCGTCGCCGAGGGCGACCAGGGAAAGCGTTTCGGGCACCGCGACGCCGCGCGTCCCGGCGGCGGCGGCGAGCTCTTCGGCGACCGTCAGCTCCTCGCAGAAGACCGCCGTGTAGCCGGCCGCCAGCACGTCGTCGAGGAGTTCCGCGGCGGCCCGCCCGGCGGGGTTGAGGTGCGCGCCCCCGGGCGCCTCGGGCCAGAAGCCGGCGACGCGGTCGACCGCCGACTCCGCCCCGGAGTGGCTGCCGACGTAGAGCATCCGGCGGTGTCCAAGTTGGACGGCGCGCCGGACCAGCGCGGCGGTGGCCTCCCTGTAGTCCGCGCCGACGTAGGGGACGGCGCGCGGCCGCGCCAGGGCCGGGTCGCTGGGATCGGAGGCGTCGTCACGGCGGCCCACCGAGACGAACGGATAGTCCTCGGCGATGAGCCGGGCCAGCTCGTCGCGGGGCATGTCGCGGCCGAGCAGCACGCAGCCGTCGGCCAGCCGCAGGCGGTTGTTCTCGTGGAAGATGCGTCGCGTGCCGCTGTTGACCGGCGCGCTGGTGAACAGCAGCAGGTCGCAGCCGAGCCGTTCGGCGCAGGCCTCCAGGCCGAGCAGGAACGGCTGGTAGAAGTCGGCGCTCTCGCTCGGGAACACCAGCTCGTACGTGAAGACGCCGAGGATCTGGTTGTGCTGCTGGGTCAGCCGGCGGGCCAGCGGATCGGCCACGTAGCCGGTCTCCCGGATTGCGCGTTCGACACGTTCGCGGGTCTCCGGCGCGATGCGCGCAGCCGCCTCGGAGTTGTTGTTCAGGACCAGCGAGACGGTCGTCTGACTCACGCCGACCAGGCGCGCGATATCACGCTGAGTGATGCGTCGCGGGGGAGCGGTGTGCGGTTCAACCATGCGGCGATCTCCAGGCAATGCGTATTGCATCGACGTGTTGCCGGCGATCCTGCCCAGGCCGCCAAGCGGCCGTCAAGACAAAACCCAGTATTAATATGTATTGCTACTCCAGTGAGTCTTGACCGGCATGTGATCTCCCGTCAACACTCTGCACACAGTTCACGAGCCGTTGCCGACTACGTGGAGTGACATCTGTGAATGGATCTTCTCGCCGTGGCCTGCTGAAGGCCGCCGCCGCGACCATGGCCGTCGCCCCCATGCCCCTGCTCGCCGCCGCCCCGTCCGCCGCGTCGAGCGGCCACCGCGCTCCCGACCGGCGCCCGCCCCGCCTCGGCACCATCGGGCTGATCCCGCTCGACGACCGCCCCTACACCTGGTACGCACCGCAACAGGTCGCCACCGGCGCCGGCTACCACAGCCTGCTGCCGCCGCGGCGCCTGCTCGGCCGGCACGCCGTCCCCGGCGACGGCGCCGCCGTCGGCGACTGGCTCCTGCACGAGACCGGCGCCGCCGACGCGCTCGTCGTCGCCCTCCCCTTGGTCGCCTACGGCGGGCTGCTCAACTCGCGCAACAGTTCGGTGCCCGAGCGGGAGGCCCGTGACCGCCTCGACCGCGTCCGCCGGGCCAGCCGCGTACGACCGCGCCGGCGGCTCTACGCGTTCGACACCATCATGCGGCTCACCCCGGAGGGGCCGTGGCGGCTGCAACTGCGAGACTGGGCGACCGTCAAGGACGAGGTCGAAAACCTCGGGATGGTGGAGAAGTGGGCGCAACTGGACGCGCTGGAGGCCGCCATCCCGGCCGAGGTACGCGCGGACTACCTGGCCACGCGGGCCCGCAACCACCGGATCAACCTCACCATGATCGAGTGGGCCGCACAGGGCGTCTTCGACTTCCTCGTCATCGGCCAGGACGACGCCACCGGCCACGGGCTGCACCGGCCGGAGTCGCTGGCCCTGGCCGAACGCATCCGTGAGCTGGGCGCCGGCGACCGGGTCGTGCTCTACCCCGGCGCGGACGTCGTGGCCGCCCTGCTCATCGCGAAGATCGCCATCGCCGACGCCCGGGTCTCCCCACGGGTCCACGTCGAGTACTCGCGGCTGCACGGCGACGACTGGACCGCCCCGTACCAGAACATCCGCTACTCGGCGCTGATCGACGGGTACGTCCGCACGCTCGGCGGCACCGTCGTCTCCGGTCCCGACCGCGCGGACATCATCCTGATGGCCAACACCGGTGGGAACACCGCCCCGGTCGACGCGTTCGCCGATCGGCTCGTCGGCCACCTGCGCGCCGGCCGCACCGTGGCGGTCGGTGACGACGCCATCGCCGGCCACACCGACCAGCGGCTGCTGGCCGCCATCGGTGACCGCGTCCGGTACGGCGAGTTCGCCGCCTACTCGGGATGGAACGTCGGCCTCAGCCTCGCCCAGTCGCTGTCCCGCTGGGCGTTGCACCAGCGCAGCCGGCGGCTCCCCGCGCCCCGGTACGCGGACCTGCTGACCGACGCCGCCCGGGCCAGCGCCGAGCTGACCGTCTCCGAATGGGTGCAGACGCACGCGTACCGCAACTTCGTCCGCGCCTCCGCCACCGCGTACGCCAGCGAACTGGGGGAGGCGGACCCGCAGAACATCCAGCGGCACTACACAGCCGTCGACGCGTACGCCGTGCGGAACACCCTGCCGCACGCGCGTGACCTCGCCGCCGCCCACTTCACCGGCGTACCCGTCCTGCTCGGCCACCGCGGGCGCACGCCACTGCGGGCCCGCCTCGGCGAGGTGCGCCCCTGGAACCTCTATCTGCCCTGGAACCGGACCGGCGAGATCGCCGCGGAGCCGCGCGTCGCCCTGGACGTGCCGCGCCAGAGGCACCCCCACGAAAGGTAGGCGACACATGCTCCGAAAGCTCAGACGCGCGGCACTCGCGGCGCTACCGGTGGTCCTGGCCGCCACGACGCTGACCGCCGGCCCGGCCACCGCCGGCGGCAAGGGCACCGCCGAATCCTTCGGCACGCTGGCCGTCGTCCCCCTCGACGACCGGCCGTTCACCTCGTACACGCCGGTGGCGACCGCCGAGGCGGGCGGGCACACGGCCCTCGCGCCGCCGAGGGAGCTGCTCGGGCGGTACTTCACGCCGGGGGACAGCGCGGCGGTCGGGCAGTGGTGGCGCACGGCCGCCCGCGGCGCGGACGGTTCCGTCGTGGCGGTGCCGATGCTCGCCTACGGCGGCCTGGTCGCGTCGCGCGCCTGCGACACCGACCTCGCCACCGCGCGCGAACGGCTCGCCGTGCTCGACCGGGTCAAGCGGGAGAACCCCCGCCACCCCGTCTACGCCTTCGACGTCATCATGCGGCTGACCATCGAGCCCACCAGCGGCTACCCCGGCCAGTACTCCGGAGCCGTGCGCCGGTGGGCCGTGCTGATGGACCAGGTGGAGAACCTTGGCCGCGAGGACCTGCGGGCGGAGTACGAACGGGAGGCCGCCGCCATCCCGGACGAGATCCGCGCCGACTACCTGTGTGCCCGGACCCGCAACCACCAGATCAACCAGGAGATGATCAAACGGGTCGCGAGCGGCACCATCGACTACCTCATCCTCGGGCAGGACGACGCCAGCGAGTTCGGGCCGCACCGGCCGGAGAAGGAGGCGCTGGCCGCGCTCGCCCGGAAGCTCGGGGTCGGCGGCAAGGTCAAGATCTATCCCGGTGCCGACGTGCTCGGCGCCCTCCTGGTCGCCAAGCACGTCACCGAGCGGCTGAACGCGCGGCCGACGGTGAAGGTGGAGTGGTCCCGCACGCCGGGCGAGTCCTGGATCGCGCCGTACCAGGACGTGCCCTACGCGACCCTCGTCGACGAGTACGTGCGGACCATCCACGGCACCGTCGTCGACGACGAGGACGCCGACATCCTGCTCATGGCGAACACCGCCGGGGGCGGCAGCCTGGAGCCGTTCGCGGCCCGGGTGCACCGGGCCGTGGCGAACGGCCGCCTCGTCGCCGTCGGGGACGACGCGGTCGCCGGCAAGGTGGACCCGGAGCTGCGTGACCTGCTCGCCCCGCGCATCCGCGTCGGCGAGCTCGCCGGTTGGTCGGGCTGGAACATCGGCCTGTCGATCGCACAGGCGGCGGTGCGTGCTGCGGTCCTGCAACCGCCCTCGAAGGCCCGCGACTGGTGGCGGGCGATATTCGGCGCGGGCTGGGGGTCCGAGCGCGCCGCGCGCCAGCGCGCGGAGATCCTGCGCGGGGCCGCCACCGCGCACACCGAACTGCTGCTGCACGAGCACGTCCACACCGACCTGTACCGGCACCAGGTGCTTCCCGAGGTCCAGGCCTTCGCCCAGGCGAACGGCGACGACCCGCAACACATCACCAAGGTCTTCCCCGCGACGGACGCGCTCGCCGTCCAGCGGCTCACCCCGCTCGCGGACAAGCTCTTCGCCACCGAGTTCGCCGGCGTGCCGCTGCGCCTCGGCCACGACGGCCGGCACGACCTCACCGCCGTCGTTCACCGCAACAACCGCTGGACGATCGGCCTGGCCTGGTACCGCTACCAGGAGGTGGCGGCCTACCCGGACCTGGTGCTGACCACGTCTCCGGCGCACCGGTCGGCGGCGGCGTCCCTCTCGGCGGTGCCGTACCAGGCGGTCGTCAAGCCGGAGCAGGTCGTCACCACCACGGTCACGGCGGTGCTCCGCAACGACCAGGCCACCCCGGTCCACGCCACCGTGACCGCCGAGGTGCCGGCCGGCTGGAAGGCGCCGCGCCCGGTGCGGGTCGTCCTCGCGCCGTTCCGGGTACGTCAGATCCCGTTGACGATCACCGTCGACAAGCTGGCGCCGGAGACCACCGCCGAGGTGACCGTCACGGCGACACAGCGCACAGTGGACGGTCGCCACTACACCACCACGGCCCCGACCCGCGTGACAGCGGTCTGGCGCAACGTCGCGGCAGCCGCCAACGGGGCGACGGTCACCGCGTCGGGCTACTGGCAGCAGTACCACCCCGACCGGGTCATCGACGGCAACCGGGTCAGCACCGGCAGCCGCTGGATCACCGAGGTCGGCGACCGGCACTGGGTCCAGGTGCGCTTCCCGCGTGCGGAGGTCGTGGACACCGTCACGCTTTACCAGTACGGCGGGTACGCGCTCACCGACTACCACATCCTCGCCGAGGTCGACGGAGAGTGGCGGACGGTGGCCGAGGTCAGCGGCAACCAGGACGCGACGACACAGCACAGCTTCGCTCCGGTCACCGCCACCGGCGTCCGGCTCGAAGTGCTCTCCACAAGGGACGGTCGCGCCCGGCTCTACGAGCTGGAGGTGACCGACCGGTCCGGCCCGGCATAGGCCACCACGAGCGACGCCCGAGACCCCGAGGAGGAGTTTCCATGAGACGTCCGGCGCTGCTGGCCGCCGTCCTTCTGTTGACCACGGCCGTGGCGGTACCGACCCAGGTCGGTCCCGCGCACGCCGACCCGACTCCGCTCGTCGACACCTACAAGGACTGGCTTCTGCAGACCCACGACGGGGTCCGCAACGGGCTGCGCCGCGACGTCGAGTACGTCTACGGCGACACGCTCGTCATCGGCGGCGTCGCCTGCACCAAGGCGGCCCCGTGCGTGGTCGGCGGACCCACGCAGAGCACCGCCGCGTGCAAGGCGCTGCGGTTCCTCGCCGGCTACTTCGAGCAGCGCGCCGCGTACGAGAGCCGATCGCTCTCCAGCGTCGAGACCGGCATCGTCGACGAGTTCGCCACCGCGGTGCTCGCCTACCGCTCGCCGCCCAACCCGGTGGCACCGAAGATCTTCGACAACGCCGTCGCCAGCGCCCTGGGCACCGGCACGCGCTACTACACCTCGTTCGGCAACGCGGCCTGCGGCGAGGCACTGCTCGCCGCGTACGAGGCGACCGGCGACCCCGACCACCTCGCGACCGCCACCGGCATCGGCGAGTTCCTGCTGCGCATGCAGGACCCGCGCGACTACTACGCGGCGTACGGCGCGCATCCCTTCGTCGACGCCGGCGGCACCCCGACCGCCCCGCCGGGCGGCTACGTCGACCAGATCTCCAGCAGCAGCAACCTGTACTCCACCATCTCCACCTGGAACCTGACCGCGGTGGCGTTCATGCAGCGCCTCGACACCGTCGTGGCGCCCCCGGACGACCGGTACGCCGACTCCGCCGCGCTGGCCGAGCAGTTCCTCCACAACGGGCTGGACCTCGGCGCGGACTGGTACACCTTCAAGTTCGACTCGCCGGTCACCGCGCAGAACCGGATCGTGGCGCAGTCCGCGTACAGCGCGAACTGCCAGGACAACCGGTGGCACCGGAAGGGGTCCTGCGCGTACACGGGCACCGGCGAGATCGCCGCCGGCACGCTCGGCACCGACATGATCGAGTACGGGCTCGCCGCCCTGTACGACTACGAGCGGCAGCGGGCCGGCACCAGCGCGGCCACGGCCGCCGTCGCCGACCTGTACGAGCAGTACTCCAGCCTGCCCGGATTCCACACCGCGTCCGCCAACGACCCGCTCGACTGCGTGGACGACACGCGCGCCGGTGCGGTCGACCCGTACTACCCGCCGGACAACCAGGGCACCACGCCGTCCGGGGACGTCTGGGACTACGACCCGCACCTGTCGTTCGGCGGGTTCTTCCGCCTCGGCGACACCACCGACAACGCCGAGGCGAAGTACTACGACATCGTCGGCTTCGGCATCCTCGCCGAGATCCGCGCCGACCTGGTCCCGGCCAAGTTCGCCCACGGATACGCGCGCCTGGACGCGGCCGGGCGCCAGGACGCACTCTTCGCGCTCCTGGACCGCTCGCTGGCCCGCATGTACCTGCCCGGCCGGGACGGCGCCGACCTGGACGCCGACGGTGACCTGGCCGAGCAGATCTGCAAGGGCACGCGGGGCACCCTCCCGAACGCGGTCAACGGGCTGGGCATCCTCGCCGCCCTCGGGTACGCCGGGACCCGCTAGCGGGCCGCACCAGCGGTGGCCGGTCCCGTGACGGGGCCGGCCACCTCGGTGGGCCAGGGGATCAGCCGCCGCTGGTCGCCTGACTGGGCACCTTGCCGGAGGCGGCCGGGCTGTCGTCCGGCAGCCGCTGCTCCAGGTCGTCGACGAGCGCGCGCAGGCGGGCCAGTTGTTCGCGCACGGACGGCTCGGTGTGCTCGTCCGGCGGCGGGTCGGCGGCACGGCCAGATGCGGCGCGCTCGTCCTGATGCGCCTCCTGAAGGGCGGTCAGCACCAGGCCGACGAGCAGGTTGGTGAGCAGGTAGCAGGCGGCGACCATGTAGGAGACGTAGTACACCACCGCCCACTCGGTGACGTCGCGGCCGGCCTGGAGCGTGTCGGTGATGCCGTCCAGCGAGAGCAGCAGAAACAGGGTCAGCATCGCCTGCCCGACCGTGCCGTACTCCTCGGGGTAGGCGCGGCCGAACAGCATCCAGCCGAGGATCGCGTAGGCGTACAGCAGCAGGACGGTGACCAGCAGGAAGCTGCCCAGGCCGGGGATGCTGCGCCGGATTCCGACGAGGATGACGCGCAGGCTGGGGAAGAGCCGGAACGTGCGGACGATCCGGGCCAGGCGCAGCAGCCGTAGCAGCGTCACGTTCTCCCGGACGCCGGGCAGGAGCGGCGCGGTCACGATCGCCAGGTCGAAGAGGTTCCACCGGTCCCGGAAGAAGCCGGCGGGCGTGGCCAGATGCGCCCCGAAGCGGATGAGCAGCTCGACGACGAAGCAGGCCACGCAGACGTACTCGACAGCCCGCAGCGCCGGGCCGGCCGCGGCGGCCACCGCCCCGTAGGTTTCCAGGCCGAGCGCCACCGCGTTGACGACGATGACGACGAACCCGGCGACGTTGAACCAGGGCACGGCGACCAGCGCCGCACATCGCCTGGTCACGTCCCGCACGAGAGTCTGGCGGGTAGTGGTCATGTATGGCGTTGTCTCCTCGGCCCGTGCGGCAACCGGCGAGATCCTATGACACCTCCCGCGGCGGCGGACCGAGTGGTTGACGCCGGGCGTCGGTAAGTCGTAGCTTACAGTTCGTGGCTACTTACCGAGCTGACGACGGGTGGGATGCGCTGGGCGACCCGACGCGGCGGGCGATCGTGGCGGCTCTGGCCGAGCGACCGCGGGCCGTGGGGGAGCTGGCCGAGGTGTTGCCGATCAGTCGGCCCGCCGTGTCCCAGCACCTGAGGGTGTTGAAGGACGCGGGGCTGGTGACCGACCGCGCGGCCGGCACTCGCCGGGTCTACCGGCTCAACCCCGCTGGCGTGGCCGCCTTGCGGGATCAGCTCGACACGTACTGGAGCCGGGCACTGTCGGGCTTCCAGGACGTGACCGAACGTGCGGACGAGGAGGATTCATGACCGAAACGGTGGTGCTTCGGCAGATCGTCGTCGAGGCCCCGATCGACAAGGCATTTGGCGTGTTCACCGAGCGGTTCGGCGATTTCAAGCCGCGGGAGCACAACCTGCTGCGGGTCCCGATCGTCGAGACCGTGTTGGAGCCGAGGGTCGGCGGGCACATATACGACCGGGGCGAGGACGGCAGCGAGTGCCGCTGGGCCCGGATCCTCGTTTTCGAGCCGCCGGACCGGCTGGTGTTCACCTGGGACATCGGCCCGACGTGGCAGCTCGATCAGGCCCCGGAGAACGCCAGCGAGGTCGAGGTCAGGTTCGTCGCCGAGACGCCGCAACGGACGCGGGTCGAGCTGGAGCACCGCCACCTGGACCGGCACGGGCCGGGCTGGGAGTCGGTCCGCGACGGCGTCGGCCGCGACCGGGGATGGCCGTTGTACCTGGCCCGGTACGCCGGCCTGTTCGGCGACGCAGGCTGAGGACCGGCGGCCGAGCGGCGCCCGCGTTAGCGAAGGGCTCGTTCCTGGTATCCAGCGTGTGTGCAGACGTTCCTGCCGTACCCGGACTTCGCCGCCACGGCGGCGGCACTCGACCCGCGCCGGCTGGGCAAGCAGCGCGTCGAGGCGCTGCAGGTGCTGCGCGGGTTGACCATCCCCGGGTACGGCTGGCGGCACCATCCCGTGATGCGGATGTGGGCCGGATACCAGGAGGCGCTGGTCCGCTACGGGCTTGACGTCTGCGCCCGCTGGTCCACGACGGGGCGGGCGGACACGGTCGCCGCCACGCTCGCCGCCGCCTTCGGCCGTCCGGTGCGCGGCCAGGGCGATCTCGCCCGGGCCGGCGAGCTGCCCGACTGGCTTGGTGGTGCCGCGTTCCACCGCAGCCACCAGTCGGCGCTGCTGCGCAAGGACCCGGCGCACTACCGGCCGCTGTTCGGCCCGGAGGTCCCGGACGACCTGCCGTACGTGTGGCCGGTGTCGGACCGCTGGCCGGGCGATCCGCCCACCGCCTGAGCGTGCCGGGCCGGGGGAGACCGCCGGGGCCCGGCACGCCGCGTGCTCACCCAGGTCAGGTGAGGGGTTCGATCCAGACGTCGCGGTACTGCACGGGGTTTCCGTGGTCCTGCAGGCGGATCGACCCGGTCGCCGGGCCCTCGGGGATGTTTCCGCCGGTCGGGCCGGTGATGGCGACGTCGTCGTGTACGAGCACGCCGTTCCAGGTCACGCTCACCCGGGCGTTCTCCGTCTTGGCGCCGTCGCTGCCGTAGCGCGCGGCCCGGTACTCGATGTCGTAGGTCTGCCAGGTCTCCGGCGCGGTCGCGGCGTTGACGTCCGGCGGCTTCTGCAGGTAGATGGCGCCGGCCTCGTTGTTGTCCAGCGTCGGGTCGCCGTACGAGTCGAGGATCTGGATCTCGTACCGCTCCTGCAGGTAGACGCCGCTGTTGCCGCGGTTCTGGCCGGTGACCTCCGGCGGCAGCAGCGGCACCTTGAACTCGACGTGCAGCCGGAAGTCGCCGAACGCCTGCTTGGTGCGCAGGTCGCCGCCGCGGACCTCCATCGCCCCGTCGGGCAGCCGGGCCCACGAGGCCATCCGCCCGTCGGTGTGCTGCCACTCGTCCAGGTCGCCGCCGTCGAAGAGGACGATCCGCTCGCTCGGCTGGCGTACCGAGACGAGGTCGAGGTTGACGTGGCCGGTGTCGGTGGCGTCGACCCGGTACTGGATCGCGTTGACGCCGCGGCGCAGGGTGAGCCGTTCGGTCTTGGTGGCCCACTCCTCCCAGGTGACCGTGCTCGGCAGGACCGTCTGCCGTACCTTGCGGCCGTTGACGTACACGCTGATGGTCTTGTCGCCGGCGAAGGGGTTGGGACCGTTGCTGTAGCGGAGCCCGACCTCGTACTCACCGGCCTTCGTCACCTCGGCGTGGATGGTGGTGGACGCGTTGAGCGAGCCGTAACCGTCCACGAAGCCGACGCCCGAGTAGCCGCGGTGGTCCGTGTCGAGCTGGGCGCCGCCCTCCCGGTGCCCCTCCTCGGCCTCGTAGAAGACCCGGTCCGCCCGCGGGCCCGGGATCTCGTTGAGGGTGTACCAGGCCTCGGTGTTCCACAGCTCCTCACCGTTCACGGCGGTGAAGGGGCGCGGCGAGCGCAGGTGCACCACGCGGTCGCGCTTGAGGCCGTCGACGGTGAGCGTGACGGTCCTGCGGTCGCCGGAGACCTTCGCGCCGGTGACGGTCAGCGACTCCTCGTCGACCTTCGGGCCGCCGTACGCGGGGGTCGCCGCGTACCGCCACTGCGCCAGGCGGTAGCCGCGCGCGATGTTCTCGACCGTGTCGTTCGACAGCGGCCTGGTGTACTCGATCTTGAAGCCGTCGCGGGTCGCGCTCATCGACTTCATGTCGAAGACGTTCGTGCCGTTCGGCGTCAGCTTCTGCAGGCCGTACCCGAGCTTGCCGGGCTGGCCCCAGTTGCCGCCCGCGCCGAGCCCGCCGGTGTAGATCGCGCCGTCCGGGCCGATCGAGACCTCGTTGACGCCGGCCTCGAGCCCCTGCGTGTGGCGGAACACCGCGCCCTGGTCGACGCCGTGCACCTGCTCCAGGTACGCGCGCTGCAACCCGCCGTACGTCACGTCGCCGATCAGGACCTGGCCCCGATACGGCCCCTTCTTGAGCAGCACCGGCGTGCTGGGGGAGTTGGCGATGTCGTTCTGCGGCAGCCACAGCACCGGACGGGTCACCGGGTTCGCGTCGAACGGCCCGGCCGGGTTCGTGTAGTGGTTGAAGAAGCGGTCCTGCTCGATCCGGACCAGCTTGGAGGCGGGCAGCCAGCCGCCCTGGTTGTCGGTGACGAGCAGCGCGTTGTCCGGGCCCCAGCCGATGCCGTTCGGGGTACGCAGGCCGCCGGCCACGTAGCTGACCTTGCCGGTGCGGCGGTTCACCACGACGCTGGTACCCCGGTTCTGGGCCGGCTGGGGGTTCGTGGTGGCGCCGCCCAGGTTGATCGCGACCGACAGGTTGAGGTGGAAGTTGCCGCCCTTGTAGAGCAGGCCGAAGGCGAACTCGTGGAAGTTGCCGCCGAACGGCCAGGTGGCGACCGTGCGGTGCTCGTCGGCGACCTCGTCGCCGTTGGTGTCGCGCAGTTCGGTCAGCTCGTGCTTCTGCGAGACGTAGATGACGCCGTCGACCACCGCGACGCCCATCGGCTCCTTGAGCCCGCCCGCGACCTTCTTGTAGGTGACGTCGCCGGGGCCGGTCACGGTGGTGACGCCGTCCACTATGTACACCTCGCCGGCCATCTGGTCGCTGCCGCCCCAGGTGCTGACGACGAGCCGGTCGTCGGCGGTCCAGGCCATGCCGGAGACCTGCGGCTCGAAGCCGTCCGGCCGGAGGTCGGTCAGCGTGTACCCGGGGTGCACCGAGTCCAGCGGGAGGCCGTCGCCGGGCGCGTCGGCGACGCCCTGGCACGCCTTGTATCCGGGCGCGGTGACCCGGACGACACCGGATTCGGTGCTGAGCACCGAGGTGGGCACGACGGTGAACCCGGTCGCGCCGGGCGGCTGCCACGACAGGGTGAGCTGCTGGCCGCCGCCGGCCTCGAAGTGCTCGACCCGCAGCGCGTGGTACCCCTCGGTCAGCGTGACCGTGCCGTCCTTGGGGGTCGCGCCGTGCAGCCCGTCGTGGTCGATCACCAGGGCGTCGTCGATGTAGAGGCGGGAGCCGTCGTCGCTGGTCAGCCGGAACGTGTACGCGCCCGCGGCCGGGATGGCGATGTTCGCGAGGGCGTGCGTGAGGAAGTTGTCCTCGAAGCCGAAGTCGGCCGCGGTGCTCCAGTCGATGACCGCCATCAGCTTGTCGACGTTGGGCGTCTGCCCGGGCTTGAGCGTGCAGATCTCTTGGAGCGGTACCCGTATGTCGTAGGTGCGCAGCGTGACGCCGGGCTCCTGGGGCGGCAGGTCGGCGGCGCTCGCGCCGGCCGGCGGCGTGGCGGCGGCCGCCAGCGAGCCGAGCAGTGCCGCGCTGAGCAGCGCGGCGGTGCGGCGCGGCCGGGTTGGGCGAGGGGGCATTCTTCCTCCTTCGACGGCGCTCGTGGGGATGATCGCCGCCGACATCATCGATCACATTTGCTGGTACGGCTAGATCTTTCGATGCGAATACTCAAACTTTTATCTGTACGAGCGAAACGCGCCGGGTGCGGTGATCCCACAACTTCCGGAAGGCGCCATTTGTCCTCAATGGAGGATGTCTCCACCGCAGGACCGGTGTGCTCCGCGCGGGCCGGCCCTGGACCCCTCGCGAACTGATCTGCCCGGGGTACCTGACCAGCCGGTCCACCGGTTTCGGCCCGGCCCGTGTTTGCCGCCCAGGTTGGCGGGTAGCCGTCGGAGCATGGCAACAGCAGTCGAACGGGACGCCGGAGGCAGCGCGCAGGCCGCCCGTGAGCGCTTGGAGGTCCGGTGATGACACGCCACCAGGTCAGCGCCGGGCACGGCCAGATGCCGGCGGCGTGGAGCCTCGTCTCCGGAGCCGCCGCGGGCGCGGCCGGGACGGCGGCGCTGGACGCCGCCACGTACCTGGACATGACCATCCGCGGCCGACCAGCCAGCAGCACACCGGAGCAGACCGTCGAGGCCATCGAGGAGAGGCTGCCCGTCTCGATCCCCGGCGGCGGCAACACTCACGGCAACCGCGTCAGCGGCCTGGGCGGCCTGTCCGGCATCGCCACCGGCGTCGGTGTGGGCGCCGTGTTCGGGTTGCTGCGCCGCGCCGGTGTACGCGTGCCGCTGCCCGTAGGCGCCGCGCTGGTGGGACTCAGCGCCATGGCCACCACCGCCCTGTCGATGGCCGCCCTGGACGTCTCCGATCCGCGGCGGTGGTCGGCGCGGGACTGGGTGAGCGACCTGCTGCCCCACCTGGCGTACGGCGCCGTCACGTACGGGACGCTGCGGGCCCTCGACGCGGACGAGTCCTGAGCCAAACCGGCGGCCGCGGGTCCACACCTCGCGCGGCGACCGCCGGCGCGGCGCCCCGCCCGGTGGTCGATCACAGCCGCTGGACGCGAAACCGGCGGCGGATCGGCGTTACGCCTGGGCGGCGAGGGTCAGCGAGCCGAGTAGCGCGGCGTCCTGTGCGAAGCCGGACAGGACGATCTCCGGCAGGTACGGCAGGGCCGGGGAGATGCGCTCGATCAGCAGCTCGCGCACCATCTCGTTGCGGGCGACGCCACCGACGAGCACCATCCGTTGCGGGTCGACCAGCAGGCAGCAGGTGACGAGGTGGCGGGCCAGCTCGTCGATCCGGGCGACCAGCGCGTCGCGGGCCGGACCGGGAGACTGGGCGGCGTCGCAGAGCCCGGCCGCGCCCCCGGAGAGGTCGAGCCGCTCGGCCAGCTCGTCGAGGGCCCGGCCGGAGAAGTCGGCTTCCAGTCGCGCCTCGGGGGAGGTCGGCCAGCCCGGACCGGTGACCGCGTACGCGATCTCGCCGGCCGCACCGTGGTGCCCGGGTACGACCGCGCCGTTGACGGTGATGGCGGCCGCGACCCCGGTGCCCAGTCCGATCACCAGCCCCGGATCGGCGTCGCGCAGCGCACCCCGGTGCAGCTCGGCGAGGGCGGCCGCGTTGAGGTCGTTGGCGACCCGTACCCGGGAGATGCCGAGGCGGGTGCGGACCGCCTCGGCCAGGCGCAGCTCCTCCCAGCCCGGGACGTTGGGCGCGAGGTCGATGCCGTCGTCGCGGACCAGACCGGGAGAGGCGATGCCGGCGGCGTGCAGCGTGCCGCCGGTCTCGGTGACGAGCTTCTGCGCCAGGTCGAGGGCGCGGTCCAGGGCCTGCCGCGCCCCGCGTGAGGCGTGGGTCGGCAGCCGCTCGGAGACGAGGAGGCGTCCGTCGGCGTCGCCGATCCCGATCGCCATCTTGGTGCCGCCGAAGTCGATACCCAGGAGCCGCCGGTCGTGCTGGAGGTTCACTGTGCGGCCCTTTCCGCGACCGCGGCCGCGAGCATCTTGTCGGCGTCGGCCAGCCGGTGGCGCAGAGCGGCGGCTCCGGCGAGCGCGTTGTCCAATGTAGAGCGTATCTGGACGACCTGGGCCCGTACAGCGGCTTCGCCCGGACCGTCCGCCTGCGCTCGGCCCAGCACCAGCTCGGGGCGGAGCGCGGCGGCGACCAGGTCGCGTACGGCGCCGTCGCTGAGCGCGCCGGTGCCGGCGCCCTCGGCCGCCTCGCGTACCCCCGCGTCGGTCCAGGTCGAGGGCGCGCCGGCGCGGAAGAGCCGGCCGACGAGGGAGTGGGCGGCGCGGAACGGTACGCCGTGCCGGGTCAGCGCGTCGGCGGCGGCGGTCGTCGTCGCGCCGGTCGCCACGATCGCTTCGTTCGTCGGCGGTCGCAGTGGCTCCAACCGCTGGAACAACCCGCCGAGCAGGGCGAAGAACCGGTACGCGCGGTCGTTGCTCTCCCAGAGCCGCACCTGCACGTCGGTGGTCGCGTTGTTGGAGTCCTCCCACCACGCGGCGGAGACGTTGTTGTAAACCGAGGCGGCGTCGGCGGCGGTGGCACCGGCCATCGAGACCAGGTGCTCCAGCACGACGGGGTTGCGCTTCTGCGGCATGATGCTGCTGCCCTGGGTGAACTCCTCGGGCGTACGCACCCACTCCCAGCTCAGCCAGTCCATGAACGTGCGTGCCAGCCGGGCGCCGGTGGCCAGCGACTGCGCGTTGAGCGCGGCGGTCCGCATGAGATGGTCGGCGCCGACGACCGCCTCGTACGAGTTGACCACCAGCTCGTCGAAGCCGAGCAGCTCGGCCAGGCGGGCCGGGTCGATGTCGAGGTCGGTACCGGCGAAGGCGCACGAACCAAGCGGGGACCGGTTCATCTCGGCCAGGAGGCTCGCGTACGCGGCGGCCTGCCCGGCCAGCGCCTCCGCGTATCCGGCGAGCACGTGCCCGATGCTGGTGGGCTGGGCCGGGCGCCGGTGCGTGTACCCGACGACGACCACGTCGGCGTAGCGGTCGGCGCGGTCGAGCAGCTCGGCGCCCGCGTCCCCGATCGCGGCCAGCACGCGCAGGAGCTGGTCGCGCAGCACCATCCGGAACACGCCCGCGTCCAGGTCGTTGCGGCTGCGCGCGAGCTGCACGTTGAGCTCGCTGGTCGGTATGCCGCACGCCGCGGCGAGGCGCTTCTCCACCGTGTAGTAGACGTCTTCCACCGAGCCGTCGTAGGTGAACGTCTCCGGCTGGTCGTCGCGGAGCGTGACCAGTCCGCGGAGCATCCGCGCGGCCGACTCGGCGGGGATCAGGTCGCGTTCGGCCAGCATCACGACGTGCGCCTCGCTCGCCTTCACCATCGGCCGGTACAGGTAGGCGGCGTGGTGCTCGAACGTGACCCGCAGATGGTGCTGCTGGTAGGTGGTCAGCGGCGGCTGCGTCATGGCGTTTCCCCCGGTTGCGGTTGTGGTGCCGGATCGGTGCCGGGCTTGCCGGGCGGCGGCGCCGCCTCCCCGGCCGGGTCAGCGCTGGGCTGGCCGGGCGGCGGCCCCGCCTCCCCGGCCGCATCGGCGCCGGGCGGGCCGGGAAGCGGTGCCGCCGCCCAGGCCCGAAGGATCTCGCCGAGCCGGGCGGCGGCGAGTTCGCGTACCCGCCGGCCGGCCGCCTCGCTGGCGAGCGATACGTGGCCGCTCCAGCCCTGCCACGGCTCGGGCCGGGACTCGACCAGGACGTACGGATGGGGCGTCGGCAGCTTCGGGCGCGGTGGCAGGTCGGTCGCGGCGGCGGGGTGCACGGCCTCGGGGTCGAAGCCGAGTACGGCCGAGGTCTCGTACGCGCCGCCGTGACCGCGCGAGATCAGCTCGCCGAACAGCTCGCCGGTCTCGCCGGCGTTGACCAGCTGAAACCAGTTCACGAGCAGGAAGCTGGCCCGCCGGCGGCCGGAGACCCACTCCATCGCGGCCCGCGCGACGGACATGTTCGCGTCGTGCCCGTTGACGACGAGCACGCGCGGGAAACCGGCGGCCACGATGCCGTCGAGCACGTCGCACGCGTACGCGACCGCGGTCTCCGGGCGTACCGCGACCGTCCCGGGCCACGGCCGGGTCTGGCCGGGGCACGCCGAGTACGCGACGGCGGGAAACAGCACGGCCCGTACGCCGGCTCCGTCCACTTCGGACGCGAAGCCCTCGGCCAGGATCAGGTCGGTGCCGAGCGGCAGGTGCGGCCCGTGCCACTCGACCGCGCCCACGGGGAGTACGGCCAGGTCGGCCGCCTCGGCCACGCGGGCCAGCTCGTGACCGGGTATCCGGCTCGCCGGGAGCAGCCCGCCGCGGGCCTGCCAGGTGTCGATCAGTTCGTCCATTGTTCCGCCCGCCGTGACGCGGCCCGTCCGCCGTTCTCCAGCCGCCCGGAGAACCACATCACCACGAAGATGAGGGCGACCTGGAGCATGCCGTACGCGGCCGCGGTGCCGATCTCGAACGAGTACATGCGGTTGTTGATGGCGACCGAGATCGGGACCGTGGATGAGGTGTAGATGAGCACCGACGCGACGAACTCGCCGACACCGTGCACGAAGGCGAGCAGCGCGCCGACGATCACGCCCGGCAGCATGAGCCGCACGGTGATGTTCAGGAACGCCCGCCACCAGGACGCCCCGAGGTTGCGCGCGGCCTCCTCCAGCGACGGGTCGATCAGCGCCAGCGACGCCGAGCTGGCCCGGAACACCAGCGGCAGGAACCGCACGAAGTAGGCCAGCGGCAGGATCCAGAAGGTGCCGATCAGCGCCTGCCCGAAGCTGAAGCCGTTGCCGGTGCTGTACGCCGAGATGAGGTTGATCGCCACGACGGTGCCGGGCAGCGCCCAGGCGATCATGACGCCGATGTCGAGCAGGCTCCGACCGACGAACCGCAGGCGCCGCACGGCGTACGCGATGAGCACGCCGACCACGACGCACGCGGCGGTGGCGAGCAGGCTCATCTGGAGCGAGTTGAGGATCGGCTCGAAGGCGCGCGGTTCGGTAAGGATGGTGACGAAGTTCTCGATCGTGTAGGCGGACGGGATGACCTCCGTCGTCCACGATCCGTCCGCGGAGAACGCCACCAGCGCGATCGTCGCGACCGGGGCGAGCAGCACGAGCGTCGCCAGTACCGACGCGACCGGCGCGAGCCAGCGCCCGATCGGGTTGGCGATCTCCCGCCGCCGCGCCGAGATGCCCTTGGACTGCGACAGGTAGCTGCGCCGCCCCTCGTACCAGCGCATGAGCAGCAGGAACGCGATCGACACCAGGCCGAGCACGGCGGCGTACGTGGAGGCCATTGGCAGGTCGCCGTTGGTGCGGTTGATGTAGATCTGCATCGTCATGGTCTGGTCGACGCCGAACAGCAGCGGCGCCGTGTAGGAGGCCAGCGAGGTCATGAAGACCAGCAGCGACGCCGACACCAGCGCGGGGGTGAGCATCGGCAGCAGCACCGTCCGCCACACGCGGATCCGGCCGGCGCCGAGGTTGTAGGCGGCCTCCTCGACCGAGGGGTCCATGCCTGCCAGCGCGGCCGACGCCGCGAGATAGAAGAACGGGTACATGGTGAAGGTGTGCACGACCAGCACGCCGGCGATGCCGTCGAACGCGAGCACCGGCTGCGCGGTGCCGAAGAGCTGTTGCAGCGCGCGCGGAAGGATGCCGATCTCGCTGTAGAGCAGCTGGAACGAGACCGCCCCGATCAGCGGCGGCAGCGCGGCGGGGACCAGGATGAACGCCTCGATGAGGCGGCGGCCGGCGAACGAGAAGCGCTTGAGCAGGAACGCCATCGCGACGCCGACGATCCCGCAGAGCAGGACGCTCGCGGCGGAGATCACCAGCGAGGTGAGCAGGGAGGTGCGCGCGACGCCGGAGGAGGTGAAGAACTGCGCGTAGTTGGCCGTACCGTCCTCGCTGACGCTCTCCACGAAGGTGGCGAGCATCGGCTGGACCACGTACCCCCACAGGATCAGGGCGAGGGGGGCCACCAGCACGTACGGGAACCACGCCGAGTTCGCGCCACCGCCCAGGCGCTGGGTGAGCTGCGCCCACCGGGACGGGAGCGTGGAGGGCACCGCGGTCACGGTCGTACCACCCAGAGCCGGTCAGCGGGCAGGCGCAGCCCGACCCGGTCGCCGACGCCGATGCGCTCGGGCGCGTCGACGGCCGCGACGGTCACCTGCGTGTCGATGTCGCCGGTGTCGACGTCGACGGTCAGGTGCGTGGTCATGCCGGTGAACTCCACCGCGGCGACCCGCCCGCCGATGGCGTCGGAGTCGGCGGGGCTGACCACCGAGATGTACTCCGGCCGGGCCGAGACCAACGCACTGTCGCCGACGCGCAGCCCGTGCCCCTCCGGCGCGCCCGCGTGGACCTGGCCACCGCCGGGGAGCACCACCTGGACCCGGGTCGCCTCGACGGCGGCGACGGGCAGCGACAGGACGTTGCTGCGGCCGATGAAGCGCGCCACGAACGCGTTGGCCGGCTGGTGGTACACCTCGCGCGGGGTACCGACCTGCTGCACCTGGCCGGACCGCATCACCGCGATGCGGTCGGACATTGCCATCGCCTCGGCCTGGTCGTGGGTCACGTAGATCGAGGTGGTGCCGGACTCCCGCTGGATGCGGCGGATCTCGGCGCGGGTCTCCTCGCGCAGCTTTGCGTCGAGGTTGGACAGCGGCTCGTCCAGCAGCAGCATGCGCGGCCGGATCACCAGCGCGCGGGCCAGCGCGACCCGCTGCTGCTGGCCGCCGGAGAGCTGGTCGATGCGGCGTGGCCCGTACCCGTCGAGGTGCACCTCGGCGAGCGCCTCCGCCACGCGCCGGGCCGCGTCGGCACGGCCCACCTTGCGCACCTTGAGGCCGTAGGCGACGTTCTGCGCCACGGTCATGTGCGGGAAGAGCGCGTAGTTCTGGAACACCATGCCGGTTTCGCGCTTGTTGGGCGCGAGTCGGGTCACGTCCTTACCGCCGAAGCGGATGTGCCCGTCGCTGGGGAAGTAGAACCCGGCCACCATGCGGAGCGTGGTCGTCTTCCCGCATCCGCTCGGGCCGAGGAGCGTGAAGAACTCGCCCGCGCCGATGGTGAGGTTGACGTCGTCAACGGCGGCGGCCTCGCCGGACCGGGCGAAACGCTTGCTCACCGATTCGAGTTCGACGTCGATCATCTTTCCTCCAGCCGTGCAGCCGATCGGCGGCCACCGGTGCCGGGCCGCCTCGCGACGGCCCGGCCTCCGGCGGTGGTCAGCCCTTGTTCTTGATCTCGGCGTTCCAATGGTTGATCCACTCGGTCTCATGCTTGGCGATGACGTCCCAGTCGACGTCCATCGGCTTGAGGTTGAGGTTGGCCAGCCACTCCGGCTGCTCCGAGATGGGCACGGCGGGGATCTGGAAGAAGTCCTTGGCCAGGTTGGCCCGCAGCGAGCTGTCGAAGAGGAACTCGAGGAACGTCTTGGCACCCTCGGAGTTGCCGCCCTTGATCACGGCGACACCGTCGACCAGGACCGGCGCCCCGGAGGCCGGCATCACGTACCCGAACGGCATGTTGGACTGCTCGGACTGGAGCAGGATGTCCTGGAGGTTCCAGGCGCTGAGCACGCCCCGCTCGCGCGACATCTTGACGTACAGGTCGGTGGGGTTGGCGGCGTATTCGACGGTGTTGGCGTCGAGCTTGCGGAGCCAGTCGTAGCCCGGTTGCGGGTTGCTGCCGTCGGGCGAGAGCCGCTGGATCATGGAGGCGTAGATCGACCGCATCGTGCCGGAGGCGGGCACGTCCCGGATGATGATTTTGTCTTTCCACGCCGGGGCGATCAGGTCGTCCCAGTCCTTCGGCGCCTGGTCGGGCTGGATCGCCTTGTTGTTGTACATGATGACCTCGGGCAGGAGGATCTCCCCGAACCAGCGGCCCTGCGCGTCCTTGTACCGGGCGTCCATCTCGGCCGCGAAGGACGGCTGCCACGCCTCGAGCAGGTCCTCCGACGCGCCGGCGGAGAGTCCCTGCTGCGTGCCGCCCCACCAGACCGAGCCCTGCGGGTTGGCCTTCTCCGCGCGGGTGCGCTCCAGCACCTCCTGCGCGCCCATGTTGAGCACCTCGACCTTGCCCTGGTACTCGGGGTGCTTGGCGACGAACTGCTCGACGACGAAGTCGGTGACCTTCTTGTCGCGCGCGCTGTACACGACGATCCGCTCCGCCGTGGTGCCGCCCGGCGTTTCGGTGTCCTCGCTGTCGCCGCCGCACGCGGCCAGGCTGGCGACCATCGCGCCGAGCGCGATGCTGAGAGCCAGGCGACGTCTCATGGCTACCTCCACTTGCAGGAAGATTGGGGGTGAAATCGTTGAGCTGATACGGGTCAGGAAAGGGCGGAAAGGCGTACTGCGGCCGACAGGGCGTAGCTGATCGCGCCGTGCAGCACCGCCTGGTCTCCGAGCACGGCCCGTCGCACCTCGGTGGAGGCGGGAGCCTTGGCGGAGACCAGGTTCTGTATCTGTGCCAGCGCCGCGTCGTCGAGTTGAGCCGCCGCGCCGCTGAGCAGTACCCGGCCCGGGTCGACGACGCAGGCGCAGGAGACGATGAGCCGGGCCCAGGCGTCGAGCACCTCGTCGAGGTAGCTCCGGGCCGCGCCGGAGGTGTCGGCGAGCTCGATCAGCTCGCTGACCGGCGCCTCGGGGCGCCGGCCGGGGTGCAGCGCGACCACGCGTTCGGCGATGGCGTTGGCCGACCACCGCGCCTCGAACGGGCCGACGCCCCCGTAGGCGCGGGCCGGCTCGGGGTCGAGCGGGAGGAAGCCGACTTCACCGGCCGCGCCGCTCGCGCCCCGGCGTACCTTGCCGTCGAGGATGAGGCCGGCGCCGATGCCGTCGGCGACGTGCAGCAGCAGCAGGTCGTCGACGTCCTTGCCGGCGCCGGCGACCCGCTCCCCGGCCGCCATGAGGTTGACGTCGTTGTCGACGACCACCGGCACGCCGAGCTCGCGCTGCACGGACTGGCCGATCGGCTGCGCCTCGACCAGGCCCACCGAGGGCGCCAGCCGGACCGCGCCGTCGGACGAGACCCCCGGTACGGCGATCGCGACGCCGCACAGCGCCGGCCGGCCCTCGGCGGCCAGCTCCGCCACGAAGTGGCAGACCGTCTCGACCACGTCGCCGCCGAGCCGGGACGTGCGGTGGGCGATCACCGTGCCGTTGCTGTCGGCGATCTCGCAGGTGATCCGGGGCGGCTCCAGGGACACCGCCGCCACCAGCTCGGCGCGCGGGTTGAACTCGAGCATCGCCCTCGGCCGCCCGGTCGTCTGCGCGGCCGGACCCCGCTCGATGAGGTAGCCCTCCGCGATCAGCTCCCGCACCAGCGTGGTGAGCGTCGCCGCCGGGAGGCCGGTCCGCTCGGCCAGGTCGACCCGGGACAGCAGCCGCGCCTGCCGGGCAGCCGAGATCACCGACTGGCGCTTGATCTCACGCGACCGCTCCCGGCTGACGGGGCTGGTCGGCGTCTTCCCTTCGGCGATCACACTTTCTTACTAGTGCGAAGAAAGTGCCTAGGTCAAGTCACGAAACGATCTCGACGGCGGCTGCGCGACCGCGACCTCCGCTGCCTGTCGGCCGCGCGGGCAGGCAATACCTCCGGGCGGGGAGGGGGCAATCCGGGCAAACCCGAGTCTCTCCGGCCGTGCGTCGGGCTCGATTCTTTTCATAGCGAAGAAAGTGGTCGACCGGGTATTGACGGCTCTCCGAGCTGATCTTTAGCGTTACGCCTCGAAGGTCCTTCCAGCGCTAACGGGGCACGCCGAGGCGCTGTGACAGTCTGTGTCGTCCACTGCGGACGCAGGTCGTGCACGCGGATCGATACCGCCTGCGCGGGGCAATTTTCTACTCCGAATTAACTCGCGAGTCGCAATCGGACACCCGACCCCCAGCCGAGGCGCTCCGGTCGCACCCCCCGGACCGAGTGGTATCCCCTGTCCACCACACGAAGAGGTATGTCCACATGAGATGGCGCGCCAAAGCCGTGATCGCCGCATGCGGTCTACTGCTGACGGGCCTGGCCAGCCCCGCGCAAGCGAAACCGAGCCAACCCATCGACCTCGACATCATGTTCATCGGCGCACACCCCGACGACGAGGCCGGACAGCTCGGCACGTTCGGCTACTGGAACGAGTACCACGACATGAAGGCGGGCGTCATCACGATGACCCGCGGCGAGGGCGGCGGTAACGCGGTCGGCCTGGAGGAGGGGCCGGCGCTCGGCATCCTGCGCGAGGCCGAGGAGCGGCGCGCCGTCGGCTGGGCCGGCGTCGAGAACATCTACAACCTCGACGCGCTCGACTTCTACTACACCGCGAGCGCGCCCCTGTCCGAGCAGGTCTGGGGCTACCACAACTCGCTGTCGCGCATCGTCCGGACGATCCGGACCACACGGCCCGAGGTCATCGTCACGATGAACCCGTCGGCGACGCAGGGCAACCACGGTAACCACCAGGAAGCCGCGATGCTCGCCGTCGAGGCGTTCTACGCCGCCGCCGACCCGAAGGCATTCCCCGAGCAGATCACGAAGGAAGGGCTCAAGCCGTTCCGCGTCGCCCGCATCTTCCAGTCTGGCGACGGCGGCTCCGGCCCGAGCGGGCCGGCCTGCGAGAACACCTTCACCCCGAGCCAGCCGACCAACGTCGTCTTCGGCACCTGGCAGGGGTACGAGTCGGCCCGCCACGACGGTACCCGGTGGAACCAGGTCAACGTGTGGGCGCGGCGCGAGTACGCATCCCAGGGCTGGGCCGACACCGGGGACGCCTCCACCAACCCGGCGAGCATCGGCTGCAACCGCATCACGATGATCGACAGTCGGACCCCGTACCCGGACCCGAGCGTCGGTGGCACCGCGGCGCTGCAAGGCACCAGCATCCGCGCCGAGGGCGGCCTGCCGCTCGGTACCGAGCTGCACGTCCGCTCGGAAAGCTGGGAGGTCCTGGCCGGGCAGCCGTTCGAGGTCAAGACCCACGTACGGGCCGACAAGGCGATCCCCGGCGCGAAGGTGACGCTGGAGCCGCCCGCGGGCTGGACTGTCAAGGGCAACGGCAACATCGGCACCATCACGCCCAAGAAGGAGGCCGTCGCCACCTTCACGGTCACCCCGCCGCAGAGCCTGGTTGCCGGCGAGCGGTTCCGGCTCAAGGCGACCATGACCTCCAAGAAGGACGGCGCCGGCAGCAACACCACGCTGGTGCAGGCGACCGCACCGGTACGCGGCACACTCGAGCCGCTGCCCGAGGTCGGTGACTTCCGCGAGTGGACGGAGAGCAAGCGCGTCCAGTCGCTCGACGCGCTGATCGACTCGCTGCTGAGCATCCCGAGCGGCGGCACCAGGCCGATCCGCGTCGACCTTCGCAACCACAGCGACCAGGTGCAGTCGGGCACGGTGAAGCTCAACGTGCCCGCCGGCTTCGCCGTGGCGCAGGCCCAGCAGAGCTACAGCGGCCTGCGGCCGGGCGCCCGTGGTGCGGTCACCTTCACCGTGACGAACACCGACGCGTCGCTGCCGACCGCCAACCGCGCGCCGAACGACGGCCGGTACCCGGTGCAGATCGAGACCAGCTACAACGGCGGCAGCGCGGTCCAGCCCGGCTTCCTCAACATCGTGCCGGTCACCACCATCCCCAAGGCGGCGACCGCGCCGACCGTCGACGGCACCGCCGGCCCCGGCGAGTACACCGGCGAGGTCATCGACATCTCCACGCGCTGGGAGGGGAGCGCGGCCCCGGCCGCCGACATCTCCGGTACGGCCCGGCTGACGTACACCGACGACGCGATCTACGCGCTGTTCGACATCACCGACGACGTGCTCGGCACGGTGCTCCCGCCGGAGGACTGCAAGCGTCCACGGCGCAACGACAACATCGAGTTCGGCATCGACCCGCGGGGCGGCTCGCCGAACACCTCGACGGTGTTCAACGTGGCGCTCTTCCCGACCACCAACGACCCGGCCAACGGCAACCCGCCGTGCTACGCCCGGGAGCGGGACAACCACCAGGGTCCGGGCCCGCAGACCGCGCCCGGCATGGAGGTCGCGTCGGTCGTCACCAGCAACCCCTACACCGGGTACCGGATCGAGGTGAAGGTCCCGTTCAGTGTCCTGCCGGACAGGGTCGACGCCGACCGGATGGGCATGAACATCCTCGTGAACGACTCCGACACGCAGGACCTGTCGGCGCAGACCCGCGTCGGCTGGTCCACCTGGAGCGGCGTACGGGCCGACCCGTGGCGCTGGGGCGTGGCACGGCTCGCCGGCTACACCACGCAGCCGTCGTCGCCCAAGGAGCCGATCATCCCGGACACCGCGGCGCTGAGCGTCGACTCGCCGCAGACCATCCTCCAGTCCAGCGGGGACGGGGTAGCGCCGGGCGGCTGGACCGCCCTGCCCGACGGCACGATCCGGATCCACGGCGTGACCAAGCGGCACGACGGCGTGCGGGTCGAGCTCAAGGCGCGCCAGGCCGGTACCGCCCGGGTCTTCGTCTGGGACGGGGACAAGGTGGTGGCGGACGCGACCGTCGAGTTCGACCGCCGGGGCGACCGCGACGTGTGGCTCCCGCTCAGCGGCGGTCTCCCGACCGGTGCCACCCTGCTGGTCTCGTACCAGTCCGGTGACGCCACCGCGGGGATCGCGCAGCGGCTGCGCTGAGCGAACCCGTACACCGCGTGCGATCTCGGGAGGGGCCGGCATCCCGCCGGCCCCTCCCGACCCTTGCGCCTCTGAAGCGCTCCCAGTACTCCCTTCCGCGATGACGGCGGGTTTGACCGGCCTCTCGTTGGCCACTCGCCTTCGGGTCTGCCGATTCTTGGGGGAGTGGGGGCCTGATGACGGCGCGGGAAGCGCAGGAGACCGGTCGGGGCCGGGGACGTGGCTGGCGTTGGCTCGACATCGCGCTGCTGGGGGTCCCGGCCGCCGTGGTCGCGCAGTGGTGGGGTGCGGCGGCGGCGGTCGTCTTCGCGCTGGCGGCGGTGGGTATCGTGCCGGCCGCCGGATTGATCGGTCGGGCCACCGAGTCGCTGGCCGAACGCGCCAGTGGAAGCGTCGGGGCACTGCTCAACGCCACTTTCGGCAACCTCACCGAGGTCATCGTCGGTGTTTTGTTGATCCTCAACGCCCAGCTGGAGGTGCTCAAGGCGTCGATCACCGGAGGGATCGTCGGCAACCTCCTGCTCGTGTTCGGTGTGTCCATGATCGCCGGCGGCTACCGCCGGCTGGAACAGCGGATGCAGTGGCGCCAGGCGACGGACCAGGCGACGATGATGATGGTCGCGATCGCGACACTGTTGCTCCCGACGGTCTTCTCGCTGCGGGGAGAGGCCACCCAGGGGCGGATCGAGCAGGTGAGCCTCTTCGCGGCCGGGGTGCTGGTCGTGCTGTACGCCGCGGGGCTGTTGTTCACCTACAAGACCCACCGGGCACTGTTCCAGACCGACCCGCACAACTCCGAGGAAGCCGACCGCGAGAGGCGTGAAGGCCCGCGGTGGTCGGTGCGGACGGCTGTCGCCGTGCTGACGCTGGGCACGGCGGCGGCGGGGGTGGCCGCGCAGTTCATCGCGCACAGTCTCGAGGAGGCCGGCCCTCAGCTCGGCCTGAGCACGGGGTTCCTCGGTCTTGTCGTCATCCCGCTGGTGGGCAACGCCGCCGAGCACTTCAGCGCGGTCAGCATGGCGGCCGGCAACCGCCTCGACGTGGCCAGCGGCATCGCGATCGGTTCGAGCATGCAGCTCGTGATGCTCGTCGTGCCTCTGTTCGTGGTGGTCGGTCTGGCCTCCGGCCACCTGGTCACTCTCGCGTTCACGTCGCTGGAGCTGGTGACGCTCGCGGCCGCCGCGGTCCTGGTCCGTCATGTCGTCGCGGACGGGCGCGGCAACGTCCTGGAGGGCGCCCAGCTCGTCGGCCTGTACGTGGTTTTCGCCGCGGCCGCCTTCTACACGCACCTGTGACACCTGGGGCAACGACAGCCACGACGGTGGTTCGTCAGTCGGCCGTGCACGCCCGCCCGGTCTGTTTCGACGTGGGCCGGTCAGGGGCCGGCATCCGCGGGCTGGTCAGGTTTCAGTGCGTCCCGGTCCGCCGCGAGGTTGCCGGCCGTCCGTACCGCCTCGGGGTGATCCGCGCCCAGCGCCTGCCGGTACCTCGGCAGGATCTCGGCGTTGAGGTCGTGCGCCTCCTGGTACCGGCCAAGGCTGTGCAGGTCTTCGGCGAGGTTGCTGGCCGTGCGCAGGGTCTCGGGGTGGTCGTCGCCCAGCGTCCGCCGGTATCGGGAGAGGATGTCCGTGTTCAGGTCGTGTGCTTCCTGGTAGCGCCCTGTCGCGTGCAGGTCGAGCGCGAGGTTGCTGGCCGTGCGCAGGGTCTCGGGATGGTCGTCACCGAGC
Organism: Phytohabitans kaempferiae; assembly: GCF_042433955.1. Taxonomy (NCBI): domain Bacteria; kingdom Bacillati; phylum Actinomycetota; class Actinomycetes; order Micromonosporales; family Micromonosporaceae; genus Phytohabitans; species Phytohabitans kaempferiae. The sequence goes on along the minus strand of NZ_JBHLUH010000031.1, from coordinate 4,556 downwards.
ACCTCCCGGTACCGCGACAGCGTCTGGACGTTCAGGTCGTGGGCTTCCCGGCCACGGTCCAGCCGGCGCAGGTCGATCGCCAGGTTGCTGGCCGTCCGCAGCGTGTCGCGATGGTCGTCGCCCAGTGCCCGCCGGTACCGGGCGAGTGTGTCGGTGTTCAGGTCGCAGGCGTCCTGGTGCCGGCCCAGCTTGCGCATCGCGATGGCGAGGTTGCTGGCCGTACGGAGTGTCTCGGGGTCGTCGTCGCCCAGGACCCGCCGGTACCGGTTCAGGGTGTCGGTGTTCAGGTCGAGAGCTTCTTCGAACTGCCCCTGGGCCGACAGGTAGGCGGCGAGATTGCTGGCGGCGACAAGGGTGTCGGTGTGGTCCTCGCCGAGGACCCGGCGGCTGCGGGCCAGTGTGTCGACGGTCAGGTCCCGGGCGTCGGCGTAGCGACCGGTGAAGAAGTACGCCGCCGCGAGCCGCCGTGCCGTGTGCAGGGTGTGCGGATGGTCCGGGCCGAGGTCGTCGCTCCATCGGGCGTACCAGGTCTCGGTGAGCGCGAGCGCGGTCTGGTAGTCGCCGCGCATGAGCAGGTACCAGAGGGCGTGGAGGGCGGTGTCGCGCAGCACGCCCGGACCCGCGACCGGGTCGAGGGCGAGCAGATGCGGCAGGAGCGTGGCCCATGCCGACCAGGAGGCCGGGTCGGTGCCGGCGTTGTCGGGCTCGACCGCGGCGATGAGCGCGGCGGCGAAGCCGTGGTCGCCCTGGAGCTGCTCGCGGGTACGGTCGTCGCGCAGCACGGCCTGGGTCAGGCGGTGCACCTGGAGTGCCTCGGGCGTGGTCCGGGCCAGCCCCACGCTGCCCACGCGGCTGACCGCGCGGCGCAACGTCAGCGGCCGGTCGGCCGCGACGCCCAACGGGTCCGGCAGGTGACTCCTGGCCTGGCTGAACCAGGCCACCGGGATGGGCTCGGGAGCGAGGATCGCGGCCAGGTGCAGCAGCTCCAGGGCGGCGGGAGCCTGGTCGCCGAGGCGGCTGACGGCGAGGTGGATGCCGGCCGCGAGCGAGAGCGGGTATCCGAGCGGGCGTCCCTCGTCGAGGATCTCACCGGCGTGCGCCTCCAACTCGTCCAGGTAGTCCCGGGCGCTCAGGCCGGTGTCCTCCAGCAGCGCGGCCGCCTGGGCCACCGCCAGCGGCAGATCACCCAGTGCCCGGGCGAGCTCGTCCGCGTCCGGGCGGGACAGGTCGGCGCGGTGGGCGTGGAGCAGCTCGATCGACTCGTCCCGGGTGAACTCGGCGACCCGGACCGGCACGGCGACCTGCGTGAACGTCGCCGACCGGGAGGTGATGACCACGTGTCCTCCGCCCGGCGGCAGCCACGGGTAGATGGCGGCCGCGTCCTCGGCGTTGTCGAAGATCAGCAACCACCGGCCGGTCCTGCGGAGGTGGTCTTTCATGGCTGTCCACGCGTCGTCGACCTTCGTCGTGGCACCGACCCAGCCGGCCGCCACGGCGCACCGGGCGAGCTGCTCGCCGATCAGGGCGGGGTTGCCGGCGTCGACCCACCAGATGAGGTCGTACTCGCCGCTGAAGAGGTGGGCGTACTGGATCGCCAGCTGTGTCTTGCCCACTCCGCCGATGCCGGTCAACGCTTGGACCAGGGCCCGTTCACCGCTGGTCAGCCCTTCCCGCAGTGCGGCCAGCTGGGGCCGCCGGCCGGTGAAGACCCGGTTCCGGTACGGCACGTTCCACACCGTGGGGATCGACCCCGGCATCCGAGGGCCGCCCTCCACGGCCCGGCCCGGGAAGGCCACCGGCTGCCCCCGACCGGTGGGTCCGGCGACGGCGCCGAGCAACACCGTGCGCGCGTCGTCCTCGTCCAGACCGAACACGTCCCGGTAGATCATCGGCCGCAGGAGGCCCGGTGGGGTGACCTCGGCGACCCGGACCGGCACCAGCCGGGTACGCCCCCGCGGGCGGAGCGCCACCGCTGCGGTCCACTCGTCCTCGGTGAACCGGTCCGGCATGAAGTAGGCCGGCGACCACAGCGAGAGCACCACGTCCGCGCGGTCCAGCGCCTCACTCATCCGGCGGACGAAGTTGTCGCCGGCGGCCCAGTCCCACACGTCCAGTTCGACCTGGTATCCGGCGGCCTCCAGCACCTGAGCGGCCCACGAGGCCCACGGCCGGTCGCTGCCCGCGTAGCTGACGAACACGCGCATCGGCCGCTCCGGGTGACCCGCCGATTTCGCCATGCCCCACATCATGGCAAACGCCTGGGCGGCATTCCGGGGCGTGGAGCGTCCGCCGAGCCGCCACATCGGACTGTTCTAGGTGGACAGGCGGCTCTGGCGGCCGGTCGGCCCGCACACCTCGGGGGAGGCGATCACCGGCGCGGTGCCGAGGTACGGGTGTAAGCCGCACCCGCCTGGGTAACCAGACCCGCGCGTCGAAGGCGTGTCGCGTCGAAGGCGTGTCGAAAGGTGGAGGCGTGGAGCTGGTCGAGGAGTCGCCGTACCGGTTCCGGATCGACCCGCTCGGCGAGATGCGGGTACCGGGAGTGGTGTTCGCCGCGCGGTCGCTGCTGCCCGACGTCAGGGCGGACAGATCCCTCGACCAGGTGGCCAACGTGGCGACACTGCGGGGCATCGTGGAGGCGTCATACGCCATGCCCGACGTGCACCTTGGCTATGGCTTCCCGATCGGCGGGGTGGCCGCCACCGATGTCGAGGCGGGCGGGGTCGTCTCGCCGGGCGGGGTCGGGTTCGACATCTCCTGCGGAGTGCGACTGCTCGTCGCCGACCTGGACCGCGCGGCGCTGGCGCCGATGCTGGACCGGCTGATGGACGGCCTCGACGCGGCGATCCCCCGGGGCATGACCAAGGGCGCGGTGTGGAAGCTGTCCGGCCGCGCACAGCTGGACGAGCTGCTGGTGGGCGGCTCGCGGTACGCGGTCGAGCAGGGCCACGGGGTCGAGCGTGACCTGGCCCGCTGCGAGGACTACGGCGCGGTGTCAGACGCCGATCCTGGCCAGGTCAGCGACCGGGCCGTACAGCGCGGTCAGGGGCAGGTCGGCAGCCTGGGCTCCGGCAACCACTTCCTGGAGGTGCAGGCGGTCGACCACATCTACGACGAGGCCGCGGCGGACGCGTTCGGGCTGCGGGCCGGGCAGGTCTGCGTCATGATCCACAGCGGCTCGCGCGGGATGGGGCACCAGATCTGCACCGATCAGCTACGGGTCATGGAGCGCGTGATGCCCCGATACGACATCAGCGTGCCGGACCGGCAGTTGGCCTGCGCCCCGGTCTCCTCGCCGGAAGGGCGGGCCTACCTGGGCGCGATGGCGGCCGCGGCGAACTACGCGCGGGCCAACCGCCAGATGCTGGGCCAGGCGGCCCGACGGGTTTTCGAGCGGGTCACCCACCGCCAGCTCGACCTGGTCTACGACATCTCGCACAACCTCGCGAAGATCGAGACCCACCGGGTCGACGGTGCCGAGCGGCGGCTGTGCGTGCATCGCAAGGGGGCCACTCGGGCGCTGCCGCCCGGTCATCCGGACCTGCCCGCGGACCTCGCCGCGGCGGGGCAGCCGGTGCTCATCCCCGGCTCGATGGGGACCCCGTCGTACGTGCTGACCGGGGTCGAAGGAGCCCCGGCCTTCGCCTCGACCTGCCACGGCGCCGGTCGGGTACGCAGCCGGAAACAGGCCGCCAAGGCGGTGCACGGCCGGGATCTGCGGCACCAACTGGAGGCCCACGACATCCTGGTACGCGGGGCGTCGTGGCGGGGTCTCGCCGAGGAGGCGCCGGACGCCTACAAGGACATCTCCGCGGTCGTCGAGTCGGCCGAGGGCGGCGGCCTGTGCCGGCAGGTGGCGCGGCTGGTCCCGGTCGGCGTGGTGAAGGGCTGACCAGCGGTCGCCGGCATCACACGTCGAACGTCACGGCGCACGACCAGCCCTCCACACCTGGTGCGAACCGCAGCTCGTGCAGCGACACCGCTTTCGGCACCGCGCCCACGAGCTCCACCCGGTCCGGGTCGGCCAACCACATCCGCACATCGAGGCCGCCGTCGACGGCCGCCACGTCGGCGGCGGCCGGCAGTCGGCCCTCCGTGTCCATCCGGAAGATCACCTCATCGAGTACGGCGACCAGCATGTCCTCGTCGGTGCCGGGGGCGACCCGGAAGTCGACCGTCTCCGCCGGCCGGGCGGGCGACACCTCGGCGAAGCTGCCGACCATCGCGGTCACGGCCTCGGACACGCAGCCTTCCCGGTCTGGCGCCCACGCCTCGATCCGTACGTCGGCGGTGTGCGGCACGCGCCGATGGCCCATCAGATGACGCCGAGTGCGAGCATCGCGTCGGCGACCTGGATGAAGCCGGCGATGTTGGCTCCCGCGACGTAGTTGCCCGGGCTGCCGTACGCGTCCGCGGTCTCCAGACAGCGGTCATGGATGCTGTGCATGATGTCGGCCAGCCGCCGCTCGGTGTGCTCGAAACTCCACGAATCACGCGAGGCGTTCTGCTGCATCTCCAACGCACTGGTCGCCACACCACCAGCGTTGGCGGCCTTG
>NZ_JBHLUH010000030.1:0-55677 GCF_042433955.1 Phytohabitans kaempferiae | reverse complement strand
GGTGCTGCCACTCGCACCACGTCATGGATGTGCGCACTGTTGGGCAAGCCCACCGAGACCCCCGGCGGCCCATCGACTTGCCTAGATGGACTTTGGCCGATGGCAGCGGCAGCCGTCAAGATGTGTCGGCAATGTTTCGCGAAAGTTCTTTCCCGACCCGGCGCTCGACCGGACATCGCCCCACCGGGGCCGGCACCGCGCGACCGCAAGCCACGCCGTCAAGGCCGGCGCCGGCAAGCACGACCACACCTGATCCTACGTGCCGCCGGCCAGGACAGCCCGTCCGCGAAGGGCACGGGCCAGCGCGGACAATCAGCCCCGCATCGCCGTTTCTCCAGCTCAGGAGGTCGGCGACCCGCGATGTCAACGCGCCGGACAAGCCGCCGCGGCGTACGCGTTGGTCAGCGCCGTCCGCGTGTCGCGGGCCAGGTTGATGTTCAGCAGGTGGTCGTGCACGCCGTGCGTGACCCACAGTGGGATCTCGGCGGTCGCGATCGCCTCCGCCTGGTCGGCGTTCACCGCGAATCCGCCGGTCACCAGCCCACCGGCGAAGAGGTCCGGGACGCTTCGCGAACGCGTTCCACAGCAACTGCGAGCCGTACGAGACGGTGGTTGCGCAGACCCGTTGCCTGTCGACCGCGAAGTCTTGAGGAAGTGGTCCAGCATCTTGGTCAGCAGGTCGGCCTCGGCCGGGCCGCCCACGCGCTGATGCTGTGGGGCTAGCACGATCACCTCCTCGGTACTCCCGGTCCATTTCGGCTGGAGCCACGCAGTCGCGGGAATGTCCGCGGCCACCTCGACGAGCAGATTGTCGCCGTCTCAGCCATACCGTGCCCGGGCAGCACCACCATGAGTGGATACCTCTTGGTCGGGTTTGTAGCCCTTGGGCAGGTGGTAGTGGTACGGCAGGACCATCCCACCGCTGAGGTAGCAGCCATATGTGAACTCGTCGACAAGCTGGTTGACCGGTTTCTCGGTCACCTTTCGGGAGGTGTTCGGGGCTGCCTTGGCCAACATCGGGCCTTTGCCGATGTCGAAACCTGGTTGGCCGTACACCGCCTGCGCTGCACCACGCGGGTCGGCAGGTCCGGGTTGACCTTGACGGTGCAGAGGAAGCTCGGGCACTTGGAGACGATGACCGTCCAGCCCGCGTTCTGGTCGGGTGCGCCGCCACGCGACCACCCGGTGGTCCGGTAGTCGCGTGCATTTACCAGAGGTGACCCGAGGAAGGGTCGCTAAACTGATTTAGCAGGAGCATGCGCACCATGGCCGAACCGTGTCGAGCGAGGACCCGGGATGAGCCCGAAACGTCCGGTTCACAGTTCGCCGGCGGGCGCTGCCGCGGTCGAAGCGACCGGCCTCATCGCCGAGCATGGACAGGCGCCGGGCCCACGTGGTACGGCGTGGGTCCGGCGCCCGGGCTCCGGCTCATCCAGAGCCTGTCCGGCGGATGACCAGCGCCGCTACCTGCCCATCGCCATGGCGAAGATGTGCAAGGTGGGCACACCCACTGCCGGCCTGCTGCTGATGTTCGGCAGGTCGACACGGGATACCGGCTTGTTCTGCAACGGCACACCTACGAAGTAGATGGTCGCCGGGGTGTTCTGCCGTTGGTTGCCGGGTCGGTTCTGGTACGGCGCGACGATAGCGCCGTCACCGCCCGGTCGTGGGGCACCGAACCAGTCCGGCGTGCCGAGGACGAAGGGCTGTCGCGTGCCATCGGCGTAGACGATGGTGGCCGCCCCCGACACCGCGCCGTACGTACCGGTGGCCAGGAAGCCGAGCGTCTTGCCGGTGCCCTCGATCTTGATGGACTGTCCTGAGGCGATGGCGTTGTCAGCGGTGCCGGCACCACCTGAGGGCCAGGTGAAGTCGATGCCGCCGTGGCTGATGGTGCTGCCCGGGGTCACGCCGACCTGGGCCAGTGCCTGTGCCGAGATCGAGCCGCCGTTTCCGTCGAGATTTCCGGCGTTGGTGTTGGCGTCGTCGGAGACCCCCACGTTGGTGAGGCTCTCCGACAGGGGCGCCTCACGACCGTCCCACACTCGCGTGGAAACGGTCGCCGAAGCGGTCCAGCCCCGCCCCAGTGCCTCGGCGGTCAGGGTAACGGCGCCGGCGGCGGGCGCCGGGCCGACGGTGACGTCGAGCTCGACGGTCCGCTCCGTGTCGGGCTGGATGGGGGGCAGCGTGACGCGCGCCGGTGCGACCGTCCACCCCTCGGGGACGACCAGTGAGACCGTCGTGGACGGCGTCAGCGGCAGCTCGATGGCGCGCACCGCCACGCTGACCTTCACGGTCTGACCGGGGCTGACCTCGATCGGCGCCCGCAGCCGCACCTTCTGGAGGGCGTAGGCGCGGTAGGTGTGCTTCGGCCGGCCGGTCAGCTCGATCAGGTCGGACTCGATGGTGGCTGTCTTGGCGCGACCTCCACGGGTCACGTCGACGACCTTGTAGCGACCGGCGAACAAGCGGCTGCGAACTTTGACGGTGCCACGCCGATCGGGCGTGATGAGCAGTTCGTCGGCCTGCCCTTCGCTCCACGCCGTGCCTACGGTGTAGCCGCCGCGGCCGCGCAGGCCCTCGACTCGGCCGCTCGGCCACGCCGTTGGTAGCGCGGGAAGCAGGTGCAGCTCGTCGTTGTGGCTTTGCAGGAGCATCTCGGCGATGCCGGAAGTGGCGCCGAAGTTGCCGTCGATCTGGAACGGCGGGTGCAGGTCGAACATGTTCGGGGCCAACCGGTCGGTCCGCACCAGGTCCCGGATGAGCTTGTGGGCGCGCACGCCCTCCTCCATGCGTGCCCAGAAGTTGATCTTCCAGGCCAGCGACCAGCCGGTCCCGTCGTCACCACGGATCTCGAGGGTGCGGCGTGCGGCGTCGTAGAGCTGTGGCGTGTCGCGCCGGGTGATCTGGTTGCTGGGGTGCAGGCCGTACAGGTGGGAGATGTGCCGGTGTGTCCGCTCGGTCTCGGTCCAGTCGTAGAGCCACTCCTGGATGTTGCCACGGGCGCCGATCTGCATTGGCGGCAGCTTGTCCCTGGTCGCCTGGACCTGGGCTCGGAAGGTGGCGTCGACCCCGAGGAGCTCGCTGGCACGGGCGCAGCCGTCAAACAGGTCGCGCAGGATCTGGTTGTCCATTGTGGGGCCCGCGCAGACGCTGACGCCGGAGTGGTGGGCGAGTTCCGGAGAGTTCGACGGGTTGGTGACGAGCCAGCCGAGGTTCGGCTCGGTGACCAGGCTGTCGAGGAAGAACTGGACGGCGCCTTTCAAGGCCGGGTAGTTGGCGCGGAGAAACTCGATGTCGCCGGTAAAGAGGTAGTGGTCCCAGATGAGGGTCGCCAGCCAGGCGCCGCCGGTCTGCCACATGCCCCACAGGGCGCCATCGACCACCGATGTGGCCCGCCAGGCGTCGGTGTTGTGGTGGGTGACCCAACCGCCTGCGCCGTACTGCACCTGGGCGGTTCGAGCGCCGGTGACGGAGAGGTCCTTGATCATGTCGAAGACCGGCAGGAAGCATTCTGAGAGGTTTGTGGTGTCGGCGGGCCAGTAGTTCATCGGCAGGTTGGCGTTGATCGTGTACTTCGAGTCCCAGGGTGGGAGCATCTGGTCGTTCCAGATGCCTTGCAGATTGGCCGGCTGGGTACCTGGTCGCGAGGAGGAGATAAGCAGGTAGCGGCCAAACTGGAACAGCAGCGCCGAAAACTGCGGGTCGTCCACCCCGGCGTGCTGCGCGATCCGCACGTCGGTCGGCTGGTCCGCGGCCGGCGTGCGGCCCAGGTCGATCGTCGTGCGCCCGAACAGCTTCTGGTAGTCGGTCACGTGCCGGCGCAGCAGCCCGTCCCAGTGGGTGCCCTGGGCAGCGCTGAGGTGCCGCCAGGCGATCCCCTGGTAGTCGCCACTGACGTCCTGGAAGTTGACGTAGCTGGATCCGATCGAGACCAGCAAGGTCACGTTGTTGGCCGCCGTGACCTGGAGCGTGCCGCCGCTGCTCGTGACCGAGCCGCCCTTGATAAGCGCGCGGGCGAGCGCCAGAAACCGGACCGAGCCGGTCACGCCCTCCTGGTTGCCGGAGATTCCGTCGAGCGCGATGGTCGCGTTGTCGGGGCTGGAAGCTGTAGTCCTCTGTGGACTGTCGAAGGACGCCGAGAAGGTGATGGACCCGGGCTTGTCCGCGCTCAGCCGTACGGCGATCACCTGATCGGGTGCGCTGGCGATCACCTCGCGCCGGTATCGCACACCGTTGGCCGCATAGGTCACCGACGCCGTAGCGGTGGTGAGGTCCAACTGCCGGTAGTACTCCGAGGCCACGTTGCCGTGCGGGAAGGTGAACCTGAGGTTGCCGACGGGCTGGTAGGCCAGTTCGCCCACCGGGTTTCCCAGCATCGTCTGGTTGATCAGGTTCTGCGCCTGGCTCCACTGATCGGCGAAAACCAGCCGCTGGATCTCCGGGAGTGCGGCGGCACCGCGCGGGTTGGCCGGGTCGTACGGTCCCCCGGCCCAAACGGTGTCCTCGTTGAGCTGGAGGCGCTCGGTGTCGATGTTGCCGAACACCATCGCGCCGAGGCGTCCGTTGCCGATGGGCAGTGCGCGTAGCCAGTCACCCCCGGCTCCCTCGTCGTACCAGAGTGCCAGGTCGTTGGCGGCGCGAACCTCGGCAGGGGCGGCCGAGGCGGGTCGGGGGTGAGCGGTCCACAGTGCCGGAAGGAGGGCGGCACCGGCACCGGCCGCTCCTACTTTGAGAATTTGCCTTCGCGACAGTTCTGACATGAAGCGGTCCTCCAAAGCGGACAGTGTGGCCCCGCAAGCGCTCGCTCAGGGCACAGACGGTGCGGGAGGGCGGGGCGGTGAGGTGGGCGGGCCGACGGGGACCGGCGCCGAGCCGATGACCCTGAACAGGGGTGACGGCAATGTACAAAGATTTGATGTATCGAGTCAACGGTTGTAACCAACCTCGTGACACCTGATCCTTCGACGTCGAGATACATAGGACTTCTGGCTGCGCTTCAACGGAATAGTTGCCGCGATTCAGGCGAATTGGCCAACATAGGTCCCATGCTGCCGCTGAGTGCGCCAGCCAGGACAGCGCGACGCCCGACCTACCTGACCTTGCAGTCATCAGACCTTTGGGCCAGACGGCGGCCATAGCACCGCCCCAGCCACTCAGACCTCAACGCCTCCAAGGTGGGACCACGGCGCGGATCCAACACGACCACCTCGCCGCGAACGGTCTGGGCAACAACGAGCAACGGCCGCGCCCACCAGGCCGCGAATCGGGATGAATGATCCACCGTCGGTCGCGGCCGCGGGCGACAGGCACCGCGGCATACCGGCGTCAGCCACCTGGAGCCGGCGGCACGCACCACGACGAAGTAATCCCATGTCTCGAAACCTTGGGAAACGCTTGATCTTGGGGGCGAAGTGAGAATCAGCAGGAAAACGCACCTATCTGGCGCAGGGGTAGACAGAGCCGCTGGCGGCGACTATAAAGACATCCCATGTCGATCTCTCGCCGACCGCAACTCAGGCCCTCGGAAGGGCCGCGCGTCCCGTTCCCGCCATCGAGATGATCATCAGTTCGAGGGGGCTACGACCGCGTCATCACCTCCTCGGACCCGTGGCACGGGTTCGGCCAATCCGAACACCGGCCCGGTGTGCGGCTCACCCGCGGGTCAGCACGGCAGTCAGACGGCCGTGTCCAGCTCAGCGTTGACGGCTGTTCTCCCCTGTCCGGACCGCACATCCCCGACGTCACCCTGATCCACGTTGGTCCGGCACGGTCAGGTGCTCCGGATCGTTCCTCCGGCCGGCCTGTCAGCGCGTCGACAACATCACCTTCCGTCCCACGAGAGGGTTCCCCCTGATGAGAAAACGATCTATCCGACGAGCCGCCGCCTTTATGGCGGCGGCCACGCTCTGTCCGGTTGTCCTGCTTGCCCCGCCCTCGCCGGCGGCCGCGAGCCCGGCGACGGCGTCGAAGCCGCCGAGCCACGGCATGACGTACGAGCCCACCTGGGAGTCGGTGGACCGTCACGTGGCCTCGCCGGAATGGTTCAAGGACGCCAAGTTCGGCATCTACTGGCACTGGGGGGCGTTCACCACACCCCAGTACGGACACGAGTGGTACGGCCGCGAGATGTACGTTGACGGCAGCAACATCAACAACCATCACAAGGCAACGTACGGCGACCCGCGGACAGAGTTCGGCTACGACAAGTTCATCGACGGTGGCATCGACAAGGCCGGCAACCACGTGCAGTTCAAGCCGGTGCTGAAGTCGCAGGGCGGCAAGTTCGACCCGGACGAGTGGGCGCGCCTGTTCAAGAGCGCGGGCGCGAAGTTCGGTGGGCCAGTCGCGGAACACCACGACGGTTACTCGATGTGGGACAGCGCCGTCAACGAATGGAACTCGGTCGACCGCGGCCCACGGTTGGACTTGCTGAAGCTCTTCGCCGACGCGGTGCGCAAGCAGGACATGAAGCTGCTCGTCGCTATGCATCAGTCGTTCAACCACAACGGGTTCTTCCGGTTCGTACCGCAGCAGACCGACCCGAGCCTGAGGAAGCTCTACGGTCAGCTTCCCCGGGCCGAGGCGGACCAGCTCTGGTTCGACAAGCAGAAGGAGGTCATCGACCAGGCCCAGCCAGACATCATCTGGAACGACTTCGCCCTGGACAGCCCCGGATACTGCCACGGCGATCCTGGCCCCTGCGCGATCGCCGAACAGCAGCGCCTGAACTACCTGGCCTACTACTTCAACAAGGGCGAGGAGTGGGGCAAGGAGGTCGTCACGACCTACAAGCACTTCGACCGCGGCTTCCACAACGCCAGCGCCGTCGAGGACTGGGAGCGCGGCGGCCCGGCGGACCTCGTACGTCCGTACTGGCTGACCGACGACGCCATCTCCTCCAGCAGCTGGAGCTACACCAACGGGATCGGCTACTACTCGTCGCAGCAGATGATTCACGCTCTCATCGACCGGGTCAGCAAGAACGGAAACATGCTTCTGAACGTCTCTCCCACGCTGGAAGGTGAGATTCCGCAAGGGCAGCGCGACGTGCTGCACGACATCGGGACATACCTGAACCGGTACGGGGAGTCGATCTACTCCACGCGCGCCTGGGACATCTACGGTGAAGGCCCGACAAGGATGGGCGGTGGCTCGTTCACCGGACCAAGGACCGGCACGAACACCGACATCCGATTCACCAGAAACAAGAAGGACGATGTCCTCTACGCGACCGTGCTGGGCTGGCCTGGAGACAACCAGACTCTCAACATCACCAGCCTCGGCTCCGACACCACCAACCTCGCCGATCTGAAAAAGGTCGAGCTGCTCGGGGGCGGTCGCGACAAGCACGTCGACCTGACGAAGAAGACCCGCCAGGACCCTGACGGCCTCAAGGTCACTATGCCCGCCCTGCGCCCTGTCGCATCGCCGGCCTACGTGCTCAAGCTGACGTTCAAGCAGGGTATTCCGACGCCGCGGCCGACCGCCGACGCGGCTTCTGTGTACGAGAAGAAGGACTTCCGAGGCGTCAGCGCCCTGCTCTCGCCGGGCGACTACGACTCCGCGGCGCTGGCCGAGCTCGGCGTCGACACGTCGAAGCTCGCCTCGCTGTCCGTCGGTGCCGGGACGCAGTTGCAGCTCTACCCCCAGGACGACTTCGGGGGAACCCCGGTCGCCTACACCGGCGCTGTGGAGTCGCTCCCGAAGAAGCTCAAGGTGGGGTCGATCCGGGTCACCAGGGATGTCAGCAAGCCGTTCCTGCTGACGAACGTGACCAACAGCCTCGCCCTCGACACGGACTCCGGCGCCGATGGCGCCACCGTCAAGCAGCACGTCCCGACCGGCGGGGCCGAACAGGAGTGGAAGCTGACGGAGAAGGCAACCGGCTTCTACGAAATCGCGAACCCGAGCACTGGCCTGGTGATCGACGGGCTCGGACTGGGAAGCGGCAGCCAGGTCCAGCAGAAGGTGGCCACCGGGGCGGACAGCCAACTGTGGCGCCTGGCACGCGTCGACGCGGGAACCTACAACCTCGTCAACAAGCGGACCGGGCTCGCTCTCGACAGCGGTGGCAACGTCACGACGGGTTCCGCGTTGAAGCAGTGGAACCTGGACAGCAGCACCAACCTGCGCTGGGTGCTGACGGCCATCGCCAGCTCTCCCAGTCCGGAACGTTCCCTGGTCATCCGTAACCAGACCAACAGCTTGGCGGTCGACGCGGATGGGGCCACGACGTCGGGCACACCGGTACGGCAGTTCGCGGTCGACGGCACTGCTGACCAGGCGTGGTGGTTCGTTCACCAGGGCGGCGGCTACTACCTGCTGCGGAACGGCAACGGCCTCGTCATCGACGGCGTTGGGCTCGGCTCCGGGACCCAGGTACAGCAGACGACCGCGACGGGGGCGAATTCCCAGCAGTGGCAGTTGCGTAGCGTTGGATCTGGTCGCTTCAACGTGGTCAACCGGGCGACGGGCCTGGCGTTGGACAGCCGTAACCTGGCCGCTGGCACGGAGCTGACACAACGCACTGTCGACACGAACACCAACCTGCGCTGGACACTGACGGCCACGGGCTGAGCGGTCCACGGAAAGATCCAAGCGCCCCGGGGGGCCGGCAATCCGTCGGCCCCCCGGGGGTCTTTCACATCCCGAGGCGCACCGCGGCGGGGTCGCCGCGCCGGCGCCGAAGCTGCCGTTGCTCCTGGATGGCTGAGGTGTGCATGGCGCTATCGGTCAGCAGGTGTGCCCGGAAGGTGCCAGACCTGCCGCATCGGCGTCCACCACTCCCCCGAGTTCGGCTCGCTCAGTGACCGCTGGCAGGGGTCGGTGAGCGTCCACCACCGCTGGGTCTCCGGGTCGGCGGCGATGCGTGCCTGGTCGGCGGCGTGGTCGTCGCCGACGTACTCGTAGTAGCCGAACAGCAGGTCGCGATACAGGAAGATGGTGTAGTTGCGGATGTTGGCCGAGCGCAGGGTCTGCTCGACGCCGGGCCACACGTCGGCGTGTAGCCGCAGGTAGGTGTCCTGGTGCTCTGGACGCAGTCGGATGATGGAGCCGTGCCGCTGGACGTTGTCTTGTGCCGCCAAGGTTTCCTCCGGGGTGCGCATGAAACAGGCCCTAGCTTTCCGCCAGTTGGTAGACGCGAAGCGCGGTCTCTCGCCAGATCTGCTGCCGCTGGTGTTCGTCACAGCCGGCCAGAAGGTCGCGCAGTACCTCGATCCAGTCGAGGTAGGTGGTGGCGAGCAGGCATACGGGCCAGTCCGAGCCGAACATCAGCCGGGCCGGTCCGAACGTGTCGAGGGCATGGGCAACGGCCGGTTTCAGGTCTGCTGGCGTCCATGACGACCAGTTCGCTTCGGTCACCAGACCGGAAAGCTTCGCCGACACGTTCGGCAGTCGGGCCAACGTTCGAAGGTGGCCGGCCCAGCCTCGCAACTCCTGCCCCGCCAGCGGCGGCTTGCCCAGATGGTCGAGGACGAACGAGACCTGCGGCAGGCTCTCCACCAGGCCGATGACCGCGGGCAACTGCTGGTGACGGCACACCAGGTCGAACACCAGGCCGGCGTCACCGATGGCCGCGACCGCGCGCCGGATGGCGCTGCGTTCGAGAAACGCCGGGTCGGGTTCGTCCTGTACGAGGTGGCGAATGCCGACCAGCTTGCCGCCACCACGTGTCGCTCGCAGGCGGCCGACGCGGTCGGCGGTGTCCGGGGCGGCGAAGTCGACCCACCCGACGACTCCCTTGATCAACTCGCTGCGCGACGCGACGCTCAGCAGGTCGGTCGTTTCCGCCTCGGAGTGGATCGACTGTACGACGACCGTGCCGGTGACCCCGGCCGGCTCGGCTTCCGCCGCGAGATCCGCGTGTACGAAGTCGGCGTCGATCGCGGCCATGCTCACCGGATCGATCCAGGGCTGCGGATGCCGCTCGCGGCGCCACAGGTGGTGGTGGGCGTCGATGATGCCGGCTCGCGGCACAGCGCCGTGGCTCATCGTCGATCCGTTCCGGCGGTGGTCAAGCCAGCACGTCCGGCACCCCCGAGCTGGCTGCCTTCGAAACCGGCGGGACATGGTGCCATGAGGCTGTCCTCTCTCCTGATCGGTGGTGACGGAGATGCCTGGTGGGCTGCCGCGGCTCGTGCCTACCGCGACAGCCCACCGGCCTGTGGTGACCTCAGCGCTACTCCTGTGCCCTGCCTCCGGTGATGCGGGAGACGACGAGTGCGATGAGGATGATCGCGCCGTTGAGGGCGCCGATCCACTGTGCCGGTACGCCGGCGAGCGTCAGCACGTTCTGGATCATGAACAGCAACAGGATGCCGGTGAACGCGCCGAACATGGTGCCCCTGCCGCCGTTGAGGCTGACGCCGCCGATGACGGCCGCGGCGAATACGGTGAAGATCGCGCCGTTGCCCTGTGAGGCGGCGACGGAGGCGAGCCGGCCGGACAGCAGCAGGCCTCCCATGGCGGCCAGCATGCTCGCGGCGATCAGGGCGATCCACAGCACGCGGTCGGTGCGGATACCCGCCGCCCTCGCCGCGTCGACGTTGCCGCCGATCGCGTACAGGGAGCGGCCGAAGCCCGTGTAGCCGAGTACCACGATGCCGGCCGCGAAGAGGGCGACGCAGATCCAGATCGAGGCCGGCACGCCGAGCCAGACCGCGGTGCCCAGGTACATCATCGACTCGGGCAGGTTGAAGAAGGTCTGCCCGCCGGAGATCCCGGTGAGCAGGCCGCGCAGGACGATGAGCATGCCCAGCGTCACGATGAAGCCGTGCAGTCCGAACCGGACGATCAGTGCCGCGTTCGCGACGCCGATGAGCGCGCCCACCAGCAAAGTGATCGGTATCGACCAGGCACCGGATAGCAGCCCGGTGCCGTGGCCGGCTCCGACGGCGACCGTCATCCAGGCCGCGACGCCCGGTGCGAGCCCGAAGGTGGACTCCAGGGAGAGGTCCATCTTCCCGGCGACCAGGACGATCGTCTGGGCCAGTACGAGCAACGCGATCTCGGACATGGTCTGGGCAATGTTGATCAAGTTGTCCGGCTGGAGGAAGACCGGGTTGACGATCTGCCCGACCACGGCGATGAGCGCGATCGCCGGGACCAGTGCGAGGTCCCGCAGCCGTGCGACGGCCAGCTTTCCGACCGGCCGGCGAGGTGGTGGTCCGGCCGCGACGGTGGATCCGTCAGCGCCTGCGGTTGCGGCGGTCATGGTCTCAGGCATCGACGCTCAGTCCTTCCATTGCGGCCACAAGATCGTGGTCACGCCAGCCGCTGGGCATGTCGGCGACGATCCGGCCCTGGAACATCACCAGGACGCGATCGCAGATACGCAGGTCGTCGAGTTCGTCGGAGGCCACGATGACGCCGGTGCCGGCGGCCGCCACCTGGTCGACCTTGTCGAGGAGAAACTCTTTCGACCGCACGTCCACGCCCGCCGTGGGCGTGATGAGCACGAGCACCTTGGGGTCGTTGGCGAGGGCGCGGGCCATGACGACCTTCTGCTGGTTGCCGCCGGAGAGGCCGGAGACCGGCAGGTCCGGTCCGGGCGTCTTGATGGCCAGCGCGTCGATCAGCGTGTTGGCGATCGCGTCGCGGCGGCGGGTACTGAGGAATCCGGCCGTTCCGAGCCGTTCCGGGATTGTCATGGTGGTGTTGTCGGCGATCGACATGCCAGCGACCAGGCCCTGGTGATGACGGTCCTGGGGGACGAAGCCGACCCCGCTGGCGAGGGCGGCACCGACATGGCCGGCACGTGGGGTGCGGCCGTCGACGGTGATCGTGCCGGCGCCCGCGGCGCGGAGTCCGACGATGGTTTCGGCCACCTCCGTCTTGCCGCTGCCGCCGGCGCCCGCGAGTCCGATGATCTCTCCATAGCCCACCCGGAACGAGATGTCCTCGAAGAGGCCGTCCAGGCGCAGCCCGGCGACGTCGAGGACCACACGCGCGTCACCGGTCGGCGCCGAGCGTGATCGGGGGACGTCGAGCGCGGTGGCCTCACCGGTCATCGCCGCGACGAGTTCGCCGCGAGGCAGGTCGGCGACCGGTGCGGTGACGATGTGGCGGGCGTCGCGGAAGACGGTCACCATGTCGCAGATTTCGTAGATCTCCTGTAGGTGGTGGCTGATGAACAGGAAGGTGACGCCCTGGGCCTGTAGGTCGCGGATGCGGCCGAAGAGCCGGGCGATCGCCCCACCGTCGAGCTGCGCGGTCGGTTCGTCGAGGATGATGAACCGGGCGCCGAACGACAGCGCCCTGGCGATCTCCACAAACTGGCGCTGCTCGACGCTCAGGTCCTTCGCCTTGGCGTCGACGTCCACGTCGACCGACCAGAGGGCCAGCAGGTCACGCGCGCGCCGGCGCAGCGAACGCCAGCTGATCAACCCGCTGCGTCCCCGGTCGTACCGGTTGAGCAGCAGGTTTTCGGCCACCGTCAGCTGCGGGATGATGGTGGACTTCTGGTACACGCAGGCCACGTGTCGCCGCCACGCGTCCCGGTCGGACAGCCGTGGCGCCGCCATGCCGCCAAACTGGACCTGCCCGGAGTCCGGCGGCTGAAGTCCGGTCAGGATCGACACGAGGGTGGATTTGCCGGCCCCGTTCCGGCCGACGAGGGCGTGGGTCTCCCCCGGCAGCACGCGGATCTGGGCGTTGTCGAGTGCCACGGTCGAGCCGTACCGCTTGGTGATGCTGGTCGCCTCCGCCACGGGCGGGCCCGGGTGGGCCCGCCCGTTGCCGTTCTGGGCTGACGAAGAGCGTGTCTCGTTGCCGCTCATGTGCCCGCTTCTCCTCCGCGGCCGGTCAGCCGATGTTGTTGCCCCACAGCGACTTGTCGTCGTGCTTGAGGCTCGGTACGCCGCCGTAGGTGCCGCCGTCGAGAGTGACCAGCGGGGCGGAGA
Source organism: Phytohabitans kaempferiae (assembly GCF_042433955.1). NCBI lineage: Bacteria > Bacillati > Actinomycetota > Actinomycetes > Micromonosporales > Micromonosporaceae > Phytohabitans > Phytohabitans kaempferiae. The sequence continues at coordinate 42,772 of NZ_JBHLUH010000030.1, read as the reverse complement.
GCTGGTCTTCGAGCACGCCGTCGCGTACCTGGATGATGGTGCTGTCGTGGTCGGTCGGGCCGGGCTGGAAGGTCTTGCCGTCGATCGCGGCCTTCAGGTAGTGGAGAGCGTACTTGGCGTACAGGTCAGCGGGCTGGGAGACGGTGGCGTCGATGTTGCCGGCCGCGATGTCCTGGAGTTCCTTGGGGATTCCGTCGTTGGAGACGACGAAGATGTGCTTCGGGTCGTCCGGCGGGGTGAGCAGGTCGCGCTGCTTGAGCAGTTGGAGGGTGCCGGCCAGCGCGAAGCTCGACTGCATGTAGACGCCCTTGATGTCGGGGTGCTCAGTCAGCCGGATCTGTAGCTTCTGGGAGGCGATCGCCCCGTCCCAGTTCGTGGCCTCGCCGAAGACCGTGATCCCCGGGTAGTTCTTCTTCATGCATTCGTTGAACGCCTCGGTGCGGTCGCGGCCGTTGATGGACGCCAGGTCGCCCTGGAGCATGACCACCTTGCCGCTGCCCTTAAGCTTCGTGCCCAGGAACTGGCAGGCCTTCTCCCCGTAGGCGCGGTTGTCCGCGCGCACGACCATGAACACCTCGCCCTGGTCCGGGCGGGTGTCGATGGTGACGACCGGGATTTTCTTGGATGCCAGAGACTGGAGCGCCGGGGCGATCGCGGCGGTGTCCTGCGGGGCCATCGCGATCCCCTTGACGCCCTGGCTGATGAACGACTGGACGTTGGAGGCCAGCTTCGCCACGTCGTTCTGGGAGTTGGTCGTCTTCAGGTCCAAGCCCAGCTCGCCGGCGAACTGCGGGGTGTACTTGATGTAGGAGTTCCAGAAGTCGGTATCCGACCGGGGGTAGTCGACGCCCACCACCGGGGCGCCGGGACCGCCGTCTCCGGTGGTCGCGTCATCGCCGCATGCGCTCAGCAGCGCGGCGGACATTGCTACTGCCGCGGCCGCGGCGATGGTTCTCAGGTTCATCACGACTCCTATGTGGAAGATGCCCGTACGTGACGCGTGGGAGTGAAACTGGCGAGGGCGTTACCGAGGCCGTTCAACCGGCCGGCCCCTCATCTTTGTGTCGTCCACTGTGGACCATCTGGAAACTTGTACGCGGCGACCGACTCCGGACGCATCCGGGCCCCGATGCCAGGACCCTCGGGCGCGACGTAGCGTCCGCCCCGAATGGCGACCGGATCGACGAAGTGTTGATGCAGGTGGTCGACGTACTCGATGACCCGACCTTCGGTGCTGCCGCTGACGGCTACGTAGTCGAACATCGCCAGGTGCTGCACCATCTCGCAGAGCCCGACCCCACCGGCGTGCGGGCAGACCGGTACGCCGAACTTGGCGGCCAGCAGCAGGATCGCGATGTTCTCGTTGACACCTGCCACCCGAGTGGCGTCCAGTTGGAGAACGTCGATCGCGTTCGCCTGGAGCAACTGCTTGAACATGACCTGGTTGTGACAGTGCTCGCCGGTGGCGACCTTGATCGGCGCGACGGCTTGGCGGATCGCGGCGTGACCGAGCACATCGTCGGGCGACGTCGGTTCCTCGATCCAGTAAGGGTCGTACGCCGCCAACGACTTCAGCCAGCTGATCGCCTGCTCGACCCCCCACGCCTGATTGGCGTCGATCGCGATCCGGATGCCGGCGCCCACCGCCTCGCGGGCCAGGGCCACCCGCCGGATGTCGGTGTCGTTGTCGGCGCCGACCTTCAGCTTGATCAGACCGAACCCGTCATCCACCGCCTCCTTGGACAGCCGAACGAGCTTTTCGTCCGTGTATCCCAGCCAGCCCGGCGTGGTGGTGTACGCCGGGTAGCCACGCGCGAGCAGGTCGTTCTGCCGCTGCTCCCGTCCCGGCTGCGCCCGCTGGAGGAGATCCAGCGCTTCCTCCGGGGTGAGCGCGTCGCGCAGGTACCGGAAGTCGACGAGGCTGACCAACTGCGTGGGTGACATCTCGGCCAGCAACCGCCATAACGGCTTGCCCTCCCGGCGGGCGTACAGATCCCATGCCGCGTTCACGATCGCGCCAGCGGCCATGTGGATGGCGCCCTTGTGCGGGCCGAGCCAGCGCAACTGACTGTCGCCGGTCAGCCGGTCAGAGAAACCTCGCAGGTCCGCGAGGACCTCCGCGACCGGCAGTCCCACCACCAACGGCGCCAGCGCGCGAATCGCGGCGACCTGGACATCGTTGCCGCGCCCGACGGTAAAGGCCAGCCCGAAGCCTTCCTCGCCGCCGCTGGTACGGAGCGTCACGTACGCAGCCGAGTAGTCCGGCTCCGGGTTCATCGCATCCGACCCGTCCAACTCCCGGGAGGTCGGAAACCGGACGTCGATCGCGTCCACCGCGGCGATCACCTCAGACATCGCCACCCACCCATCCTCGTCCCGCCAGTCCCGGCGTCACCGCCAGCCGTGTCGTCGCGTCGCCCGATAAACCGTGTGCCATGGGATGTCTTTATAGCGGCCGGCTCGTGCCAAGTCTAGAGACAGATCGCAAACACGGTTTCCTAGCGGCTGTTTCGCGCACCCAGCCTCGACCATCGACCCATCCCATCGACGCACAAGGTTTCGAGACATGGGATCACCTGTTAGGGTTTAGGCTCGCGCAACCGACCCGCCCCGCTGGCTGCTGACCTGCGGGCAAGCCCGAAGAGGCCCATGACAATGTCGCTGACCGACAAGGCGATGACACGCATCCGCGAGATGATCCAATCCGGCGACCTCCCGCCAGGCTCCAAGCTGCCGCCCGAACAGCAGCTCGCCTCGGAGCTCGGCGTCGGACGCAACATCATGCGTGAAGCCGTACGAGCGCTGGAGGCTGCCCGGGTACTCGAGGTGCGCCGCGGCAATGGCACCTTCGTCACCAGCCTCGAGCCACGTGTGCTGCTCGAAGGCATCAGCGGTGCGGTGGAGTTGCTGCGTGGCGACACCATGCTCGAGCTCACCGAGGTGCGCCGGCTTTTCGAGACGGCCGCCACGGGCCTGGCCGCCACCCGCATCACTCCCCAGCAACTGGCCGATGTCAAGGGCCACCTCGAAGCCATGCGCGCGGCGGCCGACGATGTGGAGCTTCTCAACCAGCACGACGCCGCCTTCCACCGCGCGGTCGTCGCCGCCACCGGCAACGAGACCCTGTCGACCGTCCTCGAAGGCATCTCCAGCCGGACCTTGCGCGCACGCGTTTGGCGCGGTCTGGTCGATGCGGACGCCGCCGGGCGCACGCTCCGCGAACACGAGGCGATCTACGTAGCGCTGGCCGCCGGTGACGCGATCCAGGCGCAGGCGGCCGCGCTCATGCACATCACGACGACCGAGACCTGGTTGCGCGCACACCTTCAGGAAGATCCGGACGCACTGGACGGCGCCTGACCGTTCAACCAACTCCCGACGCCCCGCCGACTGACAGCGAAGGGTTCCTATGCGCTCTGCCCTGTACACCGGCAACTCGACCATCATCGTGGACGAGCGTGCGCCTGTCCCGCCGACCTCGGGCGAGGTACAGATCGAGGTCGCCTACACCGGCATCTGCGGCACCGACCTGCACATCCTGCACGGCACGATGGATCATCGCGTACAGATTCCCCAGACCATCGGCCACGAGATGTCCGGCCACGTTGTCGCCGTCGGCCCGGACGTCGCCGACCTCGTCATCGGAACTCCGGTCACGGTCATGCCTCTGCGGTGGTGTGGAGCCTGTCCCGCGTGCGATGCCGGTCACCATCACATCTGCCATCGACTGAACTTCATCGGCATCGACTCCGTGGGCGCGATGCAGCAGCGCTGGACCGTTCCGGCAGAAGTCGTCGTCCCGCTGCCCGCCGATCTACCGCTCACCCACGGAGCCCTGGTCGAGCCCACCGCGGTGGCCGTGCACGACGTACGCCGGGCAGACCTGTGTGCCGGGGAAAAGGCGATCGTGATCGGCGGCGGACCTGTCGGCGTGCTGATCGCGCTGGTGGCACGCTCCATTCAGGCAGAAGTCGTCCTGGTCGAGATCGATCCGCATCGGCGAGCGATCGCCGACCGGCTCGGCATTCGGACCCTCAACCCCGCGCACGACGACCTGGCTGGACACGTGCGGGCATGGACCGGCGACGCCGGCGTAGCCGTGGCCTTCGAGGTGTCCGGCTCCGCCACCGCCATCGCCACGGCCGTCGAACTGCTCGCGGTACGAGGCCGGCTGGTGGTCGTCGGCATCCACAGTCAGCCACGCGAACTCGACGTGTTCCGCTTCTTCTGGCGCGAGCTCACCATGGTCGGCGCCCGTGTATACCGGCGCGCCGACTACGACACCGCCATCAAGCTACTGCGCACCGGACAGGTCGGCGCCGAAACCCTGATCACGCACATCGAGCCGCTGACCAACGCGGCCGCGGCCTTCGACGCCCTGCGCGGCGGCGGCAACGTCATGAAAGTCCTCATCGACTGCCAGGAGACGTCGTGAACCCGTTCGACCTGTCCGGCCGACTCGCCCTCGTCACCGGAGCCCGCCGGGGCATCGGCCTGGCCATCACCGACGCGCTGGCGGCCGCCGGTGCCGACATCGTCGCCGTCAGCGCACAACTCGAAGCCACCGGCAGCGAGGTCGAGAAGCGCGTCCGCGGGCACGGCCGCGGCTTCACCGGGTACCAGGTGGACTTCACCGACCGCGCCGCCGTCGCCGACCTCGCCGCACAGCTCGAAGCCAGCGACCGGGCCGTGGACATCCTGGTCAACAACGCCGGCACGATCAGACGCGCCCCGGCCGCACAGCACTCGGACGAAATGTGGGACGAGGTCCTGGCGGTCAACCTGTCCGCGCAGTTCGTCCTGAGCCGGGACATCGGGCGAGGCATGGTTGCCCGGGGCCACGGAAAGATCATCTTCACGGCGTCGTTGCTCAGCTTCCAAGGTGGGGTAAACGTGCCCGGTTACACGGCGGCCAAGTCCGGGCTGGTCGGCCTCACCCGCGCGCTTGCCAACGAATGGGCCCCGCACGGCGTCAACGTCAACGCCATCGTCCCTGGCTACGTTGCCACCGACAACACCCAGCCGCTGCGTGACGACCCGAGCCGCAACACCGCCATCCTCGACCGTATCCCTGCCGGGCGTTGGGGCCGGCCCGACGACCTCGCCGGTGCCGCGGTGTTTCTGGCCTCGCCGGCGTCCGACTACGTGCATGGTGCCGCCATTCCGGTCGACGGTGGCTGGCTGGGGCGGTAGGGCCGTGATGAAGTCTGTGGCTTTGCCGCGCCGGCCCGCCGTTCGGCTCAGCGAACTGGGGTTCGGTGCCGCCCAGGGCGGCAACCTCTACCGGGTCAGGACCGACGAGGAGTTCGCGGGCGCCGTCGACGCCGCTTGGGACGCCGGTATCCGCTACTTCGACACGGCTCCTCACTACGGACTTGGTCTGTCCGAGCGGCGTCTCGGCGCCGCCCTTCGCCCGCGGCCGCGGGACGAGTACGTGGTCTCGACCAAGGTGGGACGTCTGCTCGTGCCGTCTCCCGAAACCGCGTCCTCGGCCGACAGCGAGGGGTTCGCGGTCGCGGCCGACCACCGCCGCGTCTGGGACTTCAGCCGCGACGGGATACTGCGGTCCCTTGAGTCAAGCCTCGAACGTACCGGCCTGGACCGGATCGATGTGGTGTACCTGCACGACCCGGACGACCACTGGCGGCAGGCCGTAGCGGAGGCCGTGCCCGCACTGGTCGAGCTACGCGATCAAGGGGTCATCCGGGCCATCGGCGCCGGCATGAACCAGTCGCAGATGCTCACTCGCTTCGTACGGGAGACCGACATCGACCTGGTGATGTGTGCCGGCCGGTTCACTCTGCTGGAACAGGGCGCGCTGGATGACCTCCTGCCCGCCGCGGATCAGCACGGCGTGGCCGTCGTCGTCGCCGGCGTTTACAACTCAGGCATGCTGGCGCACGACTGGCCCCCGGCCAACGCCACCTACAACTACCAGCAGGCCCCTGCCGAACTCCTCGACCGAGCGATACACATCGCGCGAGTTTGCCAAAGCCACGGCGCCACCCTTCCCGAGGCCGCGCTGGCCTATGTACGAACGCATGCCGCGGTCGTCAGCACGGTCGTCGGGATGGGATCCGCGGATCAGGTGAACGAGACCGTCCGGCGAGCCAACGCTAACGTGCCGGACGACCTGTGGCCAGCGCTGGAGGCGGCAAGGCTGATCCACCTCGGCCGGTGAGGCGCCGAGAATCCCTCTGGCTGTGACCGGGTGGGCTCGACCTCGCGCCGAGCCCACCCGATCCCGTCCCGCCCGGTTGCTGATCCGTGACACCTCTAGCGTTGCAGTGTCAGTAGGCCGGGTCGGTATGGCAGGAGGCCGTAGTCGCCGCCGGAGTTGGGGGCACGTCCCTGGTAGAGCAACCGCAGATTGCAGGGATCGACGGTCATGGTCTGGTCGGCGTTGCTGCGGATCAGCTCGCCGTGGCTGATGTCGTTGGTCCAGGTCGCACCACTGTTGGCCTTGCCGGCGAAGGGATTGCTCTCGGTCGCGGCCTGCGGCGTCCACGAACCGCCGAGGCTGGTGGCGGTGAACGAGCGGAAGTAGCGGCCCTGCGAGCCGATCGCCTCCACGATCATCAGGTACCTGGTCTGGCCCTGAAGCTTGTAGACCTGGACCGCCTCGAAGAGGTTGTTCGTCGAGTCGGTCATGATCGTCGTGTAGTTGGAGCCGAAGCTGCCGGGGAAGTTCCCGATCGGCATGCTGGCCCGGTAGATCCGGCCGTTGTCCCCGGCGAAGAACAGGTACATGTTCGTGCTGTCACCGATGAGCGCCTGGTCGATCGGTCCGGTGCCGGAATTGGAGATGCTCCCGGTGAACAGCGTCTGATGCGCCGACCACGAGTTCACGTTCGTCGGGTCGGTCGAGGTCCGGTACGAGAACGCCGGGCCACCCCACTGATAGGCCAGCACCCAAATGTTGCGCGGAGCGAAGTAGAACAGTGACGGCGCCACCGCCGAGAACGGCATCTGGTTCTGACTGGCCGAACCCATCTCCGACCAGTTCGTAAACAGGCCGAAGTTCATCGAACCCCACGACGTCCCCGTGTCGTGCGTCGTCGCGTAGACCAACTGCCTGCCGTTGTAGGGCGCGTGCGTGAAGTCCTTCAGCGAAACCCAACCCGACCTCGGGTTCGCCAGCGAACCCGTCGATGTCCAGCGGTAGCTCGACGGAAGGTCGCAGGTGCCGGTCGGGGGCGGCGTCGTGGGATTCGTCGGCGTCGTCCCGCCGAGGCGGACCAGTTGCCACTGCTGGTTGGCGCCGCCCCAGTCCGAATACTGCACGACATTCCCGCCGTCGTTGGTCGCGGCTCCCTGCACCTCGACAGCCTTGTTGCTGTGGCGGCTGATCAGCCGCACGTAACCGCCGTCCGAGTCCGCGAGCCGGAACTGCTGGTTGGCGCCATTGGTGTCGGACCACTGCACGATCGCGGCACCGTCGGCCGTCGACCAGTTGTAGACGTCGAGCACCTTGCCCGAGTGGCGAGACTTGAGCCGGTAGTAGCCGCCGCCGGAGTCGACGAACTGCCACTGCTGCCACGCACCGTCGTTACGCGTCCACTGCGTGATCCGCGCACCGTCGTTGGTGGCCAGGTTGTACACGTCCAACGCCTTGCCACTGTTCCGGTTCACCAGCACGTACCAGGCGGTGGTGTCCACCGTGGCCGCCGACGCCGAGGTCGCGGCCACCGTGACCATCGCGCCGCCCACGACCACCGCGGCGGCCGCGGCAGCCACCCCCGACCGCCATCCACGACGCCACCTCGCGGTGCGCGTAGACCCAACCGGCATAGCATCTCTCCTTTCGATCATCGGGACCGCCGACCTGAAGCGCGCCGTATCGGCTCGGACGCCGACGACACCCGCGCCGCGACAGCGGTTGGGCATCGACATCACTGCTTGTTAGCGTTAACAGGCTCGCTGGCGACAGATCGGGGCAGGAATACGTAGGGCTGTTCGGCCGCGGATAGCCAGCCGGCGGTGCGATCGAACGCACCCACCTCATGGACTGTGAACGATAACAGTGACCGTCGTCAAGACGTTACGGGAATGTTTCGGAAGAAGTACCGCCCGGCACGCTGCCTCGCCAGGGCTCGGCGACCGATCAAGCTAAACCGATCCGGCACCAGGTTCCCTCGGCGGCGGGACGGGCGCATGCGCGTCACCGCCACTCACGATCTTTGCCGGAGCCCTTGGGAGCGGCATAGTCTCGGCGCATGCTTGACCACTGGACGCTGCGGGTCCTGGTGGAGGTCGCGGATCGAGGTTCCTTCTCCGCGGCCGGCGATGCGCTGTCGATGACCCAGCCGGCGGTCTCCCGTCAGATCGGTGGGCTCGAGCGACGTCTCGGCGTGCCACTCTTTCGCCGGGTGCCACGCGGCCTCCAGCTCACGCAGGCAGGTGCCACGGCGGTGGAGCTCAAGATCTGACGCGTCCGTCGCAGTCGCCGCCGCCGGACGCACCGAAACGCGGGCTTCGATGTCAGGCCGTGGTGAACGCGTGCAGCCCGAGTTCCCTCCGCGACTCGGACGCCGGCAGCAGATACGTGTCGAGGAACGCGTCGAGGTCCGTCTCCGCCAGATGGAGCGCGGCAACCGGCTCGGGCGCGCCAGACGTGTTGGCCACGTCCGCACGTAGGAGGTCGATCAACTCGGCGCACAACCGGGGAGTGAGCGGGCGCCCGCTGTCCCGGTCGCCGCGCAGCGTCCGCACGACGAGCGTCTCGCGCAGGTGCAGTGCGAAGCCGCGCACGATGCGGCCCAGGCGCTCGGCCGCGTCGCGGGTCTGCGTCGCGAAGCGCTCGACAGCCGGTCCGCCGCCGGCCGGCAGATGGTCGAGCAGCGCGACCGACTCGGCGAACGCGTCGGCGGCGAGCGCACAGCGGAGCTGGACGTCTTCGAGCAGGTACACGTGCGGCGAGTCGTCGTCGGTCTTCATGAAGTGCCCGCGCCGGCTCGACTCCCAGGAGGGTGTCGTGCAGACCCGGCCGCGGATGATGGCGGCGTGCCAGCCGTGGTCGGGCGTGCCGGTCCCCAGCTTGCGCAGAAACCAGCTCGTGTCCCACGGGATGAGCTGTACGGCCTCGTCCAGCCGGTCGAGCACCGCTGTCACCTCCGCCGGGAGCCCGTTGCGGTCGAGCACGCCGGCGAGCAGGGCGGCGAAAGGCGCGTCCGGGTCGGCGAGCCGTGCCGCGGCCAGGTCGAGGTTGAGGTCGGTTGTCTGGGCGTCGACGCCGAAGTACTCCTTCACTCCGGTGACACCCTCGACTCCGGACAGTGCGCGGAGCTGCTCGTCGACGAGGCGTACGGTGGATAGCGCGCACGGCTCGATCTCCTCGTTGTTGGCGCCGAGAAACGCCTCCGCGACGATGGGGATGCCGCGCCGGGCCGCCGCGCGGGCGGTGTTGCGTAGCCAGGTGTCGACCGGCCGTGCGATCTGCACCTCGGCGATGTTGCTGTGCAGGCAGAGCCCGAACGACGTGGCGGGAAGGTGTGGGACGCAGGCGAGCACCTGCCCGGCGGAGAGCTCCCACGGCTCCCACCACAGCGTGCTGCCGGGCCGGTCGCGCGTCCACACGTCGGTGAGCCGCGCCAGGTAGGCGGGAAGGCGTTCGTGCAGCGGTACCCCTCGGGAGAACGGGCTGGGCCCGAACTCGGACGCCTGCCAGGCGTCCTGGTCGTAGGTGTAGACCAGCAGGTCGTCGATGTCCGGGCAGGCCGCCCGCAGCCGCGCCAGCAGGTGCAGCTCGTGGCCCGCGACCCGCGGGTCGGCGACGTCGAACCGGCGGCTCGCCTCGCCTTCCAGGTCGGAGTAGTAGGTGTCGTCCGGGCCTTCGGGCGTGCGCACCTCGCCCGTAGCGGGGTCGCGCCACATGAACGGCGATCCGATGTGGAACATCGTCCGGAACCCGAGCCGGCGGGCCAGCGCGGAGCGCCGGGCGAGTTCCGCCCGGCGCTCCGCCACCCGGGGCGGCTCCGCTTCCCCTTCGTCCCGCACCACGTCACGGAGGTTGAGCGGCTCGTCGTGCGGGCGGCTCAGCCACGCGATGTTCAGCTGGACCGTGTCGAAACCCTTGGCCCGCAACGCGTGCAGGTGCTCCTCGGTGAAGGCGGGCGGCCGGGTCGGGTTGCCGACGACGGCGATGACGGGCGTGAAGCGAGGCATGGCGTGCTCCGGTGTCAGATCATCCATGTGCCGTACATGTCCCAATGCCCCCAGTCGTCGGTGGTCGCACCGTCGTAGGGGATCCCGAACATCAACAGGGTCTTGTCGTCGTTGACCCACCCGATCACGTCACCACTGACGCCGATGTTGTGGGTGTACGGCGGGAAGCAGGTCGTACCGCACACGATCTGCTCGTCCCAGTCGAGGCCGTCGCCCAGGTCGGAGAAGTACCGCACCAGCGAGGCGTGGTCGGTGTGCGGGTCGCGAATCTGGTACATGACGAACTGGCCGCGGCTCGGGTCGTACTTGACGTCGACCGAGTCGCCCATCACGTCAGTCATGGTCGAGGCGGGCCAGACCGTCGGGTCTGCCGAGGCCGTGTAGTAGATGCGGCGGGTCGGTGTCGACGTGGCGGTGTCGTCGGTGTACCACATCAGGAGCACGCCGTCGATGACGACCACACTGGACTGTGCGGCGCCGAGGAAGCCGGCCGGTCGCTGTGCTTTCGGCAGGATCACGGCGGCCGGCTGCGCCGTGCTCGACGTCGACCAGCCCGAGCCGGTCCACTTGGCGTACGTGCCGCCGTACGTGCTCGACCGGGCCACGAAGATGACGTCGTTGTAGCCGTTGGCGGTGTCGACGCCCGTGTAGAACATGTAGTACATCGGGCCCGCGCCGTCACCTGCGTCGTACCGCACCACCGAAGGGTCGCAGGCCGCACCCTCGTACTTCACCGTGGCCGTGTCCCGGGTGTCGGTCACCCTCAGCTTCACCGAAGGTGCGATCCAGGTGTTGCCGTCGGCGGACGCCGAGAAGCGGATGGTGTCGTACGGGTACCCCGGCGAGGTGCTGTCCGGCGAGCTGCAGTAGAGCGTGTAGTACTGGCTGCCGTCGTAGACGATCGACGGCGCGTAACCGTAGTCGTAGCCGTTCGGCGAACCGGTCGGGCACCACGGCGCGCTCGTGCTCGCACAGGAGTCGAGCTTCTTGGTCGGAGGCAGGACGTAGATGTCGTTCGCCGCGGCGGCGGGCGCGGCAGCCAGGGCCAGCAGTACGGCCACCGCGCACAGCGCCGCACCGACCCGCCGCCACCCGCTACGGGACATCGGCCACTCCGTTGTTCGCCCGCACGATCAGGCCGGTGCCGGCCGGTGCGGGCTGCGGCTCGTCGAACGTGTTGCCGACGATCGTCGCGCGGGTGAGCGCCTCGGTGGTCAGGCCGCCAGCGCCGCCGCGCACGATGTTGCCGGTCACGCCCGCGTCGGTGACCGCCGCGAGCGACAGGCCCGCCGCCAGCGCGCCGGAGACGGTGTTGTCCGCGACCGACACCCCGTTGCCGCCCTCGGCCCGGATGCCGAACTTGAACCGCGTCGCCGTGTTGCCCACGACGGTGGCGTCCTCGCAGCGCCGCACCAGGACGCCGTAGCCGCCGTTGTCGCCGAGGCCCGCCACCGTGTTGTTGGCGACGACGACGCCCGCGCTCTCGGTCACGGAGATCGCGGTGAGCGCGGTATCCACAAAGGAGTTGCCGGTGACGGACGCCTTGCGGCACCGGAAGAGCGAGCAGGTGGTACGCCCGATCCGTTCGACCGCCGGCTCGTTCTGCGTCTGGTTGCCGCTGACTATCACGCGGTCGGTGAAAAAACGGTCGTCGTCGCCGCTGGGCCGGGACGGGTCACCGGCGTCGCCCCCGACGGTGATCGGGGTGGCGTAGTTGCGGAAGTAGTTGTCGACGATCTTCACGTCCCGGACCGCCACCTCCTCGTCGCCGAACGCCTGGCTGCCTCTGATGTAGACACACTTGTCCATCCCGCCGGAGGAGACGTCGTTGTCGGCGAACGTGACGCCGCGCACGACGCCGTCGACATAGAAGAAGGCCGGCCGGTCGGGCAGCCCGCCGGTGCAGGAGTTGTTGGTGAACCGGATGTCCCGGCTGTGGTTGGCACCGTCGGCCGCCGGTGGGAGCCGCAGGTAGATGCCCGAGTACGTGTAGTCGCCGGGCGGCGAGCCCACCCAGGCGCAGTTGATGTAGTTGTGGTCGATGACCATGTTGTAGACCGGCGTGTACGAACCACCGGGCGCGGCCGGGTCGCCGTTGAGGTAGATGAACTGGGACCCGATGAACGTGCAGTGGATCAGCTCCACCTGCTCCATCAAATGGGTCTCGCTGGTGAAGAACCGGGTCCACAGCTTCGAGTCGGTGGGCGGTGTGGCGTAGCAGTTGACGTCGATGAACTTGGCGGGGCCGGCGATCCGGGCGCCCTGCACCACGTTGATGCCGTTCTTGATGTCGCGCAGCCACGCCGTGTGGACGTAGACGTTGAGCCAGGGGCCGGTCACCTGGATCGCGTTCTCGAACGGGCGGTAGTAGTTGGCGACGACGATGTTGTTGCCCTCGCTGTTGACCGAGACCCGTTCCACGCGCGGGTCCATGTACCACCGTTCGTCGCCGGCGGCGATGTGGATCGCCGACCGGTGCCGCCGGTCCGACCAGGCCGGCTCGAAGCGGTCGCTGCGGTCGGTCGACGCGATGCCGAGGTCGACGATGGCGCACTCGTCGTGCACCACCTTGACGGTCGCCTCCACGGTGCGGCTGTGCTGGCGCAGGACGGTGGCGTACATGCCGTCGCCCTGGATCGTCGTCATGGGATGGGTCGTGCGGATCGTGGCGTCCCAGTCGCCCGCCGCGCCGTCGAAGTAGTACTGCCCGGCGGGGAAGTAGATCACCGCGCGCGGGCCCAGGGAGGGTGAGGTGAGGATCGCCCGGATGCGCTTGCTGTTTTCGGCGGCGACGCGCGCGTCCCACCGGTCCGAGCGCACGAGCGGCTTGCGGACGACCGCGCCGTCGACGGTCGTCACGTCGACGAACTGCCGCCCGTCGCCGGGCCGGCGGGCCGGCGACGCCGAGGCGTCCGTGCCGGCGGCGGACGCACCGACCACGCCGAGCGCGGCCGCGGCGGACGCGCGGCCTACGAAGCCGCGACGGGAAAGGGATGGAGAACCAGCCATGCTTCACTCCTCGGGGATGGAGGGGCGCATTGCTGGTAACGATTCCACCAGAACGGATCTCTGTCAATGCTCGAAGATGCTTGCACACCAAGGAGCTTCCACGGTGGAGCAACCATCGCGAGCCGGCCGCCGGGGTTGTGGCAGGAAACGTTTCTTACCAGCGTGGCGCGCCATGCGGGACTTCGGCTGGTCATCCGCCACCGTCCGGCTCGGCGGCCGGCCTCCTCAGGTGAGACGGAACGGCTGCCGCGGGTCGCCATCCGGCCAGAGGAACCACCCGTTGTGGCCCTCGGCGTACGCGTCGTCCAGCAGCCGCAGGACCAGCCGTCCGGCGGCCTCCGGATCGGTGCCGCCGGCGTCGGTGGCCTCCGCCCACGCCCGGTAGCCGGCCAGGCGCGGCTCCGCGGCCGCCATCCGCGCGATCTCGCCGTGCATGCCGGACACCACGTCGCCCGGGTGGATGGCGTGCGCGGTCACGCCCGTGCCGGCGACCTCCGCGGCGAGGTGCGCGGTGAACCGGTTGAGGGCGGCCTTGCTCGTCGCGTACGGGGCGTTGAAGGGCCCCGCCGGCGCGACACCGGCGGCCGACGAGACGTTCACGACGCGCCCCCACCCGGCGGCGACCATGCGCGGCACGAGCGCCCGCACGGCCGCGACGGCGGCGAACAGGTTGGTGCCGAACACGCGGGTCCACTCCCCCGCCGGCGTCTCGGCGACCGGTCCGAGCGCTCCGTGCACCCCGGCGGCGTTGACCAGCACGAGGCGGCTCTCCCCCGCGATCCGGTCGGCGAGGCCGGCGGCCCACTCGCCGGGCTCGGTGACGTCGGCCACCACGGTGGCGCAGGCACCGCCGTCCGCCTCGACCCGGTCGCGGAGCGCCGCGAGCCGCCGCACGTCGCGGCCCACCGCCACGACCGGATGGCCGGCGCCGGCCAGCGCCTGGGCGATGGCACCGCCGATCGTGCCGGAGGCGCCGGTGACGACCGCGGTCACCGGTTGATCGCGCCCGAGGTCAGCCCGGAGAGGATGCGCCGCTGCGCCAGGAAGAACAGGATCAGCGGCGGCAGGCTCACCAGCAGCACGTCGGCGAAGACGAGGTTCCACGCCATCTGGTACTGGCGCACCTGGGCGAAGTTGTAGAGGCCCAGGCTCAGCGTGTCCCGCCCTCGGCCGCCCAGCAGGAAGAACTGGTAGAGCATGTCGTTCCAGATCACCAGGAACAGGAACACCGAGCAGGTGAAGATGACCGGGCGCAGCAGCGGCAGGACCACCGACCAGTACGTCCGGAACGGCCCGGCGCCGTCGATCCGCGCCGCCTCCTCCAGTTCGCTCGGCACCGTCCGTACGAAGCCGGTGATGAGGAAGATGGCGAGGCCGCTGAACGCGCCGACGTAGAACAGGATGGCGCCGGCGTAGCCGCCGTAGAGGCCGATCCGCTGGAGCACGTAGATCGTGGTGATGATGATCGGCGGCAACAGCACGCTGGAGATGCTGAACAGGTAGAGGGCGTTGACCACGCGGGACGTACGCCGGCCGAAGACCCACGCCGCCGCGGAGGCGAGCAGACAGATCAGCACGATCGACGGAACGACGATCAGCAGCGTGTTCACCGTCGCGGCGACGATGTGGCCCTGCTCGAAGACCGCCCGGTAGTTTTCCACGAGGTTCCACCGCCGGGGCAGCCCGAAGCCGAGCTCGTTGGCCTCGCCGAGCGGCTTGGCCGAGTTGACGAGCAGCAGCCAGAAGGGCGCGACGACGACCACGAGCGTGAAGATCGACAGGAAGCCCACCCGGGCGACCTCAAGGGTACGCGTTCTCACAGGTCCACCTCTCGCCGGCGGAGCACGGTGATGAGCGGCAGCGCGAGCAACGCGACAACCATGAAGAGCACCATGCTGATCGCGCTCGCGTAGCCGAACACACCGATGCCGAAGTTCTGCCAGACCGCGATGTTGAGCACCTTCGTCGACGCCCCCGGGCCGCCCTGCGTCATCGACAGCGCCAGCTCGAAGGTCTGTAGCGAGCCGATGAGGGCGAGCGCGAGGTTGAACGTGAAGGCGGGGGCGAGCAGCGGTACCTTCACCCGGCGGACCACCTGCCAGGTGGACGCCCCGTCGACGCGGGCCGCCTGGATCAGCTCCCGCGGAATCGCGTTGAGGCCGGCGATGTAGACGAGCATGTAGATGCCGAACGACTTCCAGACCTGGACGAGCGCGACCACGAACACCGTCCAGGTGGTGCTCCCCAACCACTCCACCCGCACGTCGCCGCCCACGATCAGCCCGAGCGCCTGGTTGAGCGAGCCGTCCGCCTGGAATATCGCCTTGAAGAGGTAGCCGGCCGCCAGGGGCGAGATCAGCACCGGTACGAAGAGCGCGGTGCGGAAGAACGAGTTGATCCGGCTCGCCTTCTCCAGCAGGAGTGCCAGGCCGAGGGCCGCGACGTTGGCCACCACCGTGAAGCACACCGCGAACTTGAGGGTGACCTCCACTGTGGACGTGAGCGTACCGCTGCTCACCAGGTCGCGGAAGTTGTCGAGGCCGATGAACTCGCGCTCGTCGCGGTAGCTGCTCCAGTTGGTGAACGAGAGCACGAAGCCGACCAGGATCGGCAGCGCGTAGAAGACGGAGACCGCGACGACCGCCGGCCAGGCGAACGCGAGCGGCACCGAGCGCACCACGCGCGGCTCGCGCCCCTTGCGCCGTACCGGCGGCCGCTTCCGGAGCGGGGGTTCCCGCACCGTCACCGCGGGCTGCGTGATCTGCGACATCGTCACCACTTTCTTCCGTGGAGGAGCTGGGCACGCACCCAGTCGTTCGCCATCTGCGTGTCGCCCTCCTCGGTGAGCGTGTCGAACAGAGCCTTCCGGAGCCGGGCGACCGTCTCGGCGTGTACCGGGTCGCGGGCCAGGTTGGTCAGCTCGTGAGGATCGGCGTCGAGGTCGTACAGCTCGTCCACGTCGGTGGCGTTCCACACGTACTTCCAGCGCCGGTCGCGCAGCATCCGTTGCGTGTGCAGCCCGAACTGCTGGCCGTTGTAGGTGGCGACCACGTGTTCGCGCGCCAGCTCCCCCGCGAGGAGGTCGCGGCCGACGGATCCGGGCGGCGGCGGCACACCAGCCGCGGCGCAGATCGTCGGCACCAGGTCGAGCAGGTTGTAGGCGAACCCGTCGACGACGGTGCCCGGTGCGATCCGCCCCGGCCAGCGCAGGATCAGCGGGACCCGGAGCACCTCTTCGTACATGACGTGGTGCTTGTCCATCATGCCGTGCGCGCCGGTCAGGTCGCCGTGGTCGGTGGTGAACACGACGAGCGTGTCGTCTTCGGCGCCGGTCGCACGCAGCGCGGCCAGGAGGATCCCCACCGCGGCGTCCAGCTGGCTGATCACCGCGAGGTAGTGCCGGACGACCTCGCGCCACCGGTCCCACGGCCAGTCGGCGACGTCCCAGTTGAGTAGCTGCTGCCGTTGCACGTACGGCTTGCCGTCGAAGGTGTCGCCGAAGTTGCCCCACGGCGGGATCTCCACACCTGTGTAGCGGTCGGCGAACTCCCGGGTCGGCGTACACGGCAGATGCGGCTCGACCAGGTCCAGCCGCAGGTGCCACGGTCCCGGGCCGGCGCGGTCGCGCAGCCACGACGCGGCGCGTTCGGCGAACCAGTGCGTGCGGGCCAGCGGCAGCGGCGCCGGGTCGACCGCGCCCTCCCACGGGCAGTCCAGGCTGCCCGGGAGGCCGGCGGCGGCACGGACCTGCTCGTACTCGTCGAGCGAGACGTACTCGCGGTAGCCGTACGCCGTCGGGTCCTCGGAGGGGTGGACGTGCCACTTGCCGAGGTACGCGGAGTCGTAGCCCCGGTCGGCCAGGGCGGCCGGCCAGGTGGGCTCGGTCGGCGGGAGCGCGGCGACCGGCAGCCCGATGTCGTAGTTCCACAGGCCGCCGAAGGTTTCCGGCCGGCGCCCGGTCAGGAACGACTGCCGCGCCGGACAGCAGAGCGGGATGTGCGTGAACGCGTGGGTGAAGCGGGCGCCCTGCGCGGCGAGCCGGTCGAGGTTTGGGGTGGAGACGGGCAGCGTCGACGTGTGACCCAGGCAGTCGTACCGGAGCTGGTCGGTGACGACGACAAGCACGTTCGGACCCATCTCCACCCCTCTCGGCCGGCTAGAAGCCGGCAAGCCCCTGCGCCTTGGCGTTACGGGCGAACGTCGTCTGCATCTGCTCGCCGACCCACTGCGGCGACTGGCCGGCGAAGAGCATCTCGCCCAGGTAGTCGGCGAACTCGCCGTACGCGGCCTTGAGGTTCTGCTGGTACTGCGGGATCGCGCCCGCCTGGAAGGCGGTGTACGCCTCCTGCAACGGCAGCGGGATGCCGGTCGGCGCGTTGACTCCCTCGAAGACCGGGTACTGCTTGGTGGAGTCGACGTACTCCTGCGCGACCTGGGCGCTGGTGATCCAGTCGACGAACGCCTTGGCCTTCTCGATCCGGGCCGGCTCGTTGGTCTGCGGCACGTAGATCGCCTGACCGGTCGTCTGCCAGGCGGCGGTGTTGGAGTCCTTCGCGATCGGGAAGAAGCCCAGGTTCTTGTCGACCTCCTCGGCGCCGAACGCGTCGACGAAGATGGACGTCTGCACGGAGATGGTCGGCGTCATCGCCGCCTCCCCGCTGATCATGCGCTTCTGCGAGTTCTCGAAGCTGGCCGTCTTGATGTCGTCGTTGAAGCACTTGCGCTCGTAGGCGGTCTTGAGCCCCTGGTAGCCGGCGACGAAGACCGGGTCGTTGAACGTGGCCTTGTTGCTGTTCACGTCGTCGATGAGCCCGGGGTTGGCCTTGAGGCCGTCGGTGAACAGCTGGAAGGCCAGGATCTGCAGTGGCCACTTGTCGCCGCCGGCCAGCTCGATCGGCGCCACCTTCGGGTCCTTGGCCCGGATCGTGTCGCAGAGCTTGAGCAGATCGTCGAAGTTGTTCGGAGCCGTCAGGCCGAGGCGGTCGAAGACGGGCTTGTTGTACAACACGCCGTCCACGCCCGGGAAGTCGACGAGCGCACCGTAGATCTTGCCGTCGAACTCGGTGGAGTTGTCCAGCAGGCCGTCGAGCGTGGCACCGACGAAGGGCCGGTCGGAGAGGTCGACGAGGTTCTTGGCCGGGTTGAGCTGGGCCAGGAAGTTGCCGATGCCGTGGAAGTAGAGGATGTCCGGGCGCTCGCCGGCCGCCCACTTGGTGAGGACGTTGTTCTCGAACGGGTTCGGGATCACCACGACGTTAACCGAGACGTCGGGATCGGTCTGGGCGAACCGGCTCGGAAACTCCTTCGCGGCCCCCTGGATCAGGGACGGCACCCAGATGGTGAGCGTCGTCTTGCCGTCGCTCTGCTCTCCCGGGCTGTCGGTGGTGCTGCACGCCGTGGCCGCCAGGGCGACGGCGAGCAGAGCCGCGCCGGCGAGGGCGCGGAAGGCTCGTCTCATAACGGTCTCCTTACAGGGGTCGGTCAGTCCAGGTGGAAGATCTCCGGTAGGCGTTCGAGCGACTCGTCGACCCGTCGTTCCGGCAGCCGCGTGACCAACGGCGCCATCTCGGCCTGCCACCGCTCGTTGACGTCGTGGCTTTCCATGCGCCGCAGGGCCGCGGCGAAGTCCGGCGATTCGAGGTATCCGACGGCGAGTCCGTCGGGACGCAGGAAGAGGCTGTAGTTGTGCCAGCCGGCGGCGCGCAGGGCGGCGCGCATCTCGGGCCAGACCTCGGCGTGGCGGCGCCGGTACTCGTCGACGGCGTCCGGCCGGACGTGGAGCAGGAATGCGACGCGTTCCATCGGTGCCTCCTCTAGCGGGCGTCTTCGCGGCGGCAGATCAACAGCCAGTCCTCGAACGTTGGGAGTGCGGAGGCGAAGTGGGCCGGGGGCAGCTCCCACTCGCCGCCGTCGTCCACAGTGGCCAGATGACGCGTCCAGGTCTCCCCGGTGCGGGGGTCGACCACGTCGACCGTCCACCGCCCGGCCGCCAGCTCCCGCAGCAGCAGCCGCTGAAGGTCCAGGGAGATCCCGATCGTCGGCTCGCGGAAGCTGTTGGCCGGCACGTACACGACCCGCTCGTCGGCGGAGCCGGCGCAGTAGGGCAGAAACGGTCGGTCCTCGCCGGCGGCCGGCTCGACGCCGCTCTGCCAGGGCCGGTGTTCCCACCAGGACAGGCCGTCGAGCAGGCGGCCACCGACGCCGGTCTGCGCCGCACCGGGCAGCCCCGCCGCGGTCCGCCAGTCGACCGCTCCCCACACGTAGCCGGGGTCCTCCGGCTTGCCCTCGGCGAAGGCCCACAGGCCCTGCGCGCCGTAGGTGTGGCCGGCCGCGCCGCTGAGCAGGTGCGACCAGAAGAGCATCCGCTGGAGGGCGGCCGAGGAGCCGGCCGCGATGCCCTCGTAGCAGACCTCCGAGTTGATCACGGGTAGCGGAGGTCGAGCGGCCCGGGCGCGGGCGAGCGCCCGCAGCGACGGCACCACCGAACTCCGGTCGGCGTGGCCGGTCTGCATCCAGACGAAGTCGGCGACGGCCCGGCCTCCCATGGCGTCGAGCGTGGTGAGGTGTTCGAAGGCGGGGCAGGGGTGGTAGGTCAGCGGGCGCCGGTACGGGTCGAGCTCGCGCACGCCGGCGCCGATCGCGGCCCAGCGGCCGAGCAGGTCGTCGACCCGGTCGGCGATGTCGTCGGCGAACAGGTCGCTGTAGTGCGGCAGGCCGACCTCGCCGGCGACGCACCAGACCACCGGCAGGGCGCTCCAGCGGGCGACCACCTCGCGCCAGTGCCGCCGCATCCGCTCGTCGCCGAGGTCCAGGAGGTAATAGCTCCAGGCGCCCACGACGGCCGGGGTGAGCCCCGCGGCGACCAGCGTGCCGAGGCGGGCGTCGGCCGCGTCCCACCAGCGGGGATCAGGGTGCCCGTAGCCCGGCGTCCAGGACCACACGCCGCCGGTGGCCGACTGGGCGGAGAACCCGGTGGTCTCCGGGTAGAGACCGGCGACGAGCTGGACGACCGTGTATCCCTGGCGCCGGCGCAGGTCGGCCAACTCGGCGAAGCCGGCGTCGTCGGCCCGGTCGCTGAACGCGAACCACCACGTGTCGGCCAGCCACGGGAAGGGCTCGCCGGTGGCCTCGTCGCGCAGCACCCGCTCGCCGGGGCGCACGGTCGGCTGCCGCGGGCCGGACGGGACGGCGGGCGCGTCGACGCCGACCGGCGCACCGCCGTCGAACGCGAACCGGTAGTGGCCCGCGCCGGAGTTGCGCACCCGCGCCCGCACGCGGCCGTCGGCGCCCACGAAGGCGGGCACCTCGACCGCGGCCCCGTCCGGCCCGGTGACCGAGCACGTGCCGGGGTCGCCGGCGGCGTCCACGCCTTCGCCGACCGCCTCGACGACACCGAGGGCGAACCAGTCCACGTTGCCTCCTTGGCGTACGTCGATCGCGTGGGCCGAACGGCCGGCTGACGAGGGCGTACGGTGCACCTGAGAAGTTGATGTTTCCGGCGTGTTAGCGGGACGCTATCGCCGGCTGGAATCGTTTGTCAACGGTTCCGGCAACGTTTCCAGTATCGTTATCGCGACCCCGCCGGCAGCCCGCCAGGCGGGTCAGTACATCAGCTGGCCACCGGAGACGTTGAGCGTCGCCCCCGTCACGTACCGGGCACCCGGGCGCAGCAGGTAGACGACCGCGTCCGCGACCTCCTCCGGCGTGGCGAGGCGGCCCAACGGCACCATCGCGACCGCCGCCGCGAGCTGCTCCTCGGTCATGCCACCGCGCATCATCGCCGTGTCCACGAAGCCGGGCGCCACCGTGTTGACCCGCACCCGGTCGGCCGCGAGCGTCCTGGCGAGCCCACGGGACATCGTCACCATGCCGCCCTTGGCCGCGTTGTAGACCACCGACCCGCCCAGCCCGCCGGTCCACCAGCCCTGCGAGGCCAGGTTGACGATCGCCCCGCCGGCGCCTTGACGGGCGAGGAACAGGCCCACCGCCCGGTTGAGAAAGAACGTCGCCTTGAGGTTGGTGTCGACCTGCAGGTCCCAGTCTTCCTCGGTGATGTCTTCGAGGCGGTGCCGGCGGCGAAGCACGGCGGCCAGGTGGGCGAGCCCGGCCAGGGGACGGCCGTCGGCCCGGACGGCGTCCAGAATCCCCTCGTACGAGCCCAGGTCGCGCAGGTCGGCGGCGAGGGCCCGGTGTCCGCCACCGGGCAACTCGTTGACGAGCCCGGCCAACCGCTCGGAATCGAGGTCGACCGCGTACACGGCGACGCCCTCGGCGGCGAGCATCCGCGCCACGGCGGCGCCGATGCCCCCGATGGCGCCGGTGACGACGACCGCGGAACCGGCGAGCGACTCGGTCATCTTCTCATCCCCTTAGACAGCGAGATCCCCCTTACACAGCCGAGACCCCCCTCAGACAGCCGAGACCCCCCTCAGACAGCCGAGACCCCTTGAAACGGCCGAGATCCCGGCTCGAACCAGCCGGGGGCGCCGCGCGGCATCAGGCGTCGGTCCGGACAGATTTCCCGGCGCCGGTCGCCTTGCGCGGTGCCGCCTTGCGCGGTGCCGCCTTGCGCGGTGCCGACGAGCTTTTGCGGACCGAACCGACGCTGTCACGCGGCGTGAAATGCGTGTCGATGACCACCGTGCGCGGCTCGGCACCGTCGAGCATGTCGAGCATGAGCCGCGCCGCGGCCGTACCCATCTCCCCCGAATCCCGGGAGACCGAGGCGAGGTCGGGCGCCAGCACGTCGAACATCGGCCACTCGTCGAGGGTCACCAGCGCGACGTCGGAGCCGACCGCCCGCCGCAGCTGGCGCAGGGCCTGCAGGGCACCACTCGCCGAGGCGATGCCACCGGTGATCAGCGCGGTCGGCTCCGAGCGCCGGGAGAACATGCGGATGACCTCGGCCTTGGCGTAGTCGGCCTCGAAGCTCCGCAGCGAGACCAGGCTGCGGTCGACCGGGACACCGGCGGCGGCGAAGGCCGCCTCGTAGCCACGCAGGCGCTCCCGCGACGACCGCACGGCGAGCGAACCGGTGACCAGCCCGATGCGCCGGTGGCCACGGGCCAGCAACTCGCCGGTGGCGCGGAGCACACCGGAGTAGTGGTCGCAGTGCACCGCGGCCGCGTTGAGCCCGCTGACCTCTCGGTCGAGCAGCACCACCGGCCCTTGCAGGGCGGCGAGCGCGGCCCGGGTGCTCTCCGCCTCCTCCGACACGAGCGAGACGATGACGCCGTCCACCCGCCGCCGGCGCAGCAGCGCGAGGTTGCGGGCCTCGACGTCGAGGTGGCCGTCGGAGCTTGTGATCAGCATGGAGAACCCGGAACGGCGCAGCTCCTGCTCCGCCGCCCGGGCGATGTTGGCGAACAGCGGGTTGGAGATGTCACGCAGCACGAAGCCTATGGTCTTGGTCGACCCGCTGCGCAGCGACTGCGCCAGCAGGTCGGGCTCGTAGCCGAGCTCGGCGACCGCCGCCTCCACCTTGGCCCGCATCGCGGGCGAGACGTCGGGGTGGCCGGAGAGCACCCGGGACACGCTCGACAGGGCGACACCGGCCTGGACTGCGACGTCGCGGATGGTCGCTCCGGAACCTTCCGAATCGGACCTTGCCATCGACGACCTCCACATCACTGCATCTCGCGCACAACCACTGGAGTATCCCTGAGCGACTCAGCCGTCGGTCCGGTGGTGGCGGATGAAATCCTCGTCCAGCTCCCAACCGAGGCCCGGCGCCTGCGGCAGAGGCAGCTCACCGCCGACCAGCGCGGGCCGGTTGGCGATCAGGCTCCAGAAGATCGGGTCACGGGTCGGCGAGAACGCCTCGACGAACGTGCCGTTGGGCACCGACGCCAGCAGGTGCGCGGCGATGTGCCCCTCCTCGTGGTGGCCGAGGTCGACCTCGAAGGCCAGCGCCAGCGCCGCGACCCGCCGCCATTCCGTGGGCCCACCGCCCCAGGACGCGTCGTAGTTGCAGACGTCGATCGCGCCGTTGACGAACATCTCCCGCATCCCCACCCGGGATGTCTCGCTCTGGCCGGCCGCCACGTTGACGTTGCCGCGAGTGCGTACGTCACGCAGCCCGCGCCAGTCGGCGTGCCACCGGGTCGGCTCCTCGAACCAGCGCAGCGGCACCTCGTCGCCGAGCAGGCGGAGGAACTCCAGCGCCTCGGGGACCGTGTAGCCCTGGTTGGCGTCGACCACGAAGATGAAGTCGTCGCCGACGATCTTCCGCGCCGCGCGCAGGCGGTCGGCGTCCTCCCGCGGTGGCTTCGCGCCGATCTTGAACTTCATGCCGACCATGCCGTGCTCTTCCTTGAAGAAGGCCAGCTCCTTCTCCAGGTCGGCGGCGCTGGAACCGTAGTAGCCACCGATGCCGATCATCGGAATGCGGTCGCGGTAGCCACCCCACAACCGCCACAGCGGCTGCTTCGCGTACTTGCCGACGGCGTCCCACACGGCGCTGTCGACGCACGCGATCGCCTGCATCGGGATCGCGCGGTCGCGCAACTGGTCGAGCGTGACCGGCAGCATGGCGTGCCAGACCCGCTCCACCTGGAGGACGTCGAGGCCGACGACGCGCGGGGCGATCTCGTCGCGGATGATGCCGAGGACCTCATGCTGCTCCTCGTCGGTGTCGGCGTTGTACGCCTCGCCCACCACGCCGTCCGACGTACGGACGCGAGTGATGATCGTGCACCGGTTGCGCATCGAGTAGTAGCTGCCCTTGTAGTGATGGCGCAACGGAATCCGCAACGGGATCGTCTCGATCGCCTCGATCGTCGGCATGCACTTCTCCTGGGGCAGCACGTTGGGTATCGTTCCTGGAAACGGTACCGGTAACGTGCTTCGTGGGTCAATGCGAAAGGGTCGCGGAATGTCACTCCCGTTGTCGGACATCAGGATCGTCGCGATCGAGCAGTACGGCGCGGGACCATACGGCTCCCTCCACCTCGCCGACCTGGGCGCCGACGTCATCAAGATCGAGCAGCCGCCGGAAGGCGACGTCGGCCGGTACGTCCCGCCCTACCGCGACGGCACCGACAGCCTCTTCTTCGAGTCACTCAACCGGAACAAGCGCAGCGTCTGCCTCGACATCGCACATCCCGACGGCCGGCGCGTACTCGAGGACCTGGTCGCCCACGCCGACGCCCTCTTCTACAACCTGCGCGGCGACGTACCGGCGAAGCTGGGTCTGCGGTACGCGGACCTGAGCCACGCCAACCCACGGCTTGTGTGCTGCTCCCTGTCCGGATACGGGATGACCGGCCCGCGTGCCGCCGACCCCGGCTTCGACTACATGGTGCAGGGCGTCGCCGGCTGGATGAGCATCACCGGCGAGCCGGACGGGCCGCCCACGAAGACCGGCATGTCCGCCGTCGACTTCGCGACCGGGCTCGCCGCCGCCCTGTCACTGATGGTCGGCGTGCACGCCGCCCGCCGCGACGGCGTGGGCGGCGACGCCGACGTGGCCCTGCTCGACACCGCCGTCTCCATGCTCAACTACCTCGCCACCTGGGCACTCACCGAAGGCCACGTGCCGGTCCGCGTGCCGCGCTCGGGCCACCCCACCCTCGTGCCGTTCGGCAACTTCCCGACCGCAGACGGCTGGATCGTCGCCGGCGGCAGCAAGGAGAAGTTCTGGGTACGGATGACCGCGGCGCTCGACCGGCCGGAGCTGGCCGCGGATCCGCGCTTCGTCACGTTCGACGACCGCCTGCGGCACCGTGACGAGGTGATCGCGCTGCTCGACGTCGAGTTCACGAAGCAGCCGACGGCGCACTGGCTCACGGTGCTCACCGAGCACGGCGTGCCATGCGCTCCGGTCAACGACGTCCACGCCGCGCTCGACGACCCCCAGGTGGCCGCACGCGAGCTGGTGTTCCGGGTCGACCACCCCCGGCTGGGCGCGGTGGGCCAGGTCGCCTCGCCCGTACGTTTCGGCGCCGCGCCCCCGCGCCGCAGCCGCGGCCCGGCGCTCGGCGAGCACACCCGAGCGGTCCTTGCCGACCTGCTCGGCTACTCCGACGATCACATCGCCGCCCTCGCCCGCGCGGGCGCGGTGGCCCTTCCCGTCCCGCTGAGAGGTGGAGCGTGAGCAAACTGCGGCTGTCGGTCATCGGTGCGGGTTCGTGGGCCGTCTCGTCCCATCTGCCCGAGCTGGCGAAGCGGCGCGACGAGGTCGAGTTCCACGGCGTCTGCCGCCTCGGCGGCGACCTGCTCGCCCAGATCCGCGACAAGTGGGGCTTCGCGCACGCGAGCGAGGACTACCGCGAGGTGCTCGCCCGCGGTGCCGACATCGTGCTCGTCGGCAGCCCCGCGGCCCTGCACCACGAGCACGCCCGGGCAGCGCTGGAGGCGGGCGCGCACGTGCTCGTCGAGAAGCCGTTCACGACCACCAGTGCCCAGGCGTGGGATCTGGTGGAGACCGCGCGCCGGGTCGGCCGACACCTGCTGGTCGCCTACGGCTACAACTACCGGCCGATGATGCGGCAGGCCCGCGAGCACATCGCCCGGCACGGCGGCATCGGCCAGGTGGAGTCGATGATGGTCTACATGGCATCCGGCGTGCGGGAGCTGCTCTCCGGCGCCGGCGCCTACGCCCGCGCGTCCAGCCTCTCCGCCCCCGACCTGGCGACCTGGGTCGACCCGGCGCTGTCCGGCGGCGGCTACGGCCAGGCCCAGCTGACCCACGCGCTCGGGCTGGCACTGTGGCTGCACGAGGTCGAGGTGACCGAGGTGAACGCGGTCGTCGCGCGCCCGCTCGGCGGCACCGTCGAGCAGCACGACGCCGCGGTGCTGCACCTCGCCGGCGGTGGGATCGGCACGCTGACCGGCGCCTCCGCCCATCAGAAGGCGATGGAGTTCCGCGACCAGCTACAGGTCCGGATGGTCGGTGCCGAGGGCCAGTTCCAGCTCGACGTGGAGAACGACCGGCTGCGGATGTTCCGCGACGGCACCGGCGACGTCGACCTGACGTTCCCGGCGGGCAGCGGCCGCTACGAGTGCGACGGGCCACCGCACACCCTGGTCGACCTGGGGCTCGGGCGCGACGTCGAGAACTGCTCGCCCGGTGAGCTTGGCGCGCGCACGGTGGCCGTACTGGAAGCGATGTACGCGAGCGCACGCGAGGGCCGTCCGGTGCCGGTGGGCCGGCCGGCCACCGCCGATTAGCCGGCGCCGACGGCCCGGATGGCGGACTCCACGTCGCCCGTACCAGCGACCGTCCACAGCAGAGAAGCGTCGACTCCCATCGCGCTCCACTTCCGGTGGGCCAGCTCCGCGCGAGCCGGGCCGGGCCCACCGGGGGCGGCGGCGACCGTCACAGCCTCCGCCAACCGGCCCGACGGCCAGGCGCGTACGGACTCGACCGGCCGTTCCTCCTCCTCCCGCACCGTGACCGTCAGGTGCGGCTCCGGGGCGCCGAGCTGGAAGGGATCTCCCGCCGCCCACGCGCGGCGGGCGATCCCGGCCAGGTCCCACCACGGGTCCGGCCCGGCGCACGCCCGGGCCACCAGCGGCGACACGGCCAGCTCCACGGCGTCGACCGCCGGCCCGACCGCGCGACGCAACGCGCGCAGCGCGTCGACAGTGGACTGTGCGAAACCGTTCACCGGGTACGGGCGGATGGCGGTCGCCGCCAGCGCTCCGACCGGTCCCGGCGGGGCGGCCGACGGGTCGCCGGCGAGCAGGGCGGCGACCCCGGCGGGGCCGGTCAGCACCGCACGCGGCGGCGCCACGCCCCACGCGGCGGCGTACGCCGCGCCCACCCCCGCCGACGCCGCGGCGGCCCGGTGCCAGGCGCCGGCCGAGCCGCGCTCCCAGATCGTCTGCCTGACGCCGCCCGCGGTGGTCATCGCGAGCCCGACCGCGGCCGCGATCGCGTCCGGGTCGCGCCCACCGGCCAGGCACACGGCCGCCGCCGCCGCGGCACCGGCGTGCCCGGACGTCGCCGTCGCGTGAAACCGCGCGGCGTGGCCGGCGCCGAGCCAGCTCGCCACCGCGACAGCCGCTTCGTAGCCGGCCGTCGCCGCCTCGGCCAGTGGTCCGCCCGGCGCGGCGGTGGCGAGCACGGCTGGCCACACGAGCGAGCCAGGGTGAATCCGCGCGGGCCAGTAGATGTCGTCGCGGTCGCCACGATGGGAGCGCAGGGCGAGCCGGCCGGCGAGGTCGAGACCGGCCGGCGGGCCGTCTCCCGCTGCCACGCAGGCCAGGTGGTCGGCGAGCAGCAGTCGCGCCGCCGCCCGGTCCACGGGCACGTCCGCCGCCGTCCGGGACACCGCGACGAGTACAGGGTCCACAATGGTCATTCGCGGTAGCGGTCGACGACGTCCTCGTCGACCGTGATGCCGAGCCCGGGACGCTCGACAGGCGGCGACATCCAGCCGTCGACGTGGCTGAACGGCTCGGCCACGAGGTCGTGCTGCATCGGGTTGCGCAAGGGCTTGAGCTCGAACACCTTGCAGGCCGGCGTGCTGAAGGAGATGGCGAGGCTCGCGGCCGTCACGATGGCCGACGACCAGGCGTGTGCGTTGGCCTGCCGGCGGTGAAACTCGACGCGGTCGGTGACCTTCTTGAAGCCGGTGATGCCCTCGGCGCGGGCCGGGTCGACGCCGAGCACGTCGCAGGTGCCGGTGGCGAGCACACGCTCGAACCCCTCCAGGGTCCACTCCTTCTCGCCGTACGCGATGGAGGTCTGGGTCTTGGCGCGCAGCGTGGCGTAACCTTCGGGATCCCAGGCGCCGAGCGGCTCCTCGATCCAGTCGATGCCGTACTCCTCGAAGGCGCGGACGCGGCGCACCGCGGTCGCGACGTCCCATTTGATGGCGATCCCGAGGTCGATCATGAGGTGCCGGTCGGGGCCGATCGCCTGGCGCATCGCGCGGACGTACTCGACGTCCCGGTCGTGTTCGTAGCCCAGCCGGGCGTTGCCGCGCTTGCCGAAGCCGACCTTCACGCCCCGCAGCCCGGTGGACAGCCACCCCGCGGCCTCCTCGGCCATGTCGGGGATGGAGGAGTGGTGCGCGTGCGCGGACGCGATCGCCGGCAGCCGGTCGTGTACCGGCCCGCCCAACAGGTCGAGGACGCTTCTCCCGAGCGCCTGGCCCTTCAGATCCCAGAGCGCGATGTCGAGCGCCGCGATCGCGTACGAGGCCATGCCGCCGCCGTACCCGTACCACCAGGCCCGGTCCTTCAGGGCGCGCCAGATCGACTCGGTGTGCACCGGGTCGCGCCCGACGACCACGTCGGCCATGCCTTCGATGAGACGGGCGACCGCGTGGTTGGCGTCGCGGAACTGGGTGATCGCCTCGCCCCAGCCCACCGCGCCCTCGTCGGTGACGACCTTGACCAGGCACAGGTAGCGGGTGGCGCCGAAGTCGTTGGGCTCTGGGTACGCGACCGGGATGGCCGTGACCGACGTGACTTTCATGACGCGATCCCGAAGATGCGCAGGGCGTTGCCGGACAGGACGGCGTGCTGCTCGTCCGGCGACAGTGCCGAGACGTAGTCGCGGTAGCCGGCCATGATGGCGTCGTACGAGCTGAACAGCCGGTCGACGGGCCAGTTGGAGCCGATGACGCAGCGCTGCGGCCCGAAGCTCTCCAGGCAGTGTTCGGCCCAGGGCCGCAGCGACTCGCGGGTGAAGAGCGGGTCGGTCATCCCGAGGCCGGAGATCTTGCACGTGACGTTGGGATGCTTCGCGAGGTCGGCGATCGCCGCCCGCCAAGCCTGGAAGTACTCGTCGTCGCGCCGCCGGGGATATCCGATGTGCTCGAGCACGATCCGCAGGTCCGGGTGGCGCGCCGCGACGGCGCCCGCCTCGGCCATGACGGGATACTCGCAGTCGAGGTCGAAGACCAGGTCGTGCGCTGCGAGGTAGCGCAGCGACCGCTCGTACGCCGGCGGCAGTTCCCCCGAGGCGATCGTCGGCTCGGCGGCGAAGTCGCGCACTCCGCGAAACAGCGGTGACTCGCGGTGCCGTGCCAACTGACGCTCGGCGTCGTCGGAGCCGAGGTCGGCGTGGCCGACGATGGCGTGTGGGATGCCGTGCCGCGCGGCCATCTCGGTGAGCCACACGGTCTCGGTCACCGGGTCGGGCGAGCCGATCGCCGCCTGCACGTGGACGAAGTGCGTCACGCCGGCGAACCGGGCCTCGGCCCACATGTGGCGCGCGTCGAAGACCTCGCTCTTGATGCCGTCGATGTCGCCGAGGATCGGGTGCACCGCATCCGGCGCGAGCCAGTCCCAGCGCAGTTCCGGATGCTTCTTGTCCCAGAAGTGCACGTGGGTGTCGACGATCGGGATCACTTCGCCTCCCTACGCCTGGATGACGGCGATCGGCTGTCCGGTCGTCACGTCGTCGTCGGCTGTGACCAGGAGTTCGCTGACGACGCCGGCCACCGGGGAAGGCACCTCGACGACCGCCTTGTCGGTCTCGACCCGGACGAGCGTGTCGCCGACCGCGACGGTGGCGCCGACGGACACGTCCCACTCCACGATGACGACCTCGTCGACGGTGTCCGCCACCCGGGGCAGCTTCACGGTCACCTTCACGCGGGCACCGCCGGCGCCCAGATGTTGCGGAACATGGCGGCTGGCTCCGGCTCGGGCAGGGCGGTCACCGCTTCGACCACCGCGTCGAGTTCCTCGCGTACCGCCTTCTCCAGCGTGGCGAGATCGTCTTCGGTCGCCGTGCCGGCGGCCACGAGCGCGTCGCGGGCCAGCGTGACCGGGTCGCGCTCGCGCCACATGTCCAGCTCGCCAGCCGGCCGGTAGGTCGCCTGGTCGGCCCGCGAGTGGCCGGCGAACCGGTAGGTCTTCGCCTCCACCAGGGTCGGCCCCTCCCCCGCCCGGGCCCGGGCCACCGCCTCGCGGAGCACAGCGCGGGTGGCCCCGACGTCCATGCCGTCGACGGGCACGCCCGGGATGTCGTACGACCCGGCCCGCCGGTGCAGGTCGGTCAGCGGGGTGGTGATGTCGATCCGGCTGTACTCGGCGTAGACGTTGTTGTCGCAGACGAACACGACCGGCAGCTTCCACACCGCGGCGAGGTTGAGCGCTTCGTGGAACGCGCCGATGTTGGCTGCCCCGTCGCCGAACACCGACACCGCCACGCGGTCCTCCCTCCGCGTCTGGAACGCGAGCGCCGCGCCCGCCGCCACCGGAAGGCCGGCGCCCACGATCGCGAACGTCGGCAGCAGGCCGACATCGGGCTCCGCGAGGTGCATCGAACCGCCGACGCCGCCGGCGCACCCGTCGGCCTTGCCCATGATCTCGGCGAGCACGTCGGTCGGGGACATGCCGAGCGCGAGCGCGATGCCGTGGCCCCGGTACGTGGCGCTGACGATGTCGGTGGCGCGCAACTCAAGCGCGAGGCTGACGTCGAGCGCCTCCTGGCCGGCGCACAGGTGCGTCGTACCGTGGATAAGGCCACGCGCGAACAACTCGTTGATCCGGTCCTCGAACGTGCGGATCTCGTACATCCGCTCGTAGCGGGCCACCGGCTCGGTCAACGCCTCCCGCCGCCGCGCCGAGTCCTGCGAGCGCACCAGGGTCATGCCGCCACCCCTTCCCGGACCCACCACGGCTGCGGCACGTCGCCGGTCTCGAGGTAGGTCTTGAGCTGGAACTCGATCTCGTCGACCGTCGGGCTGTAGCGCGCCTCGAGGGCCTTGGTGTAGGGCACCGGCACATCCGGCGCGGTCACCCGGAACGGCGGCGCCTGCAGCGACCGGAACGCCGCTGTCGTCACCGTGGAGACGACCTCGCTGCCCCAGCCGCCGCTGACCGGCGCCTCCTCGACCACGACGAGCCGGCCGGTCTTCGCGACCGAGGCGAGCACCGTCGCCCGGTCCCAGGGCACGAGCGTGGCGAGGTCGATCACCTCGACGCCAGCGTCGAGGCGCTCCGCGGCGGCCAGCGCCGCGCGGACGGTCTGCCCGAGGGCGACGACCGTGACCGCGTCGCCGTCACGGAGGACTCGGGCGGCGCCGAGGGGAACGATGCCCTCCTCGCCGGTAACGCACTCACCGCGCTCGGCATAGAGGACCCGCGGCTCCAGAACGACCACCGGGTCGGGGTCGCGGATCGCCGCGCGGAGCAGGCCATAGGCCGTCTGGGAGTCGCTGGGGACGGCCACTTTCAGCCCTGGCGTGGCAGCGAGCCAGTTCTCCAGGGTCTGGCTGTGCTGGCTGCCGAAGCCGAGACCCGAACCAGTGCTGGCGCGGACCACCATCGGTACGCCCACGCGGCCGTTGCTCAGGTACCGGAACTTCGCCGCTTCGGTCACGAGCTGGTCGAGCGCCACGCCGAGGAACTCCATGAACATGATCTCGACGACCGGGCGCATCCCGACGGCGGCGGCGCCGACCGCCGCGCCGACGAAGCCCATCTCAGAGATCGGCGTATCCCGCACCCGAAGCGGGCCGAACTCCGCGAGCAACCCCTCGGAGGTCTTGAACGGCCCTTCGGCCGCGGCGACATCCTCGCCGAACAGGAGCACCGAGGGGTCTTCGCGCATCTCGTCCGCCAGCGCGGCGGCAACCGCCTGCCGCATTCTGATCCGTGCCATCCCTCACCTTTCAGAGAGCTGGAAACGATTCTAATCGTGGCCGATGCCGGCAGGCCGAGTCAAGAGCCTCAAGATCTCAATGCCTGGCCACCAGTGCGCTCACCTGCGGCCCGCGTCCCGGCAACGTTTCCGAAAGTGACGGTCGGCGGCGGTTTCGGATCGGACGTGTGCGCGTTCGCCTTGTCTTCCGATGAGGGCTGAGGTACTCGACAGGGCCGGCGCTGGTGGCACCGAACCAGTGCGGGGTGCGAGTGTCGAACTCCGCGGCTTCCCCACCAAGTGCCCCCTGAAGCCACACCCGTAGCCCTGGCGACGCGGTCCTAGGCTGCTGCGTGGGTTGCCGACTGCGGGAGCGAGGGGGAAGCGGTTGATGCGGTTCCAGGTGTTGGGTCCGGTGGTCGCACACGGTGAGCACGGGCTGGTTCCGTTGGGGCCCGCTCGGCAACGGACGGTGTTGGCGGTGTTGCTGGCCGAGTTGGGCCGAGTGGTCGCGTTCGACGAGTTGGTGGGGCGGGTGTGGGGGGAGACGCCGCCGCAGCGGGCCTCCCAGACGCTGCACAGCTACCTGTCGCGACTACGGACGGTCCTGGATGGTGCGGGAGGGGCGGCGCTGGTGCGCCGGGCGCACGGCTACCTGGTGGAGACCGATCGCGGCGTCGTCGATCTGTACCGGTTCCGGGCGTTGTCGGAGCAGGCCCGGCGGGTTGACGACGACGAGCGCGCCGCGCGCCTCTGGGACGAGGCCCTGGCGTTGTGGCGGGGAGCGCCGTTCGCGGATCTGGATAGCGACTGGTTACGGCGGGTCGCGGTCGGATTGGAGGGCGAGCGGCTCGCCGCGGTGCTGGACCGCACCGATGTACTGCTGGGCCGCGGCGAGCACGCACGGCTGCTGCCCGAGTTGACTGCCGCTGTGGCCGAGCACCCGATGGATGAGCGGCGGGCCGGCCAACTGATGCTCGCGCTGTACCGCTGCGGCCGGCAGGCCGACGCGCTGGCCCGGTACCGGCTGCTGCGCCAGCGGCTGGTCGACGAACTGGGCAGCGACCCGGGCCCGGCGCTACGAGACCTGCAACAGCAGATCTTGCGGCAGGACCCCCAGCTCACCCTGCCGTCCACCGTCGGCACGCCTGACGCCAGCCGACCGCCGGCCGGCCGCAGGACGCGTCCGCACCGGCCGGCGCAGCTACTCGCCGACGTGCCCAGTTTCACCGGCCGCACCACCGAACTGCAACGACTCGACGACCTGCTGCCTGACAGCGCCGGTGCCCCACGCCCCGTCGTCATCACCGCGATCGGCGGGACGGCTGGTGTCGGCAAGACCGCGCTCGCGATCCATTGGGCGCACCGGGTCATCGACCGGTTCCCGGACGGCCAGCTGTACGTGAACCTGCACGGCTACGACCCGCAGCAGCCAATGCCGGCGGAGGACGCGCTCGCGCGATTCCTGACCGCGCTGGGGGTGACCGGCCAGAACATCCCACTTGACCTGGACGAGCGGGCCGCCCGCTACCGCAGCGAACTGGCCGGCCGGCGGATGCTGATCGTGCTGGACAACGCCGCCGACGTTGCCCAGGTGCGGCCGCTGCTACCCGGCAGCGGCTCATGCCTGGTGGTGGTGACCAGCAGGGACAGCCTGGCCGGGCTGGTCGCCGTGCACGGCGCCGTCCGCATCGACCTGGACCTGCTGCCCAGCGGTGAGGCGGTCGGCCTGCTGCGCCGGTTGATCGGTGCCAGGGTCGACGCCGACCCCGCCTCGGCCACGGCACTGGCCAAGCAGTGCGCCCGGCTGCCGCTGGCGTTGCGAATCGCCGCGGAGCTGGCGGTGTCCCGGCCGGACGACACGCTCGCCGATCTGGTGGCCGAGCTGGCCGACCGGCAGGACCGACTGGACCTGCTCGATGCCGGCGGCGACCAGTACGCGGCCGTGCGCGAGGTGTTCTCCTGGTCGATCCAGCAGT
This sequence comes from Phytohabitans kaempferiae, assembly GCF_042433955.1. Lineage (NCBI taxonomy): Bacteria > Bacillati > Actinomycetota > Actinomycetes > Micromonosporales > Micromonosporaceae > Phytohabitans > Phytohabitans kaempferiae. The sequence continues at coordinate 9,073 of NZ_JBHLUH010000030.1, read as the reverse complement.
TGCCGGCCGAAGCCGCCCGAACCTTCCGGATGCTCGGACTGCATCCCGGCCCCGACCTGGAACCGTACGCGGTCGCGGCGCTCACGGAGGCCGGCGTCGACCAGGCTCGGCGGATCCTGGAGCTGCTCACCCGCGCTCACCTGGTGCATCGCACCGACCGCGGCCGGTACGGCATCCACGACCTGCTGCGCGCCTACGCCACCGACCTGGCCACGACGGAGGAGAACGACCAACGGCGGTGGGAAGCCGAAGTACGCCTACGCGACTACTACCAGGCGGCAGCGACGTCTGCCATGGACACGCTGCACCCGACCGAGGCGCATTGGCGACCCGACCGCCCCGCCACGACCGCGGTCCTGCCTGACCTGACCGATCCGGGCGCGGCCAGCGCCTGGCTGGAGCGCGAACGATTCTGCCTGGTCGCCACCGCGGCCCATGCCGCCGCGAATGGCAGCTCCAGATACGCCGTCGACCTGGCCCGGGTCCTTTACCGGTACCTCAGCGCCGCCCACCTCACCGAGCAGTTGGCGATCAACGGCCACGCCCTGCGGGCCGCCGAACGGGCCGGCGACCTGCTGGGGACCGCACACGCGCTGCGCCACCTCGCGACCGCCTACGTGTCGTCCGGCCGGTACGCGCAGGCGACCGAACACGGTCAGTTGGCTCGTACCCGCTTCCAGCACGCCGGCGACCCGGCCGGTGAGGGGTTGACGCTGCTCGCGCTCGGCGTCGCCCAGTCCCGAATGGGCAACCACAAACAAGCCATCGACGACTACCGCGAAGCGGTCACTTGCTTCGGCAAAGTCGGTGACCGGCTCGGCGAGGCGTCCGGACTAGCCAACCTGGCCGTGGTGAACGCCTGGCTGGCCCGGTACGACGAAGCCGCCGACAACAACCGGCAGGCGCTCGCGATATACCGGGAGGTCGGCTCCCGCTACCACGAAGGTCTCACCTTGGGAAATCTCGCCGAGGTCGAGCTGCGGCAGGGTGACTACGCGGCCGCCGACGAGAACCTTCAGCACGCCCTCAGCATCGTCCAGCAACTGGACATCCCCATCACCCACGCCTCCATTTTGGACGGTCTAGGCAGGCTCCACATCCACCTTCGCCAACCAGAAACCGCCACCGGCTATCTGCGGCAGGCACTCACCCTCTGCCGCACCACCGGCGAAAGGTACGCCCAATCGTGGACGCTCAACAGCCTCGGTGAGGCCGCCCAGCTCGCCGACAGACCCGCGGACGCCGTCGCCCACTACACCGAAGCACTCGCCATCGCCACCGAAACCGGCACCCGCCCCCAGCAGGCTCGTGCTCACGCCGGCCTCGGCCACGCCCACCGGGCGCAGGGTGACACCGATGAGGCCTGGGCTCACTACGAGCAGGCGTACGCCATCTACAGCGAACTGGGAATGCCCGACGCGGAGGACATCCGCGCAGCGATCGGCCGACTCGACGGTCCAGCCGGGCCAACACTTGAGGACGCGTAGGGCATCACGCCGCCCCATCGCTGTTGTGGCGAGTGGTGAGGAAGGGCTGGAGCACTCCTGGGGCTCGGGTGCCTACGGTGGATCGGGGTGGACCTCGCCGGCGACACCGACTTGGATGAGATCAACGAGCTGCCGGACGGCAGCTACCGGCGCACGGCGGTCCGCGCAGGGTCGCGATGCTCGACAGCCGGGCGTCGAAGACGTGACGCTGCGAGTTCGCACCCTACCGCGCGGGCCGACCGCCGCTACGCTGTCCAGATGTCGTTTCACGTAGGCCGTTGACGGGGGCCCGGCATTTCGAAAGGACTATCGACATGCCCCGCGTGGTACCGGCGGTCATCCGCGCACTCGACATCCTCGAGCTGTTTCTGGACCGCGCCCAGCTGTCGGCCCGCGAGGTGGCCGAGCGGCTCGACCTGCCTCGCACCACCGTGCACGAGCTGCTCGTCACGCTCGTGGCTCGGTCATACCTGATCTCCGTGCCGGGCCAGCCGGTGCGGTACCGGCTCGGCATGCCCCTCTTCCAGCTCGGCTCGGCGTTCGCCGGCCGGCTCGATCTGGTCCGGGAGGCGCAGGGCGTCGCGCGCGAGGTGGCCGCCGCGTGCGACGAGGCGGTCCTCGTCGCCGTGCTCGACGGTGCCGATGTCATCTACCTCGTCAAGGTCGACAGCACGCACCCTGTCCGGATGGTCTCGGCGGTCGGGCGAGGGCTGCCGGCCCACTGCACGGCGGTCGGCAAGATACTGCTGTCGAGCCTAGATCCGGCCGACCTGGACGCCGTCCTGGCAAGCGGCGACCTGCCCGGCATGACGCCGGCCAGCATCACCGACCCGGACCTCCTGCGGAAGCATCTTGACCGTGTTCGGGCCGAAGACGTCGCGGTCGACAACGGCGAGTCCGATACCGCCATGCGCTGCGTGGCCGCGGCGATCCGTGACCATACCGGCGCGACCGTCGCGGCGATGAGCGTCTCCGCCCCTATCATCCGCTGGACCCCGCAGGCGAACGAGGCGTGGACCCAGCTGGTACGCGAGGGCGCGGCCACGCTCTCCGCCCGCATGGGGTACCGAAGCCAGTCCTGACACCCACAGCCTTGCCCTTTAGGGCGGCAATAACATCGATACATTGACACTCCCCGTTGGGGTCATCTACCGTCGCGTCCACTCGGTACGAAATCCCGAATCAAGTTCGAAATTTCGAACAGCGATGTCAGCGTCACCTACCCCGTGAATACGGCCTCGGCGTGCGGCGGTGAGGCGAGACGAAGGAGGCGAATCGCTATGGCGGATAACCCGATGTGGACCCGACGCGGCTTTCTGGGGATGGGAGTCGGAGTGCTCGGCGCGGCCGGTCTGGCCGCGTGCGGGGGCGACTCGACGCCGGCACCCCAGGCACAGGCCGAGGTGCCGAAGGAACTGCTCGACGCCGCGGCGGCGTTGAAGGGCACCTCGATGGGGATGCTCTCGCAGAAGCTGTACTCGGAGGCGGCGAACGCCGCCCTCGACAGCTCGATCGCGAAGTTCGCCAACTCCACCGGGACGAAGATCGACAACAGCCTGGTCCAGGCCGACGCCGGCGACGTGGTGGCCAAGCTCGACGCCGAGGTGAAGGGCGGCGTGGCGCGTGACCTGGCGTTCATGACCGACTCGCGATTCGTCGCGCAGTTCCACGCGCTGGGCGATCTGGAGGACGTGACGGACGTCGTCGAGGCGCTGACGGCCACGTACGGTGAGCCCACCGCGGAGTCCAAGAACTTCTGCGTCTTCGACGGCAAGTGGTTCGCCATTCCCTACCACTTCATCGGAATCGGGTCCTTCCTGCGCAAGGACTGGATGCGGGAGAAGGGCATCACGCCCAAGGAGATCTACACCTGGGAGGAACTGCGGGACCTGTGCCTGGAGATCTCCGACCCCGCCAAGCGCCGGTTCGGCTGGGGCATGACGATGAACCGGTCCGGCGACGCCAACGGCATCATCGAGGCACTGATCAACGCCTATGGCGGGTCGATCGCCTCCGACGACGGTACGAAGGTCACGTTCAACTCCCCCGAGACGGTGGAGGCGGTGAGCTTCCTCGGCGACATCTACACCAATCCCAAGTTCAAGCCGATGCTGCCGACCGGGGTGGCCGCCTGGACCGACTCCAGCAACAACGAGAACTGGCTCGCCGGGATCCTCGGCTACACCCGCAACCAGTTCAGCGTGTACGCGGACTCCAAGACCAAGAAGAACCCCGTCTACGAGAACACGCACGTCTTCTCCGACTGCATCGGGCCGGCTACCGACAAGCCCCTGCTGCTCGGCCAGTCCCAGGGTTTCGTCGTCTTCAAAGGCGCCAAGAACGCCGCGCTCGCCAAGCTCCTGGCCCAGTACCTGATCACCGCGCCCGCGCTGCTTGGCGTGGCGAAGGAGGCGCCCGGCCTGGCGCTGCCCGCCTGGGAGAAGGTCTGGGACTCCGACCCGTTCTTCACCAGCGGCGACCCGGCGTTCCCGATCATGCGCAAGATCACCCAGCAGTCGCTGCCGCTGACCACGAAGAACGGCCTGAACTTTCCGCAGAAGGCCAGCGCGGGCCAGCAGGCCGCGGTCGGGGCCTACGTCCTCACCGACATGATGCAGCAGGTCATCCAGGGAACGGCGCCCGCGCGGGCGGTGCAGGACGCGCACACGAAGATGGTGCAGATCTTCACCCAGCAGGGGCTGCCCCAGTGACGTCGGTCCGTCCGGCGCCGGCTCCGGCGACGAGGGCACCCTCGCCGTCGGGGCCCGGCTCGCTCACGAGGGTCCAGCGGCGGCTGGGGCGCGACTGGCGGCTGGCGGCGCTGTTCCTCGCGCCGACGGCTCTGCTGGTCGGTGGGCTCGTGCTGCTGCCGATCGCCCGGTCGGTGATCACCAGCACGACGGAACGACACGGGCGGGAAAGCGTTTTCGTCGGCCTGGACAACTACCTCGCCCTGGTCAACGACGAGCAGTTCCGCACCGGCGTACTGAACTCGTTCGTCTTCACCGCGTACGCCGAGGTTTTCAAGGTGGTCCTCGGCCTCTCCGCGGCCCTGCTGCTGCACCATCGGCGTCGTGGGCGGTCCGTGCTGGCCGGGCTGCTCCTGCTGCCCTGGGTGGTCCCGACGGTGGTGACGGCGTTCAGCTGGCGCTCGCTGCTCGACCCGATCTTCGGCAGCGTCAACCTGCTGCTCACCGAGTCCGGGATCGGGCCGCTGCTGGCCAGTTTGCACCTGGTCGACAGCTGGCCGGCCGGCTGGCTCTCCGACCCGTCGCTGGCCATGCCGTCGGTGATCCTCGTCAACGTCTGGAAGGGCGTGCCGTTCTTCACCGTCGCGTTCCTCGCCGGGTTGAAGGCCATCCCGGCGGACCAGTACGAGGCGGCGACCGTCGACGGCGCCTCACCGTTCCAGCGGTTCATGCACGTGACGCTCCCCGGACTGCGCCACGTGATGACCGTGACGGTGACCCTGTCGTCGATCTGGACGTTCAACAACTTCGACCTCATCTGGCTGCTGACGCAGGGTGGCCCTGGCAACGCGACCGCCCCGTACGTGCTCGTCGCCTACTCCAAGGCGATCCTGCAACTGCAGTACGGCGCGGGGGCAGCGGTCACGCTCGTGATGCTGCCGGTCGTCGGCGTACTGGTGTTCGTCCTGGTCCGGTTGCTGCGCCGGGACGGCGACGCCGCACCGCCACGTTGGACGGGGAAGTCGCGCAAGGCGCTGCCTTGGGTCATCGCGGCAGTGGTCACCGGCCTGCTGGCCTGGGCCTCGCCACGCATCTTCTGGAAGGCGGCGGTGGTACTCGGGGTGCTGCTGCTGATCGTGGCCGCGGTCGGTTGGGTGGTCTCGGCGCTGCGGACCTGGGGTCGTCGCCGGGCGTCATCCCTGGCGTCAGGGCTGGGATCCGCTCTCGGGCTGGCCGGGCTGCTCCTGTTCGTGCTGGTCCCGCTGTACTGGATCGTGGTCACGGCCTTCAAGTCCGAGGGCCAGATCGTCATGCACACCAGCGACCTGTGGCCGACCCCGTGGACCCTGCAGCAGTTCACTGACCTGTTCACCACCAAGCCCTTCGGCCGCTGGTACCTCAACACGATCCTGGTGTCCGCGGCCTCCACCGCCGTGGCCCTGGTCCTCGCCGCCCTGGCCGGATACGCGCTGGCCCGGCTGCGGTTCCGCGGGGCGCAGGGCTTCACCGTCACGGTGCTGCTCACCTACGTGATGCCGGGCGCGCTGCTGTTCATCCCGCTGTACCAACTGCTCATCGGGGTGCGGCTCACCGACTCCCTGTGGTCGCTGGTGGTGACGTACCCGACCTTCACGCTTCCGTTCGCGACCTGGCTGCTGACCGGGTACTTCGCGTCGATCCCCGTCGAACTGGAGGAGGCCGCGCTGGTCGACGGCTGCAGCCGCATCCAGGCGTTCGGCCGGGTGGTGCTGCCCCTTGCCAAGCCGGGGTTGCTGGCGGTCGCGCTGTTCACCCTCACCAACGCCTGGAACGAGTTCCTGTTCGCCTTCGTGTTCATCACGAAGGACGAGTACAAGACCCTCCCGGTCGGAATGCAGTCGATGATCATCGGAGACGTGGTACCGCAGGGACAGCTCGCCGCGGCCTCACTGCTCGTCAGCGTTCCCGTGGTGATCATGTACGCCTTCGGGCAGCGCTTCCTGACCGAAGGGCTCACCGCCGGCGCGGTCAAGGGCTGAACCCTGCTGCTACTTCTTGGCGACCTTGGTTTTCTCCGTGGTGGGCAGGTTGACGTACTCGGCGGTACATCGGTTGCCCGCCGCCCAGCGCCGGGCGATCGCGCTGCACTACCTGTGTGACATGTCGGTGGCCGAGATCGCCGTCGAGACCGGATCGTCCCCCGGGACGGTCAAGTCCGGGTCGCCCGGTGCGCCACGTTCTCGCCCGACCAGAGCGAGGACGTGACGTGGCGCGCGCAGATCGCCGAGCGTGACTTCACCGGCGACGAGAGCCTGCTCGTCTACGTTGGAGTCGGCACCGCCGCCGAGCCTAGCTACCCCGGTTGGTGGGTGGGGGTTGCCCGGGTCGGCGACCTCGTGATCGTCGTGGAGCCCTCTTCCGATCTGGGCGGGAGCCGCGCCTTCGCGAAGACCATGACCCGCAAAGCCGTGCAGAGAGCCACCTAGTCGAAGTAGCTAGATTCGACCCCGCCGTCGATGGCGGCCGCGACGTCGGGCCGGACTGCTCGCACTCGCTCGTCGTCGCTGGAGCTGTCTCGGCGGCCGGTGGTCAAGAGACGGTCGCGGTCAACCCTTCGTCGCCGCGACCGTCGCGGATGAGCACCTCGACCACCTCGGCCACCTGGGGAAGCCCACCGTCGCCCAGCCGGGTGCCAGCCCGCAGCTCGACGAGCTGGCGCAGGACCGTAAGGTGCTCGGTGAGGCTTGCTGGGCCTGCGGGATAGGTTGCCCGGTGCAGTTCCGAAATGGTGCCGGGCACACCGTCGACGACGTGGCCGAGCTGTGTAGCCGCCGTCTGGCTAAACTCCGTCGGGTCGATGCCGGCCGACCGTGCCGTGTCGAGCGCCCGCAACAGCCCGACCTGCGCGTCGTACCACAGCCCGAAGAGGGCAAGGTCCCAGACCGCGGCGCCATCTGGCGCCTCACCGACGAACCGCGGCTTGCTCAGCAGCTCGAGGGTCGCCGTATGTCGCTGGAACGCCGTCCGTGAGCCGCTGTACAGGATTGTCGCGGCACCGGTCCCGATCATCTCCGGTGAGGCCTGGATGCCCGCGTCGAGGTATTGCCCGGCCAGGTCGTCGACCCGTTCGGCGAGGGAGCGCGCCTCGCTGGCCGTGCCCGTGTACATCCCGATGACCGTCCGCCCGGACAGGTCGGCGCGGTCGAGGTCGGCGAGGCACTGCTGTACGGATGTGAAGTCCTTGAGGGTCAGCAGGACAAGCGTGCTCGACGACACCGCTTCGCGGACAGAGCCCGCTCGTGCCGCCCCTTCACCGACCAACTGACTGGCACGACTCTCGGTACGGTTCCAGACCGTGACGCTGTGCCCTCCCGCGAGCAGGCGACGCGCGACGGCCGTACCGATGGCGCCGGTCCCGATGACCGCCACTCCAGCCGAGTCCGCGACTTCTGCCATGACACCCCTCCTAAGCTTTGTCTTCTACCTTCGATGTCCCTGACATGCCCGTAGGTGCGACGCTGACGCATCTTTCTCGTCCGCGCCGGCACCTACGACGAAGACCGGTCCAGATCGCTACCGGCACCGGCGCCCCGGTAATGCGGACGGGTCGGTCGAAGCCGTACGCGGGTGCTTTGGTGACCTGCCACAGCCCGGAAACATCTGGGCTGCGGCGTCGCGTCAGTAGGTGACGGGTGCGCCGCCGATGTCGTAAATCGCGCCGGTGGTGTGGTTCACCTTGTCGGAGGCGAGCCAGGCGATGAACTCGGCGATCTCTTCGGGCTGGCTCAGCCGCCTGGTCGGGGTGCGGTCGCTGGCGTGGGCGAAGGCCTCGGGCGCCGTCGCCGCGTTCGATGGCGCCTGTACCAGGGTCGGGGCGACCGCGTTGGCCAGGACCCCGCTGGTGGCCAGTTCCTTGCCGAGCGACTTGGTAAGGGCGATGAGCGCGGCGCTGGCGGCCGAGTACGCCGACATATTGGGGTTGCCGACCTTGCCAGCGATGCTGGCGACATTGATGATCCGGCCCCAACCGCGTTCCCGCATCGCGGGTACGAAGGCTTTGCAGGCGTTGAACGTGCCGTGGACGTTGACCGCGAAAGTGTTCTCCCAGGCATCGAGCGGGATCTGCCACAGTGGCAGGTACGGGCCGACGACACCTGCGGCGTTGACGAGGATGTCGACCGGTCCGAGCCGGGCCGCGGCGGCGCGGACCGCCGCGGCATCGGTGACGTCGACGCGTAAGTCGGCGCGATCGGCGAGGTCCAGCGTGATGACCTTGAGACCGTCCTTGACCAGGCGGGCGGCGGCAGCCGCGCCGAGACCACTCATGCCGCCGGTGATGACCGCTGTCCGGGATGCGCGCAACAGCGGCCCTCTCTCCTATGTTCCGATCACCGCGATCGACGTGATCGTCTTGAAAGACGGCCGCAGATTAGCCGCTTGACCACCAGGGTGGCTATGCGTTTGTCGTCACACCCTCACGTCGTTGAGTCGCCTCGCGAACACCACCTCGACCGCACCAGCGACTCATCCGTTGTGCGGGCTTGCACGGTTCAAGCCCACAGGACACGGACAGGTAGTGGTGTGAGGTGGTGAAATCCGCTGGACGCCGAGAGCGAGCAGCCCGGTGGCGACGGTGCGCGCCAGGTCTGCGTGGCCTACGCCGCCGCCGTGCGGGGTCAGATGACGCCGAGTGCGAGCATCGCGTCGGCGACCTGGATGAAGCCGGCGATGTTGGCTCCCGCGACGTAGTTGCCCGGGCTGCCGTACGCGTCCGCGGTCTCCAGACAGCGGTCATGGATGCTGTGCATGATGTCGGCCAACCGCCGCTCGGTGTGCTCGAAACTCCACGAATCACGCGAAGCGTTCTGCTGCATCTCCAACGCACTGGTCGCCACACCACCAGCGTTGGCGGCCTTG